>JBGUWM010000146.1:0-33897 GCA_045221175.1 Acutalibacteraceae bacterium | reverse complement strand
GTGGACACCTCTGCGAAGCAGAAGCACCGACCGAGCCGGCAGGCGAGACCCGGGGGACATCGGTGATTGGTTATACAATCCCTTTGCCCTTTCAGGATTGTTTTTCATTCCATTATATGAAATCTGCAGGAATTGGTGTTTACATTTCAGAAAAAGATGTGTATAATAGGGTTGTCGGCAGATGATTTAATATATCTAACAGAAAGAACAGGGATGAATTACGATGGCTAATAAAATCGGAAGAAATGACCCCTGCTGGTGCGGCAGCGGTAAAAAGTACAAAAAGTGTCATGAAGAATTTGACGCTAAAATTGCCTATTACAAAAGTCTGGGACACATCGTTCCTGATCACAGCATTATCAAAACACCAGAACAGATTGAAAAAATAAAGAAAAGCTGTAAGGTCAACATCGCTGTACTGGACTATGTAGCGGAACATATCCATGCCGGTATGACAACACAGGAAATAGATGATCTCGTTGCTCAAAAAACCGCAGAATTCGGTGCTGTTCCGGCACCGCTGCACTATCAGGGATATCCCAAGAGTGTATGCACTTCCATCAACGAAGTGGTTTGCCACGGTATCCCGTCTGACAAGATCATTCTCAAGGAAGGCGATATCGTCAACGTAGACGCATCAACTATTCTTAACGGCTACTTTTCTGATTCTTCCCGTATGTTCTGCATCGGTGACGTCAGCCCTGAGAACCGCAAGCTGGTACAGGTAGTGAAGGAATGTGTTGAGCTTGGACTTGAAAAAGTTCAGCCATGGGGCTTCTTAGGAGATATGGGACAAGCAGTGAATGACCATGCCGTCAAAAACGGTTATGAGGTTGTCCGTGAAATTGGAGGACACGGCGTGGGACTGGAGTTTCACGAAGATCCATGGGTCAGTTACGTAACAAAAGCCGGAGAAGATATGCTGATGGTCCCCGGCATGATCTTTACCATTGAGCCTATGGTGAATATGGGTACTCACAGAGTCAACGTAGACAAAACAGACGGATGGACAGTTACTACCGCCGATAAAAAACCTTCTGCACAGTGGGAAATCATGGTCTTGGTCACTGAAACTGGACACGAAGTTCTGTGCTATTAACAGTAGTTCCGTCAGATGATTCACTGTCATAAAACAGGCACACCCGCATAAGGAGTGCGCCTGTTTTTTATTGACTATTGTGTTAAAAAACTCTGTAACGGTCTGCAGCCTGTGCATTCCATCCTTTTGCCGGCAACATATCTGTACTACTGCCGGAATGACAAGTCTTTTCCTGACAGAATAATCACTAACGCTGTTCTGTGTACGTTTATCCTAAATAATCAGCAGCCGGTTCTGCTGAAAACACTGTGTGCAGCACAGCACAATTCAATGATAGTATTTAATTGAATTTAGTATCAGATAATGTCGGTTGATCAGTTTCATTGCACAATTTACCTTTTCGCTGCATAGCAAAAGCGCAGCAGTTGTAAACTACTACGCTTTCGATACGAAGTCCAACTTTTCGGGGGCAGATCAGAACGCAGAATTCTGTGACAGTCCCCCGTTATGTTATGAATTTTTTGTGAAAACTCACTGCAAAGCTGCAACGCCAATTTTCCAAGGATTATTTGCCCAGGAAAGCAGCGCCGATAATACCTGCATCATTGCCCAACTGGCACAGGCATACTTCTGTCTGCTTATCATTATGCTTCGTGTAACGCTCAGCCTCAATAATTCTCTTCAAAGGTAACAGAAGATTATCGCCCTGGCTGCTTACACCGCCGCCGATACACAGAATCTCGGGCTGGAAGATGTTGATGATGTTGACCAGTCCACAGCCCAGGTAGGAAATATATTCATCAACAATTGCTTTACCTACCTCGCATCCCTGCTGCATAGCATCAAAGGCTGTTTTACCTGTGATTTTGGAAGTATCGCCGTCTATCATCTTATACAGAATAGAATTATTATTGTAAGGATTGATAATGGCTTCCTTTGTCATATTAATCAGACCGGTTGCGGAAGAATATGCTTCCCAGCAGCCTTTTCTGCCGCAGGAACACTGACGGCCGCCGTGTTGAATAACCGTATGTCCCAGCTCTGCGCCTGCATAGTTGGAACCGCTGTAGATCATGCCGTCAATGATAATACCGCCGCCTACACCTGTACCAAGGGTAATGACAATTGCATCGTTAGCATCTCTGGCTGCACCAACGGTATATTCGCCGTAAGCCGCTGCATTGGCGTCGTTCTCCACATAAATATCAACACCCAGACGATCTTTCATCATTTCACCGATCTTCCAGTTGTGGAAATTGAAATTGTTGGTAAACTCGATCACACCAGTATCACCGTTTACAGCGCCCGGTGCGCCGATGCCGACATAATTGATGTCATTTTTGGTCAATCCTGCGCTTTCCAGTGCCTTCAGCGCAACGGCCGCCATATCATCGCAAATTGCCTCCTGGGAACGGGGGATATTGGTCTTGCAGCTTGCTTTTACGATAATATTGCCTTCCTCATCAACAACGCCGGCTACAATATTGGTACCGCCGAGGTCAATACCGAGATAATACATAACACAAGTCCTCCTATAGTAAAAGTATTCTATATTGACATTATAACATATTGCACAATTTTTGAAAAGAGGAATTAAAAAAATTAAAAAAATTGTTGTTTTATACAAGATTTCGTTTCTTTTAATGGTAATATTGCCAAAGACCGTATTTCCGGCTGCTGAGTTGGAACCTGGAAATACGGTCTTCGAAGTTAAGAGCTTTTTTCTGACAGAATCGGTTTAATGAACATCTCTCTTTTTCATAATAGTAACCGTAAGGAACAAAAACAGTACGGTAAGTACGGCTGCCTCTGCCAACGCAACCCACGGATTGATCTTTGTAAACGTCAGCATCTGATCCGGTGCATATTTTGTAATGTCAATTTCTGCATTGAACAGCTTGCTTAAACCAAAATTCAACGGCAGATAAATAATCGACAATGATCCTGTAGAAAGTATCACGCTGAGTACAATTGCCAGTACTCTTTTACAGATTCCGGTTGTAAAAAACAGCAGAAAAGCACACACGCCGCCTAACAGGAGATATTTTGCAAAAAATTCTAACAGTCCTTCTCCTATCTGCGAATCGGCATTGATACCTCTGGAAACACCCTGTCCGATCAGTGCCCCTGCCATGCAGCACACCATCAGCACCAGATTATGTACCATAATGACGATCCACTTGGATATTGCCAGATATCCCCTGCTCGGAATCTGACCTGCTATATTCTTGACAAATCCGCCTGTTATATCGGCATAAGAAAAGCTGACGGCAGAGATCATGATCAGCAAAAGCAGCACGGAAAGCCCTCCGAAGGACGTGCGAAAAATGTCGGACAGCAGATAAGGCTGTTTCATTATTTCTACCAGTTGAAGTGCATCTGCCAATGCTGTGGTATCGCCTGACTGCTCACAGATGCGCAGCAGCAGATCGGCAAATAATTTGCTGATAATGGGAAGAATCACATTGACCACCAAAAGAATAATACCTGAAATCCAAAACAGCTTTATCTTTCTCAGCTTAAAAAAATCCATCTTCAGTAAATTACCCATTGTTATTGCCTCCTTCCTTCGTCACTGACAAATAATAATCCTCCAGCGAGAAGAATTCCTCTCTGACCTCTCTGACAAATATATCTTTTTGTACCAGATATTTGACCACATTTGTGTCTTTATCCAGTTTCTGCGGCAGACGCAGATATCGTCCGTTTTGCGTTATACCTTCAATGCCCATTTCGGATATCAGACCGGCAGCTTTTTCATTATCATCTGTCGCAATCATCGTGTAATTACCGCTTTTATTGTGCAGATCCTCCGTTGTAAACTCATCAATCAGCTTTCCTTCATTTATGATTCCGTAGGTGTCTGCCAGTTTCTCAAGTTCTTCCAGAATATGGCTGGAAATCATAATAGTGATATGCTTTTCAGAGCGAAGCACCGACAGAGTATTCCGGATATCCGCAATACCCTGTGGGTCAAGTCCGTTAATCGGCTCGTCCAGTATGATCAGCGCCGGGTCACCTGCCAATGCCAGCGCAATGCCAAGCCGCTGCCGCATCCCCAATGAAAATGCGCCTACCCTCTTTTTGCCGGTATCTGCCAATCCAACCAACTCCAGCAAACCTTCGATATAGGCTTTACTGTCGCAGCCCATGGCAAGACATTTCATTTTCAGATTGTCATACGCCGAAAGCTTCGGAAAGATTCCCGGCGCCTCAATCAGAACCCCCACCTTTCTCATTTCGCTGTGAAGCTCATGACCTTCTTTTCCGAAAAGCGAATAGCTTCCCTCCGTAGGATTGGACAGCCCGCTGAGCATTCTCATAACGGTTGTTTTTCCGGCACCGTTTTTTCCGATCAGTCCGTAGATTTCTCCTTCTTTGATGTTGAGATCAATATGATCTACCGCTATTTTTGACCTGTATTTCTTGGTCAGCCCGTGCGTTTGTATCAGATAATTCATATTCTTTCCATGCTCTCCCTTCTGTTTTTATTTGTGATATTTTGAATTGCTGTTGATTGAGAAGGCTCTGTAAATCTGTTCACAAAGCATAACTCTTGCCAATTGATGCGGAAACGTCATTTTTGACATGGACAGTCTGATTTTGGCCGCTGCCTTTACTGCTTCTGACAACCCCCATGAGCCGCCGATTACAAACGCAATCTGCGAACAGCCGCAAACTGCCAGTTCCTCCAGCGTGGCTGCCAGTTCCTCAGAACTGCGCTGTCTGCCTTCAATACACATTGCCGCTATGACCGCACCCTTTGGTACGGCAGCAAGAATTCTTTCTCCTTCTTTTTGCAGCGTGTGCCGTATGTGCGCCTCGGATATATTGTCAGGCATTCTCTCTTCCTCTATTTCTGTTATTCTGAAGCTGCAAAAACCCTTCAGCCGCTTGGCGTATTCCTGACAGGCATCCTGCCAATACTTTTCCTTCAGTTTTCCAACGCAGATGATTTCTATTCCCAGCATTTCAGCTTACTCCTTATATACTGTCTTGTTCTTTCCTATCTGTCACAGAGTTTTTTAAGCATAGCTGCACCGCCCTTTTTATAAGAAGCTAAGCTCCTGCGGTGAGGTTGCCTCGTCGCAGCCAATGTTAAGCGAGCTTACATCGGGCTTTGCTCCGAGTTAAAAAGACAAATAATAGATTTGCCGTTGTAAACATTATCTGACCTTTCAAAACAGATGCATCCTTGCCTGACGTCGTTACCCCCTTCTGACAAAACCATTTCGGACTCATGTTTCTTTAATAAATCACCGGTCTGAGAGTACTCCATTCAGGTACAACCGTCAGCAGAAAATCTCTGTCCTGTTTCATTCCGCTTTGCTCCAGCTCACACAACGAAGCCTGCAGTGCTAATTCAGGAATATTGTTTTCTTTGCTGAGATGTGCCAGCAGAATTCTTGTCGTTCCCGAACGCACCAGCCCGACAGCCGTTTGGGCACAGGCTTCATTGGACAGATGTCCAAGCTCCGACATAATCCTGCGTTTCAGCACATACGGGTACATACCGCACTGCAGCATTCCCACGTCATGGTTTGACTCCAGCACTACCGTATCACACCCCGTCAGGGCTTGCTGAATGGCAGGCGTGATGATTCCTGTGTCAGTGGCAAATGCCGTTTTCCTTCCGTCCTGGGTTTCTATCGTATAACCGTATCCCTCCGCACAGTCATGAGAGATACGAAACGGTACGACAAGCATTCCGTCCAGCTCTTTGCCGTCCAATGTAATCGGCTCTATACTGACTTTTTCATTCAACAGATTTTTCGCTGACAGCGCCTCGATGGTTCCGTAAGAAGCATACACCTTGATTTTATGACGCCCTGCAAAAACCTTCAGCGCACTGATATGATCTGTGTGTTCATGCGTAATAAATATCGCTTCTATCCGACTGATATCTATTTCGTGCTCTTTCAGTGCATTTTCCAACTGCTTGGCGTTCCTGCCGCAGTCCACTAAAATACCTCTTCCTGCACTTTCCAGATAATAGCTATTGCCGGAGCTGCCGCTGAACAGCGGACATAATTTCGGCATTTCCTTTCACACCTTTTCCTCAACATTTCTAAGCCTGTTTTATTCTACACTTTTGTTGTTGATTCGTCAAGGCAAAGATACTCAGTCTCATGAATATCAGTTTTACCGGGACAGTCACACGCAAAAAACCTTTTCTGAAACTGCTGACTATATCTAAGAATTAAGTACACAAACCATATTCCGCAAGAATGAACTGATAGGCTCGCATCTGTCAGTTTATAATAATAGATTACCGTAACGCAGACTGCTGCACTTGTACGCTCATCCGGTACTTCTGCACGGTGTCCGCCTTTCCAAATCATCGTCTTTTCTATCGCACTCGCTTACTTATTGTAATCTTTCGCTTTACCGCACACATTCTTCTGCACTACACACCCCATACTTTACGCTTATGAGAGCTGCCGTATGAAGACAACACGTTTTTGTTTCCATTCAAGCATCATCAACTCTATCAAACAAACTACCGCTTCAACGAATATATCCTCTTGATAACAATATTTCACATAAAAATAATTACCAATAGAATAGATTTTTGTCATGTTTCATGATACAGTTATAGTATCAAAAAAATACGGAGGTAATCATGATGGAACGAAAACTGTTTACAAGAATTCTGTCTGTCACGGCTGCAGTGACAATGGCTGCGGGTGTTTCGTACGGCTTTCCCCTGATTTCAGACGCAGAAGCACCCTCTGCCTCTCTCCCCGCCGTTCAAAAACTCACAAATGATTCCACCTTATCAGCAGATGCTATCATAAAGGGGGATTCTGTCACTGTCAACGCAGCAGCAAGTGGTGGCAGCGGATCTTATACATACGCTGTACTATACAAAAAACAATCCGGCACCAAATGGGCTGTCCAGCAAAACTATCAGGAAAATGCCGTCGTATCTGTCACACCCGCAGCTGCCGTTGATTACGATATCTGTGTAAAAGCAAAGGACAGCAGCGGCACAATTGCCAAAAAACACTTTACCTTAAAAGTCAGTACAAAGCTTAAGAACACCTCGACCGTATCAAAAACAAGCCTTGCCGCAGGTGAAACTATCACTGTCAACGCATCTGCAACAGGCGGCATCGGGAAATACACCTATTCTGTACTGTACAAGAAACTGACAGGTCAAAACTGGACGGTTAAACAAAACAACAAAGAAAATACAACCGTCACCATCAAGCCTGCCATCGCAACGGACTACAGTGTTTGTGTAAAGGTGAGAGATGAAAACGGCGGTCTTTCCAAGAAATATTTCACATTAACCGTTTTTGAAGATACCGCATCGCTTTACGCTCAGGAGGTTATCAAGCTGGTTAATGAAGAACGGCAGAAAGTCGGTCTGGCTCCTTACACCGTTAAACCCAATTTGATGCAGGCGGCGGCTGTCAGGGCTCAGGAATTGACAGAGTCTTATTCACATACCCGACCTGACGGCACTTCCTGTTTTACCGTTCTGAAGGATTTTAACCTCAGATATTCCAAGGCAGGAGAAAATATTGCAAGAGGGCAGTCTTCTCCTGCTGTTGCGATGAGAGGCTGGATGAATTCAGAAGGTCACAGAAACAATATTCTCTCTGACGAAATGACGCATATCGGCGTTGCGATGTGCTCAAAGAACGGTGTGAATTGCTGGGTACAGATCTTCGTAAAAAATCCGTATTGATCCGCCCTCGTTTTTTCATTCTGCCCTGATGGAAAATTTGCTCGATACAGCAATGATTTCCCGCCCTTTTATCACCGTAAACTATCTTCAAATGAACAGCCGGATTTTTATCCAAATGACAAAGCCGCTTTTGCAGCACTTTCTGAGTGCTGCAAAAGCGGCTGAATTGATTAACATAACTGTTTTCAACCGGACTTTTCGGTGTCAGTTCCGGATGAGCAAGTACTTATGCGCCGCATACCAGTGCAGCAAGACGCTTGTTGATTTCTTCCAGGAAGGTTTCGGTATCTACCTTCGTTTTATTCTCCAGCGTAGACAATGCTGCCAGATCACCTGTCATGATACCGTCCTCAATCGTACCAATGGTAGCCTGCTCCAGCTTGTCGGCAAAAGATACCAGTGCTTCATTATGATCAAGCTGTCCACGCTTTCTGAGGGCGCCTGTCCATGCAAAGAGGGTTGCAACAGAGTTGGTAGAAGTTGACTCACCTTTGAGATACTTGTAATAATGACGCTGTACTGTGCCGTGAGCGGCTTCATATTCATAGATTCCCTCAGGAGAAACCAGTACGGATGTCATCATAGCAAGAGAACCGAAGGCTGTGGCTACCATGTCGGACATTACGTCGCCGTCATAGTTCTTGCAAGCCCAGATATAACCGCCTTCGCTGCGGACAACTCTTGCAACAGCGTCATCAATCAGGGTATAGAAATACGTGATTCCTGCCTGTTCAAACTTTTCTTTGTATTCTGCTTCAAAAATCTCGTTAAAAATATCCTTAAAGCGGTGATCATATTTCTTGGAAATCGTATCCTTGGTAGCAAACCAGATATCCTGCTTTTTGTCAAGAGCAAAATTGAAGCAGGCTCTTGCAAAGCTGCTGATGCTCTTGTCAATGTTGTGCAAGCCCTGAATAATACCGTCAGATCCGCTGAACTCGTGAATGAGCTGTCTGGTTTCGTTGCCGTCCTTGTCTGTCACAACCAGCTCTGCTTTACTGCCGTCTGCAACAACCATCTCTGTGTTCTTGTAAACGTCGCCATAAGCATGACGGGCAATCGTAATGGGCTTTGTCCATGTGGGGATATAGGGGGTAATGCCCTTGACAACGATCGGTGTTCTGAACACGGTGCCGTCCAGAATCGCTCTGATCGTACCGTTAGGAGATTTCCACATCTGGCTCAGGTTATATTCCTTGACACGCTCGGCGTTCGGAGTGATTGTTGCACACTTAACGGCAACTCCATACTTTTTGGTTGCCTCAGCCGAATCAATCGTTACCTGATCCTTGGTCTTTTCTCTGTTTTCCAGTCCGAGATCATAGTATTCTGTTTTAAGGTCAACATACGGAAGAATCAGCTTATCCTTGATCATCTTCCAGATAATTCTCGTCATTTCGTCGCCGTCCATTTCAACCAGCGGCGTCATCATTTTTATTTTTTCCATGAAAATTCATTCCTTCCGGTTTTTTTGAGAGCATTTAAGGGGCTGCATCTCTTTGATGCTGAATACGCTTGAAGCATCGGATTATTTTGCATTTCTGGTATAATCCAGAAGACCGCCGGCAAGAATAATATCCTTTGTTCTGCCGGAAAGCTCGCACAATACGGGAATCTCTTTTCCCTGTGTACGGTTGATCAGCAGCAGTGTTGTTTTGCCGGCTTCAATCATCTTGCGTACGTTCGGCAAAGAAAGCTCGTCACCCTCTTTGATATTATCATAGTCCGCTTCGTTGGCAAATGTCAGCGGCAGGATACCCGCGTTGATCAAATTCGCTCTGTGAATACGAGCAAAGGACTTGACAACAACTGCCTTGATGCCCAGATACAGCGGAGCAAGCGCTGCGTGTTCGCGGGAAGATCCCTGTCCGTAGTTGACGCCGCCGACAATGATGCTCTCTCCCAATCTCTTGGCACGAGCGGGAAAGTCCTTATCGCATACGGTGAAGCAATGCTCCGAAATGGCAGGAATATTGGAACGCAGCGGAAGAATCTTGGCGCCGGCCGGCATAATATGGTCGGTGGTGATGTTGTCCCCTACCTTCAGAGAACACGGTACGCTAATATTCTCTGCAAGCGGTGCTGTTTCGGGATAAGGCTTGATATTGGGGCCTCTGAGAACTTCTACGGAGTCCATTTCCTCCACAGGAGCAGGTGCCACTACCATATTGTCGTTGTAATCAAACTTTTCGGGCAACGGAATATTAACGGCATCACCCAGTGTTCTCGGATCAGTGAAAACGCCTGCCAGTGCAGATGCTGCTGCGGTTTCAGGGCTGACAAGATAAATCTGTCCGTCACGGGTGCCGCTTCTGCCTTCAAAGTTACGGTTAAAGGTTCTCAGAGAAATGCCCTTGCTGTTGGGTGACTGTCCCATACCGATGCACGGACCGCAGGCACATTCAAGAATTCTGGCACCGGCTTCGATGATATCTGCCAGAGCGCCGTTCTTTGCCAGCATATTATACACCTGCTTTGAGCCGGGTGCGATGGCAAGGCTGACATCAGGATGTACTGTCTTACCCTTGAGGATGGCGGCAACTCTCATCAGATCGAGATAGGAAGAGTTGGTGCAGGAACCGATGCATACCTGATCTATCTTCTGAGGACCGATTTCTTCAATGGTCTTGACATTGTCAGGGCTATGCGGACAGGCTGCCATCGGTACAAGAGCTGACAAATCAATATTGATCACTTCGTCATAGTAAGCGTCTTCATCGGCAGAAAGTTCTGTCCAGTCTTCTTCTCTGCCCTGCGCCTTCATGAATTCTCTGGTAATTTCGTCTGATGGGAATACTGATGTGGTAGCGCCAAGCTCAGCACCCATATTTGTTATGGTAGCTCTTTCCGGTACCGTCAGAGTCTTGACGCCTTCACCGCCGTACTCGATGATTTTGCCCACGCCGCCTTTTACAGACATGATCCGCAGCACTTCAAGAATAATATCCTTGGCAGACACCCATGGCTGTAATTTGCCGCTGAGATTGATGCGAACCATTTTCGGCATGGAAATATAATAAGCGCCGCCGCCCATGGCTACCGCTACATCCAGTCCGCCTGCGCCGATTGCCAGCATTCCGATACCACCGCCTGTAGGCGTGTGGCTGTCTGAACCGATCAGGGTCTTGCCGGGCTTGCCAAAACGCTCCAAGTGAACCTGATGACAGATACCGTTGCCCGGTCTGGAAAAATAGATGCCGTGTTTTTTACATACAGTCTGGATAAAACGATGATCGTCTGCATTTTCAAAGCCTGTCTGAAGTGTGTTATGGTCAATATAGGCTACGCTTTTTTCTGTTTTTACTCTCGGTACACCAATGGCTTCAAATTCCAGATATGCCATGGTTCCGGTAGCGTCCTGTGTCAGCGTCTGGTCAATTTTCAATCCCACTTCGCTGCCTACCGTCATTTCTCCGCTGAGCAGATGTGACTTGATGATTTTCTGAGCAATGGTATAGCCCATTTCAAATCCCTCATTTCTTTTTTCGTTTTCATGATGTCTTGTATCAATCATACCTCTATATTATCCTTCAAAAACGGCTTTTTGTCAATATTTTTATGAAAATAGCAGATAGTTTGCCTGATCGTGCCTGTTCTGCTTGCAAATTGTGTTGAATTATGTTATAAATAGTTGGTATGCCGGTGACGCAAAGCCTGCTGATGACAGATATGCTTCATATCGTTTTCTTTGTATAGAGCGCTCACCGTTATCCGGCTGTTTTTATTCATTTTCTTGAATCCTTATACTCTGCCTACGAAGGGAGAGACGCTATGACGAGATCTGTTTTTCTGACCTCTTGCAAAAGCCGTACCGTACCGGAGCAGCAGAAGTCCGGGTACCGACTGCTGCTTTTTCTGTTGGGACTTTCTATCATAACCGTGACCCTCTGTTCCAAATCTTCCCCGCTGTATCCCATCAATAACTGGGACGACGCCAACTGCTTCATGACTGTGGGAAAATCCGTTTTCAACGGGCAGGTACTGTATCGTGACATCTTTGAGCAAAAGGGTCCCCTGCTTTACTTTATCTACGGAATGGCAGGCTTGATTTCTCACAATTCTTTTTTTGGCGCCTATCTGATTGAAATCATTGCCGCTTTTTTCTTTTTGCTGCTATGCAGCAAAACACTGATGCTGTTCTGCAGCAGAAAAATTCTTTTGCTGCTGCCTGTACTGACTACCGCCATTTACGCTGCGCCTGCTTTTGAGCAAGGAGGCTCTGCCGAAGAACTATGTCTGCCGCTGGTCATGTACAGTGTTTATGCGGGAGTGAAGGCACTTGTGCTTCATCTTCCTGTCAAAAAGCGTGAATGGCTTTTCATTGGAGTAACCTCAGGCGCCGTTCTTTGGATCAAATTCTCACTGTTGGGCTTTTATATCGGTTTTGGCTTATTTATGCTGACAATTTATCTGATCAACCGCTGGAACCGTGATCTGATCGGTCTGTTTTTCTTCTTAATGCTTGGGTTGGGAATCATTTCGGCTCCTGTACTCATCTATTTTGCCGTAAACAACGCTGTCAGCAGCCTGTTTGAGGTTTATTTTTACTGTAATCTGTTTCTTTATCCTGTCAAAACCGTTGACAACGGCTTTCTGGGAATTCTGCTGAACCTGAAAAACGGCTTTGTCAGCTATTTCTATAACTTCTGGATATCGTTTGTCTTTATCCTTTCGGGGTTATTTTTTTCATTCTTACGCTCCAAAAGACTGTTTATCCTACTGCTGTCTGCATTTATTACGGCATTTCTCATGATCTACGGCGGCGGAAGATGCTACACCTATTATCCCTTGATTCTTGCGGTTTTTATGCCCTTTGGGCTGATCACTCTTTATCATCTCACAGAAGGGATCATTACGTCGCTCTGTTCTTCAAAAACCAGAGCCGGCATTTCTGCCGGTCTGTTGTCAATGCTTTCCTGCTGTTTGATTCTTCTCCTCAGCCCCAACACCTATATGATGGGCTATCAGAAGCATCAGCTACCTCAGTTTGCCTTTGCTGATATCGTTCGTCAGAATCCCGAGGCAACTTTGCTGAATTATCACTTTCTGGACGGCGGTTTTTATCTTGCTTCCGATACTCTGCCGGTCTGTCTTTTCTTCTGCGAGCTGAATCTTCCTTTTGCAGGGCAACAGCAGGACCGCTATGTTCAGCAGGAACTCACGGATTATATCGTTACCCGTGACGACAAGCCAATCATCAACGGGTATGAATGTATTGCCAACGCATCATTTGAAACCAGAAAAAACATACATAATACCTATTATCTTTATCAAAAGCTGCCAAAATCCGCATCTGCGGATACCTGACCACTCAAAACAACTGCTCTGCTGAAATATCCCGATGTTCCGGAGAGCCAAGTTCCCGAAGTATCTGCATTTCGGTATTTCCGGATTGTACGGTTCATAATTTCCTGGACTGCCTGTTGTTCTGATAAATGATAAAGAATCACTTCTTCACCGCCAGTTATTGTTATTTCCTGAATCTTATTAATACGGGAGGCTCCGATTATGTTCAAAAAACGCAAAACCATTGTCCGTGTCGTTAGCATTATCCTTTGTATCATGATGGTACTGGGTGTTTTCAGCATTTTGCTCTATACTTTGACAACACGCTGAAGCATCGCTTCTGTCAAATTGATTGACTGAACCAAATCTGACAGAAGGGCTGAAAAATACTACTGATTATCATAAAGCAGACCGCCTGTCTGAATCCATCAAGGATAAGACAGGCGGTCTGCTTTTTCAGGTATCCTGATTATTTTGTGAAGTAGATAATGTAGGATTCTACACCTTTGAGCTGACCGTTTTCATAGGTGTAATGCTCAGACTCTCCGGTACTGAGCGTGAGTGTGACCGTATTGTCTGCCAGCGTCCATGTACCGCTCTGGTTCTGACTTTCACCTGTCGTCGTATTGCTCGATACCAGTGACGAACTGCCGTCAGCATTCAGTATCATGGTCATGCTTACCCCTGCAAACATCTGCTGATACTGCTGTGCTGTCGCTTCGTCCATACCTGCCAGATTCAGGTTCATGTGCCATGTACCGACAAGCTGTCCTTCAAGCCCCTGCGGAGTAGGCGCAGCTTGTGACGGAGTAGGAACAGGCGCTGCCTGCGACGGAGTGGGAACAGGCATTACCTGAGACGGAGTGGGGGTAGGAATAATGCTTGAGGAGGTTGTGGTCGACGTCTGACCAAAGGGATTGTTCTGTGCAGGCTGGCTACCTGAACTGCAGGCTACCATACCCATCATCATTGCTCCGCTGCAAAGCACAGAAAAAAGGATTGTTGCTGTCTTTTTCATAAGATCACCTCATATATTTTTTTATTGATATTGCTATCAAAAACAATCATGATTCATTTAATCAACCAAAGCCCAGTTCCATAAGAGTTGTCGTCGGGCTGAGGGGGATGGCCGACTCCGGACAATACTCAGATTGATAATGGTAAACCACGCTTTTACCCTTCACAAACCGAAATTCGGATAAATCATATCCCAGTTCTAATTTTGAAAACTCCAAAGCTCCCTGTATGGTACAACGCAAGGCAGCTTCTCTTCGTTCGGGAGTCTCGGCATTTTTGGACGGAAGCTTGTCAGCGTCAGAAGGTATAGTTTTGGCATAATCCTCACGATAAATAAGGCCGGTCTTAATAGCCGCATAATAAGTTGATAATTCACCATTCAAGTTTGACGCAGCAAAACTTTTCGGATCATGACCTTGATGGCACTGAGTTGAAGCGATTACATTGATGTGAAAAATACCGTAAATGGTCAATACGACCAGAAAGACCAATATCCATGTAACAATGCTCAACCTTTTTAATTCTGATAGCTTCTCTTTTGCTGTTTTTTCTTTTTTCATTGCTATTACCCCATTATTGTCTGATAAACTTTATCTGCTTTGTCTGTGCCTCTGTCAGAACACCGTTGTCATAATCAAACTCGACTGTAACACCGTCAAGTGTAATATATACCTTTGTACCTTCGGCAGACCATGAACCACTGCCGGAAGTGCTGCTTTCTCCCATCATAGAGGCACTGCCAACGGCAGAGCCGTCTGTCTTCAGTTCTACTGTCATTGACATATTCTTCATGCTCTTGATTAGTTCCAGTGTTGAAGTATCCAGTTCGGCGCCGTACATTTCCTTCAGTTCATCATCTGTCAATTGCAGATCCAGTATGTATTTGCCTGCATACGCCGGATTAACTGTTCCCTTCGGGGTTACCATACTGTATTCCGGGATGCTGAAATCATCATCGCCGCCGTCGCTGTCTACCGGCAGATCGCTGTCATCATCGTCCCAAATATCACTGTCATCATCATAAGGTATATTATAGGAGCTGACAGAAGGTTCAATCACAAATGATTCATCAGGCAGCGATGGTATCGGCTCCGGTTCATCAGGATTCAACGGTGTAACAGATTCAGACGGCACTGCTGAGAATGTGCCTCTATCGGCGCTGTTGTCCGTCTGACCGGATCCGGAAGAAAAACTCAGGAATGGGTTCCTGACATCTGAAGAGTCTGTTGTATTTCCGCCGCTGTTGCTGCAGGCTGCTGTGGCAAACAGCATGGCGCCTGCAAGCCCTGCTGCCAGAATGACCGTCGTCATCTTTTTCATTTTAATCTCCCCGTTTCTTATGCTGTGTTGACAGCTTTTTTATATTTGTTTGAATAACCGCTGCAGACAATGAAAGCAACCGAACTTCTGACTCTTTCCGCTCCTTTGCTTTCTTCCGCACCGTCATCATACATCTGTTTCCTTAGCTTGCCGACTGACGATTCAACCCTCACCGGTATTACTACAACGACCGCAACACCGGGCTATGTCAATTGCCGGATTGACGCCTCAATTTTCTTTACTTCACAAAGCTCATGCCGGGATAATTCATACTCTCCAGCGTATCAAAGCTTGCACTGAAATACTCGGTTTCATCTTTCAGCGTAACATAGACGTATCCATCGTTTTCGCCCCACTGACCTTTTGTCCTGTTTTCACCGTAAATGCCTACCACTGTCCCGTCAGCATTCAGCACCATGGCAGTCTTTTCCATTCTTTTGGCAGCTTCTGCCTGTTCCGATGACCCCAGATGTGTCATGTCTATCTTCAGCGACCACTTGCCTACCAGATAGGAAGGGTGATTGATATTGGGATTACTGCCGCTTTCCGGTGTGATCTCATCGCTGACAGTTTCGCTGCTTTCCGGTGTGATCTCACTGTCGGTGCTGACACCGGTTTCAGGAGTGCTTTCGTCTTTTGTAGAAGTCTGCACGGAGCAAGCTGTCAGAACCGTAATACCGGCTGCAAGCAAGAGTGCTATCAATTGTTTTATAATCATGTATTTATTCATGGTGATGGGCTCCCGACCTTTTCTATCGTTTTTCGCTACATTCTCTCAAAGAACAGATAATCACCCGCTTCCTCTTCAACAAAGTACAATCTGTCACCAATGAGCTGAAGATGGTTGATAAACTCACCGAAATCGTTATCCTCTGAAGTGGAGAAACTGATCATATCACCCTGTTGCTGCCATTTAGCTGTTTCACTTTCTGAGGAGCTTTCATTATCAAACGTCGCAGACATCTCCAGCAGTACAGTTCCGTCTTCGTGAAAGTCCAGTGTCATATCCATCATACCCACAATCAACTGTGCATAATCTTTCTGATCTTCAGGAACTTTATCTATATCAAACCCCATTTTCCACTTTCCAATCACTCCGGCACCTACGGAAGACTGACTTGTAGAATTTTAACTGTATGAGGATTGTTCGGATTGTTCTGAAGGTTGACCGGAAGGCAAGGACGTCTGTGAGCTTTCTGTGTTTCCTGAGGAACGGACAAAAATATAGGCAGGCGCTTCTTTTATCATCAATTTATCCGTACTCTCTGCCAACAGATAGGTGCGATCCTCTGTACTGTCGCCTTCAAACATGCCTAATGACTGTGACAGAACAATAACATTTCCGCTGAGCTGCCATGTACATTCCCACGTTTCTGCTGTACTCATATAAGAAGTGTAATCTCCTACCGACAGCACGGCCTTGCCTTCCGGCTGCAGATTCATTCTAAAATCCATGGCAGTTATATTTCGCAGCAGATAAGTATAATTGCTCTGTTCTTCCTCCGGCAGTTTGCTTTGATCCACACTCAGCAGCCAATTGCCGATAAAATCTTCGGTTGTGAAACGGTCTGTTTTGGGCAGACTGCTTTCGCTGCTTTGCTGCGTCTGACTGCTTTCCGGCTTATTGTCAGACGGCTCTATCACGCTTACCGAACTGACAATTTCTTTTCCGGAACCTTCGCTGCTGATTCCGGTATCGGATTCGGTATCCGAACCCTGCCCGGACGCTTCTGTCGAACCGGCAAAAAACGATCGAAAAGGATTGCTGACGCTGCCGGAATCCTGAACATTGTCGGCAGCCTTTTGCTGACACGCCGTCATTCCCCATAGCATAACAGCAGACAGCGCAAGCGCTGCCAAAACAGTTCCTGTATTTTTGAGTCGTTTCATAGTATTTCCTCCCCTTTGTTTTCAGATTCTGACATAATAATCCGCTAATTCTTCAAAAGGTTACAATTTTTGATTAATAGCAAAAACAGGGCGCATTGCTGCGCCCTATCTTCTGAGAACCTTTATTTTTCGAGATAGAAATATTTTGCGGTTCCTTTGCCCATTGTTTCCGGGTCAAACCACAGCTTACCGTCTTTCAGCGTGAAAATCATCTGCTTATCGCTCAGAGCGGTATTCGGATTTTCCAGAATCAGCCTATTCCCTTCTGCTGTCCATCTGGCAGGAGCAGGCGTGTCACCTGTCTGCATCATAGAACCTGTTGCCGTTGCTGTTCCGTCGCCATTGATTGTCAGGTCAAAACTCAGCTTCGACACAAATTCCTTTGCAGAGGCTTCTTCCGACTCTGTCATAGAGGGCATGGTTGTCATATCCACTTTCAGATGCCATGTTCCTACAAAGGGATTACTTTCACCTGTACACGCTGCCGCTGACAGCAACAACACAACAGAGATCAGAAACCCAAGCAGAATTCCTGAAGGCTGTTTCATGCCGCAACCCTCCTGTTACTGTCTGATAAAGCAAATATAATCCTTGCCTTCGGTGGTAACAATCAGCTTTTCATTCTTCATTGTCAGGGTATAACTTCCGGCAGCGCCTGTTATATAGCCGCTGTCGTCTGCTATGACGACTGTTTCTTTATCTGCTGTATAAGTTGCTTCAGCGGTTTTTGTTTCACCGTCAACTTTTGCAGATACTGTTGCTTTGCCCTCACTGCCGAAGTTGAGAACCACATCCTGCGCCGGAAGATTATTCAGATAGTTACCGTAAAAATCGGCATTCGGTCCGTGATAGTCGTCTTCATTCAAAGCTCTTTTCCACGATCCTTCAACATTCAGATTACCGTTTTCTTCCTGCTTATTGCAGGCTGTCACTGTCAGCACCATCAGAATTGCGGCGCAAACAGCTATAACCATAGTTCCAAGTCGTCTCATCCTTCTGCACTCCCTGCTTTTTCAGAATTGTCAGCCAACGCACTGATTACTGCTTTTCAAAATAAATATAGTTAAATGTTTCTGCATCTGCACCGGAAGCATTTGCCGGGGGAACCATATACAGTTTATTGCCCTCAAGACGCATCTGACCGTCTGTGGTCATTTTCATGCCGGCGCCTTCACTGGATTCTGTGCCGGAAACATTGATGGTATTGCCATCCTGAGTCCATGTACCCTCAGTAGACTGTGAGCTGGATTCGCTGCCCATTGTTGCTACTGATTCAACTTTAATTTTTCCGTCAGCAGTGAAAGTGATCGTCATATTCATCATTGATTCCAACAAACCAATATACTGTTTCTGTTCCTCAGGAACTTTGTCCGCATCAACCTTCATCTTCCAGGTTCCTACAACGCCGTTAGCGGAACCTCCGTTGTTGCAGGCTGCTGTCAGAACAACCATCAGCAGTGCCATCACTGCGGTCAACATAGTAGTGCATACTTTTTTCATGATAAATTTCTCCTTAATAAATATTATATTTGCAAAACCGTTTATTTTCGGTTAATGCCAAAGCTACACCGCCTGAAAGACTTCAAGCTGATAAAAACATCATACACTAAAATCAGTTCCATGTCAATAAAACACATCCGATTTTTCATCTTTTTTTATGCAGTTTGTCACGAGGATTGATAAAAAAACATCGTTTTTTTCCTCCGTTCTCCGTCAGCCGGACAAAACCGTTTTTTCTTCTGCACCTGTCAGATACATTGCCGCACACACCGCTACCGACAGAGCGAATATTTCCTGTTCGCTGCGAAACACTTCCAGCTCATATCCTTCCCCGAAGGCTGTCCAGCACTTTTTCTGCGTCAGCACCGTGCTTTTGTCAACATCATACATTGAAAACCTTCCTGTTCCCAGATCCCCTGCAAAGCGATAGGAACTGCCGTAGATGGTAAAACTAAAGCATTCTCTTACACTCGGCAAAAGTACATACAGTCCTTTGCGGCACCTGACAGAAAAAAAATGCAGCATAAAGCTTCCGTGCAAGATCTCGCTGACTATAACACCGGTTCTGTCCGTCATATACAGGCGCTGCTTCAGTTTGTCACTGTCCCCCTGTATCCGATATAGTTCCATTCCGGTTTCGTCCAGTATCACAAAACCAAAACCGCTGCTGTTTGCAACTCTTTTCATAAACCGCTTCATTTCATCACCTGCCGTTCCGTTTTTTCAGCAGCCAAAGGCGCTTTCTGCCACTTTCGGAGGAATATGGGCTATCTTCGAAATATCCTGACTGGTAACGCTTTCCATCCCGCAAAGCTCTCTCTGCTCGTTATACATCAGCAGCCACGCCGCAAAGCAGTCTGCCTCCCTTTCATATTTCGTTACACAAAAGTCTGTGTTGCAGCTCAGCTTGAAGGAATTCGTTCCCTTGTGCAGCAATATATGCCCCAATTCATGTGCCAGAGTAAAACGCTTTTCATAATACCCCAGCCGAGGATTCAACACAACAAAGCTCCTGCCATTCATCTCTACCGTAAACCCGTTAACACGCTCCGGCAACTCCTGCTCCAATACCGTTATACCGATTTTTTCACAGATTTCTTCCGGATCTGCACTGTGATACTCCTCTAAAAGCTCCCTTACCAAGCTCTCTGTTTTATTCATCAGTACAGCCCTCCTCATTATACTTCCGCCTCGCTTTTCGGAGCAGGTCCTGCCATGGCTGCCACCACCTTCAAGGCTTCTATGATTTTGCGACGGTCTTCTCTGCTCAAGGGTACACCGTCAAACATCAGTCCCTCCTGCATGGCAAGCCTTCCCGTCAGTTCGTCGAACATCTCCGATACTTCTACCGTACCTCTGTTTGCCAGAGTGCTGCTTTCTCCTATAAAATAATCTCCCGAAACACCGAAAATCTGACACAATCGGTTCAGTATTTTACTGTCCGGTTCTCTTCTGTCCTGCTCATACATTCCCACCGCAGAAGCCGATATCCCCAGCGACTGAGCCAAGGTCTTCTGGGTCATATCTGATTGTTTTCTCAGATCTCTGATCTTGCTTCCAAGAGATTTCATCATCGGTACATCCTTTCCGTCACTGAAGATTGATTTTGTTCATTATACCACACGATTAGTGTACTTGCAAGAAAAGATTGCTATACTGTGTAATTTTTGGAACATTTGTTCTGCTTTTTCTGTATTTTGCGAATATTTGTTCGATTTTTGCTTGATTTTTTTCTCATTTACTGTATAATAAAAACTATAGGGAACAAAACAGCGGTTCGGCTGACGATATCATACAGCTTGAACCGCTTGCAATTTTAATAAATATACACATTTCGTGTAGCATTGGAGGTATTTATGACATTTCAGGATTGGGCACGGGAATACTATGACAGCGCAGAAAAAATAACAGCAAAACTCGAAAAGCTTCAGGCGCAGAGAAAAGCCGCAACAGATGCGGCGCTTATCAGAGAATTGAACAGGCGGATCGGCATTCTCTGCTCGATGAGAAGAGATTGTCTGGATACGGCAGCAGAACTGATGAAAAGAAAGGGGATTGTCAAATGAAAACAAAAGTATTATGGCTGAATGATCAACTCAGTGATTTTGCAAGTTATCAGTCTTATGCTGCCGATAGCAACGAAAAAAATCAACGGGTAAAAAGAATGGAAAAATTGCTGCACGCTGCAATGGCCAATGAACTGACCGTTCGGCAAAAGCTGTGTATTGAATTGTATTATTATAAGAAAAAAAACGTAACAGAAATCGCAGCCTTGTTGCATATTCGTCCCACAACGGTGTATAAGCACCTGAAAGCAGGCAGAAATGCTCTGAAAAGATGTGTGCCATATCTCTGACCGGAATGTACTTGAAACCCGTTCGGCTTTTTATTTTGTTTTTTAGGAATATTCCTGTTGATTCCGGCAACACTATTGTTATCCGAAACAGTAAAATCATATTTTGCTTTTTCGGACAAGCCCTGAACCTGTGATGGTTTGCCGCACAGTCTGTTTTGCTTTTTTCAGGCTATATACAGTATATGCAGCGGCATTTTGAATCATGTTGCGGCAGGACTCTATCTTTTATGACCATTTTCGGGAGGTGAAACTATGCTCGACAGAATCGCTTTGATACTCCTGATTATCGGAGGACTGAACTGGGGTTCTATCGGTATCTTCCAGTTTGACCCCGTTGCCTGGATCTGCGGCGGTCAGACAGGTATCATCAGCAGAATCATCTATACCCTGGTAGCACTTTCGGCGATCTGGTGCATTTCGCTGCTGTTCAGAGAAAGACTGGATGCAGGTGACAAAACGCCCCTGACAACAACCTGACGCTAAGTCCCTATGGTTTTTTTCCTGTCTGATTCCTTACAGCATAATCCCCTTTCTGCAAAAAAGATGCAGGTATTCAGCTTTTGGTTGAATACCTGCATCTTTTATGATCTGTTAACGCTGTTTACTGACTCGTTTGCTGAGCATCATGCTGTCTGCGAAACAAAAAATAACTTGAAAAATCCTTGTCATGCTTTTCTCACATCGAACAGTGAACTGCTTGTATTCCATGCACTTCACCAAACAGGTGACAGATTCATGCTTACTCTTCCCTGACAACAGCCGGACGCTTCCGCAGACACTGTACACGCAATCTGCCATCCACTATGACTGCGTTTGACAGGATTGATCATTACCCTACCCTTGCTGCGTATCATGCACAGACCGCAAAAGTTTTGTCCATCAACTTAGTCAACGGTAAAGCTTTGCAGAGGCGTCAGGTTAAGCACCTGCTCTTTGACTGCTTGATGGTACCCTATGTGCAGGCACTGTTATCTGCTGTTTTTTCGAAATCAGCAGACACAATGTCAATCCGTCACAACCAATTCTATCGGCTCCGTCTCCTCAACCGCTGCTTTTTTCACAGGCTGCGGTTCATTTTTTATCTTGACAAAAGCACAGGAATTTTTCGGCATAGTCAGAATTGCTCCTGAAAGCTGTGTGTCCATATACGTCGTGCCGCCGATAAATTCATCGGGAACCCTGAATTCTATCTCATGGTCTGCCGCATTGAATACACACAGCAGCTTTTCTTTCTCGTCCTGACGGATATATCCCATGGTTCTGCCTGTGGAACCGTAATCTATCAGATCTCCGTCTGCCAGACAACTGCAGTCATGACGCATCTGCCCCAGACGCTTGTACCAATCCAGCAAATCCTTGTCTTCTTTTCCCCAAGGGAAGGTTCTGCGGTTAAAGGGGTCCTTATACCCTTCCAATCCCACTTCATCTCCGTAATAAATGCACGGAACACCCGGCAGCGTATATAAGATTCCGCTTGCCAGTGTCATTCGTTTCAAGCCGTATGCTCTCTGCTCCGGCGACAGACTTGTAGCCGCCTGCCATTCACGGCCTCTGCCATGCTGTCTTTCACCTGCCAGCAAGGTGATGACTCTTTCCGTGTCATGCGTTCCTAACAGATTCATCAGGCAGCGAATGACCGGTCTGGGATAATTCTCCAGTACATTCAGAACGATTTCCAACATATCTCTGCCGTCTCCGCAGTCCAGAAAGCCCAGGATAGCGTCCCTGAAAGGATAGTTCATAACGCTGTCCAGTTCCTTGCCGTACAGGAAACGGCGCCGTGAACCATAGCTTTCTTTATTCGAAGCGTCTTCCCATACCTCGCCGAGCAGCAGCGCATCGGGATTTTCGGTCTTGATGGCTTCACGGATATATTCAATGAATTCATCGGGCAATTCGTCCGCAACATCAAGCCTCCAGCCGCTGTTGCCGCTGCGGATCCATTTGCGGATAATACCGTTCTCGCCGTTGATGTACTCATTAAAACTGTTGGACAGTTCCTCCACTTCAGGAAGGGTATCGAAGCCCCACCATGAGTTATAGATATTCGGCCATTCGATAAACTTGTACCATGTGTAATAAGGTGATTCCTTGGAATTATAAGCACCGTTGCTTTCATACCGGTTCTCACGGTTGAAGTATATGCTGTCACTGCCCGTGTGACTGAAAACACCGTCATTGATAACGTGCATTCCCAATTTTTTTGCTTCACGGCACAGTTCTTTGAAATCAGCTTCCGTTCCCAACACAGGGTCGATTTTTTCATAGTTGCCTGTGTCATAGCGATGATTTGAATATGCTTCAAAAATAGGATTCAGGTAAATACAGTTGACGCCCAGTTCTTTCAGATACGGCAGCTTCATGGTAATGCCCTTCAGATCGCCCTGGAAAAAGTCTGAATTGGTGATCATACCAAACTCATTCGGACGCCAGTCAGGAATTGTATCCCATTCTGTCTGAATCTTCTTATCAGGATAGACGCCCTTTTTCTTTTCTCCGGAAAAACAGAATCTGTCCGGAAAAATCTGATACATAATGCCGCCCGGCATCCATGAAGGTGTTGCAAAGTCTTTTTCATAACAGGTCAGTTGAAATCTCGCCTCGTTGTCACTCATCGCCAGATATCCTTCTCCGCCGTAACCCTTCATGATATAGCGTCTGCCATACTTGGTATCCATGCCGAAATGATACCAGTAAAGTCCTACCCTGTCGATATTCAGATCGCATTCCCACATCTCATGATCATCGCCAACCATTCCCGCCCAGAACATTCCGTTGACCAGGGTGTCGCCGTAACGGTCGTCCTTTACCGCCAGTACAGCTCCGGAACATCCCAGATCTCTGGGCAGTACTATGCGGAAATGTATATTTGTCCCGAGTGGAACTGCTCCTGTAGGACTGCGAAACTCCGTATCTCTTGAATTGAACATTCTCATCGTCATAACCTCTCTTGGTACAAAGCAGTATTACACCGTTCACGTACTATATTGCTGCTCTGCTGTTTTGCTCTGTTCGAGCCGTTTTGTTATTTAATTATATTTTTTATAGTATAATCCTATCTCATTTTTATGTCAATCGTTTTATGGACTTTGCTTTTTCATAATAACACAATCATGACATTTCGGTACAGTCATGTTACCGAATAAAGTTCCAGTTTATGCCAGATCGGTTCCTCTGCCAGCACGTCGCAAAGAACCCCTTCTGCTGTATATTCCTCAGAACGAAGCGCTCCCGCATTTCTGAGTTCTCCTAACAGACCGCCCTTGTCAAAAGGAATCAGCAAACGAAAGGATTTTAGCCTTACCGGAAGGTTTCTTTCCACTGCCTGCAGCAGCTCATCAATGCCTCTGCCGTATTTCGCACAAATGCGTACACTGTCGCTGTCGTGAGGAATATCATCCTGATGCTCTACCAGATCGCATTTATTAAATACCGGTATGATAGGTCTGTCCTGACAGCCCAGCTCTCGCAGCAGTGAATTGGTAACCTCTAAATGCAATCTGTATTCTTCGCTGGACGCATCGCATACATTCAGGATAATATCCGCCGTTGCCGCTTCTTCCAGCGTTGATTTGAATGCTTCTACCAGATGGTGCGGCAGCCGTCTGACCAGTCCTACGGTATCTATCAGCATGACAGACACACCGCTTGGCAGTTGCAGCGCCCTTGACGTCGGATCAAGCGTGGCAAACAGCTTGTTTTCAGACAATACACCTGCCTGCGTCAGCGTATTCATCAGTGTAGATTTGCCCGCATTCGTATAGCCGACAATGGCTACGGTGATGACTCCGTCCTTTCTTCTGCGAACACGGTGCCGCTGACGCCTGTCGGTCATCTCGGACAACGCTTCCTTCAGATATTCTATTCTGCGGCGGATATGCCGTTTGTCCGTTTCAAGCTTTGTTTCACCCGGGCCCCTTGTTCCGACACCGCCGCCAAGTCTGGACATCTCTTTTCCTTTGCCGGAAAGCCTCGGCAGCAGGTATTTTAGCTGCGCCAGCTCTACCTGCAGTTTTCCTTCATTGGTTTTGGCTCTGATGGCAAAAATATCCAGTATCAGCATCGTCCGGTCAATGGTGCGTATGTCTGTTGCCGCTTCTATATTGCGGATCTGCGTCGGTGTCAGTTCGGTATCAAACACTAAAAAATCTATCTCCTGCGCTTCGGCAATTTCTTTGATTTCCTGCAGTCTGCCCGAACCTACACAGGTAGCACCGTCCGGCTTGTCCCTTTTCTGCATCAGACTCATCACCGGCTCTGCTCCGGAGCTTTTCACCAGCTCATACAGTTCCTTCATGGACATCTCCGCATCATATTCTCCGGTATCAATTCCCACCAGCAAACCTCGCTGGATATGTTCTTTGTTCTCGTAAAGCTCCATTTTATCCTTCGCTCCCTGTGCTTGTTGTCTTCTTTTCTCTGTTCTGCTTATTATATCATATTTATCTGCTGCCGAAAAGACGGAAAAATCATCAGCTAAGCCTCACTACTGTCGTTTTTTTTGAGAATACTATACAGAACTTTGTTTCTGATAAAAAAAATATGCGCAGAACTTTTATTTTTTGACAAACTATGGTATAATCCCTTTAGTATATTTTTTTATACTCATTTTTAAAGCAAAAGAGGTTCGCTGCTTTATGAAAAAACAATATGATGTTCTTATTGTCGGTTCGGGTGCGGCAGGCTTATATGCTGCCCTGCAGTTTCCGGAAAATGTGAGCGTCCTGCTGATTTCCAAACGGGAGCTGACGCTTTCCAACTCTTCACTGGCTCAGGGCGGCGTGGCTGCCGTGCTGGATAAGGATCACGATAACTTTAAACTCCATATTGCCGATACACTCATCGCAGGAAAATATAAAAACAATCTTGAAGCAATCGAGGTGTTGGTATCCGAGGGTCCGAAAGACGTCCTCAGGCTCAGGGAGATGGGCGTTGCCTTCGACCTGGACGAAAGCGGTAATCTGCAGATGACTCTCGAGGCAGGTCATTCACGCCACAGAATCGTTCACCATAAGGATTCTACCGGCAGAGCCATTGTCGACGTTCTCATTGAGCAGGTGCGTTCGCACAAGAACATTGACATCTTCGACCACACGCTGCTGTACAAGCTGGACCAGACCAAGCGGGGATTTTTAGCAGGTCTGCTGCTGCCGGACGGCAATTCCCGGATTGTTGCCGCTCATTACTGTATTCTCGCTTCCGGCGGTATCGGAAGAGTGTATCAGTATACAACCAACTCCGCTATCGCTACCGGTGACGGCATTACCCTCGCCTTTATGCTGGGCGCTCAGATCCGCCACCTCAGCCGTATCCAGTTTCACCCCACTGCATTTGCTGCCGAAAAAGACCGTGAACGCTTTCTCATCAGCGAAGCTGTTCGTGGTGAGGGCGCTGTATTGCTCAACTGCGACGGTGAACGCTTCGCCTTCAAATATGACGAAAGAGGAGAACTGGCTCCCAGAGATGTTGTATCCAACGCCATTATGCTCGAATCGCAGGTTAAGGGTAACGAAAAGTTTTATCTGGATATTACTCATAAAGATCCTGAATTCGTTAAAAAACGCTTCCCTATGATCTACGAAAAGTGTCTGGAAGAAAACATTGACATTACCAGACAGTGGATTCCTGTTTTTCCGTGTCAGCATTATCTGATGGGCGGCATTGATGTCGATCTGTTTGCCCGTACTACTGTGGACAGGCTGTATGCCGCAGGCGAATGCTCTCATACCGGCGTTCACGGCGCCAACAGACTTGCCAGCAACTCTTTGCTGGAGGCTCTCGTATTCTCCAGAAGAGCTGCCGACGACATTGTCAAAAAGCTTCAGGTCGAGGATAATGCTCCTGTTGACGATTTTGAACAGCAGGAAGATCTGTCCGGCAACACTATGCCCCAAGGCTTCCGCACTGAAATACGAAAGATTATGCAGGACTGCTATTTTGTCATTCCTAAGCCGGAACTGATTCCCGAAGGTATCAGACGCTGCAAGGAAATTCTGACAGACCTGACCGGCGGTGAATACGCTGTTGATCAGAACTTCGTGGAGGCAAGAAGCCTTGCAACCGTCGCCTGCATTGTATTAGAGGAGGTTCAAAAAAAATATGACGCTGAACAGAATTTATCTTGACAATCTGATTAAAACCGCTTTGCTGGAAGATATCAATTACTGTGACGTTACCACAGATTATCTGATTCCGGAAGAACAGGAAAACGACGCTCGTTTTGTTGCCAAAGCAGACGGAATCGTCTGCGGCACCGAAGCCGCTGTCCGTGTTTTTCAGCTTTTAGACGACAGCTTTCGTTTTACTATACTGAAAAAAGACGGTGAGGCAGTCAAAAAAGGCGATGAGATTCTTTGTATGCACGGTATGACAAGAGCCTTGCTGAAGGGTGAGCGTACAGCACTGAATCTGATTCAACACATGAGCGGCATTGCCACCGCTTCACATTATTATGCCGAAATTGTAAAGGGTACCAATGCTTCCATCGCCGATACACGAAAAACCCTTCCCGGACTTCGTCCTTTGCAGAAATATGCCGTTATGACAGGCGGTGCGAAAAATCACCGCTATAATCTGTCTGACGCCGCTATGCTGAAAGACAATCACATTGACGCTGCAGGCGGTATTACGGCTGCTGTCAATGCTCTGCGGCAAAAGGTCGGTCACATGACTAAGATCGAAGTAGAAACCAGAAATCTCGACGAACTGCGTGAGGCTCTGGCTGTCGGTGCCGATATTATTATGCTCGACAATATGAGTCCGGAACTCATGAAACAGGCTGTCGCCATCACCGGCGGCAAAGCCCTATTGGAAGCCTCCGGCGGTATCACCCGGGAAACCCTTCGGGCAGTTGCAGAGAGCGGCGTTGATATTATATCCGTAGGTGCGCTGACGCATTCCGTCACCGCATTCGATATTTCGATGTACATCGGCTGATACAATCCGCTGACGATACTGCATAGTTTTCTGCATAATGGCCATCAATCCATACATAATAACAAATTTTAAGGACTGTGAAGAATTGACGTTGTTTTCATCTTTTCTTCCCAGTCCTTTTAATTCGCCCCTTTATGATCTGTGGGAGTGCCGTACACATTCCCCCTCAGACATAGCTTACCGTATTATCCCCGAACCCGATGAAGTCTTTCTTCGGGGTTTGTGATAAAACGCTCAAGAAATATTCTCCGGAAATGCTTTTTCCATCTGCATCTTATCATAACCCTGTCAATTTTTTGTATACAAAGGCCTTATGGAAAATCCGGAATCCGTATCCGTTGTGTGGTCATTCATTCCGGTATGTACATGGACGTTACCGGCAGAAGAACCATATCATTTTTCTCCGCTTTTTTGATCTTGATGTTTCCGATATCCGTGTCAAGCAGCAAATTATCATTCTGTTCACTTCCGTCTACGTGAAGCGTAATATCACCGATATCCGTCCGGATCTTTGTAATGCCGTTTGCACCTCTCGCTTTCGGTACGTCTACACTGCCGATATCCGTTTCTATGGACAGCTTCTCTATCTGAAACTCAGCCGGAATCGTTACACTTCCGATATCTGTTCTGACCGTCACTTCCTTATAAAGCTCTACGGGCAAAAACACCTTTACAGTGTGTCCCACGCTTGAAACCGAAGTGATGTCAGTGATAAACGAATACCATGGTTTATCCTTGACGAACTGTATGTTCAGCGTATTGTTTTTCACGCTGATATCATAATACATTCTGTCACTTTCAAACACCTCTGCCAATACTGTTTTGCCTTCGGCAGAAATCAGCTCGACATTGTCTATATCTGTACTGATGGTCACTTTATCAAAACTCTGACTGATTTCTGTCGTTTTCCTTTTACGATTGTCACTGAGCAGCTTTCCTCCATCAAACCCTGTCATGGCCGCCCCACCGATCATCATTACTGCACCAAGCGCTACACATCCGATTGCCGAAAACAATAGTATTTTACCTGTCTTTTTCATATTGCCGCTCTCCTTTATCCTTCTTTTTGATGAGTACGCTTATCAGCTTTTTTATTCCACGGATACAAAGCTTCGTTAAGGCAATTGCCGCAAAACACAGCAAGACTGATATTCCCATCAGAAACAATCCTGCGCCTGTCCAGAACACCCCTGCATCTGCCATTCCTTCAAAGCATTTCACGATACCCTGTACTACCAGTACGATGCCTCCTCCAAAAAAACCTGTCACAGAGGCAAACAAAGCAAACAATATGGCAAAAGCACCGATGATCACTCCGACTCCGGCACCCATCAGTCCCAGCAAAACTCCACCTAATGACATCAGAACAGGAAGGCACAGAACGCAGACGATGACCAGAACAATCACTTGCCATTCTTCCATTGGTTTTTTATTCCGCCATTTATCCTTCAGCCGTCCATACAGTCCCTGAACGCCTCCCTCTGCCTGACGATAACCATTTCCCGAAGGATCCGGCGTATAGACTCTGCCTGATACGCTTTGGTTCCGGAAACGGTCTGTCTGATACTGTGATCGGATCGTTCGGGCTATTTCGTTGATATCGCCTGCTGCTCTTACAGCCTCTTCCTCACTCATCCCCTCATCTATTCTGTCGTCAATGATCTCTATATAATACTCTACATACCCTGCCAGCTCTATAGGCGGTATGTCATACAGCCTTGCCTGCAACGCATGATAAAATTGCTGCTTTGTCATAGTTGTTCTCCCTTCTCTCTTGTAATGTACCGATAAATCTGTGCAATCTCCTGCCATTCTTCCAAAAAGTCTGTCAGACGCTGCTTTCCGGCTTCCGTAATACTGTAATATTTTCTGAGTCTTCCGTTATATTCTTCACTCCGTACCGTCAGCAAACACATATTCTCAAGCCGTCTGAGAATCGGATACAGTGTAGATTCCGATATCTCAATATATGGTTTCAGCTCTTTGATGATCTGATAGCCGTAAGAATCACGATACCGGATAGAGGACAGTACACACACCTCCAGCAGACCTCGCTTCATCTGGTTATCCATACAATACCCCCTTTTGCATAATACTATATCACGCATAGTATTGTCTGTCAAGCCTTATCTCCTCAAAATCTCCTTTTTTCTTCGTATCCTCATCTTCTTCCTGTGACACTCGGTCCGAATCTCCCTTTTTTCTGCATTTTCTGTTCTCCCTGCTCCTTTCGTCTTTTTTCTTTTCATCCTGCATCTGTTTTTCGCATCTTTCATAGCGGTCTATTGTTACTTCCCACTTTGTCTTTTTGTTCCTCTACACATCATCACGCACAGCGATTTTTGACCGGCTGCATACTCCACTTTATTGTCAGTTTTCTTCTTTACAGCCGCATTCATTCTATTGTTTTTTAGCATCTTTTCCTTCACAGCTTATTATATCTTCCGGATGCATCCTTTCACTTGCCGCCGGTTATTGCTGACGCTCATCATTTCACCCACATTCTTTCTCTCACTTCTGCTCACCCTTTGATTTCTTTGCAACTTACCCCTGCTTCTATGCACCTTGCCGAAAATCTGTTTATTTTTTCAAAAATGTATGCTATCATTGATTTATCGAAAAAAAGGAGGATAATCCTGTGAAACTGACCCTGGAACAAGTGCCCGGACTGAGTGAGGCCCAAGTGCATATCCGATACGGGAATCTTGACAACCGCCTGCAAAAAATAATCCGGCTTATGCAGGATAATCACACTTTGCTGAACGTTAAAAGCAGCAGCTCCACCAAACTGATCCGGTGTGAGAGTGTTCTGTACTTCGAAAGTGTTGACGAAAAAACCTTTGTCTATTGTAAAGACACTGTTTTCTCCTCTGACCGTAAGCTCTATGAATTAGAGGAACTGCTGTGCGACGGCAGCTTTGTCCGGATCAGCAAATCCTGCATACTTAATCTTGACTGGCTGGACAGCGTCAGAGTGCTGCTCAACGGCAAAATGGAAGCAAAACTCACTAACGGCGAAAAGCTGATTATCACCCGACATTATGTGCCGGAATTCAAACAAAAGCTTTTGTAGAAAGGACGGACAATTATGAAAAAGCAACTTATTATTACTGCACTGAAGGACTGTTCTGCCACCTGCTGTATTTCTTATACACTCGTCAGCCTGATACTGTCGCTGCTTAATACTTATAACAATCTGATGGCAGATGACGCATGGAAACATAATCTTGAGCTTTTTACCGTTTGTTTTGTCATTGCCCTTCTGATGTTTCTTATGCGTATCATCATGAAGCAAGATGAAGTGCCTCGTGTCAGCCTTGGCATAGTAGCCGCCGACCTGCTGATTGTGGCGGCACCGGTTCTGGGACTGGGCGGCTTTGTTTTTCACTGGTTCGATGTTTTCAGCCCTCAGGTTTTGTTTCCCATCGGCATTTTGCTGATTGTCTATGCCCTGACAGCCACTATCTTTTATTTCAGTACAAAAAAAACAGAAAAGGAACTGAACCGCAAAATCAACGAAAGAAAGGAACGATTAAACCATGGACAACAAGATCATTCAGGTAACTGACCTGAAAAAATCCTATGGCAAGGTAGAAGCTGTCAAGGGACTGAGCTTCTACGTAGAAACCGGCAAGCTGTTTGCTTTTTTGGGACCCAACGGAGCCGGCAAGTCCACTACGATTGATATTATTACAACATTCCTGCAAAAAGACAGCGGCACTGTTCTGATTGACGGTCATACCCTCGGCAGGGACGATGATAAAATCAGACGAATAATCGGCGCTGTTTTTCAGGATAATATGCTGGACGAGCTTTTGACCGTCCGTGAAAATCTGATGATGAGAGGCTCCCTGTACGGTCTTTCGGGTAATGCACTGAAAGACGCCGTTTCAAAAGCAATTGCCGCTGCCGAAGTCGAGGAATTCCAGAACCGCCGATACGGAAAACTTTCGGGCGGTCAGCGCAGACGGGCAGATATTGCCAGAGCGCTTGTCCATACACCGAAAATCCTGTTTCTGGACGAACCGACCACCGGTCTGGATCCTCAGACAAGAAAAAGCGTCTGGGAAACAATTCGTCGTCTGCAAAAAGAAACCGGCATGACCGTCTTTCTTACCACACATTATATGGAGGAAGCTGCTGAGGCAGACTATGTCATCGTTATTGACAACGGAACCATCTCCGCAAAAGGCACACCGTCCGAACTGAAGGAAACATACGCAGGTGACTTTTTGAAACTGGTGCCAAAAAAAGACTGTGTTGACAAAGTAAAAGCTGTCCTCTCTGAAAACCAGTTCACCTTTACCGAAACCGCTGGCGTACTGCGTGTACCACTTCCGGACACACTCTCTGCACTGCCGATAGTTGATCTGTGCCGCAACGATATTGCTTCACTCGAAATCGTCAGCGGTACCATGGATGATGCGTTTATCACTATTACCGGAAAGGAGATTCGCTCATGATACGATTTATGAAACGAAACCTGCTGGTTTTCTTCCGTGACAAAACTTCTGTTTTTTTCTCTATGCTGGCGGTTCTCATCGTACTCGGACTATACGTCCTGTTTTTGGGCGATCAGCTTGTCAACAGCATCGGAAAAGATGTTCCCGGCGCTAAAAAACTGATGGATAGTTGGATCATGGCAGGCATTCTTGCCGTTACGCCGGTCTCTACGACTCTCGGTTCCTTCGGCGCTATTGTCAATGATAAAACCAAAAAAATCTATAAGGACTTCCGGTCTTCACCCATTTCGTCCGGATCTCTGGCAGGCGGCTATATTCTCAGCTCTTTTTGTATCGGTACTATTATGTCGGTTTTTGCACTGGCTATCATCGAAGTATATTTTGCCGCCAAAGGCTACGGTATTCTTTCTGCCCTGCAGCTTGTTCAAACTCTCGGTACCATTCTGATTTCTGTACTGGTCAGCTCATCTCTGATGTATCTGGTGGTTTCTCTGTTTAACAGTCAGAACGCCTTTGCCACCGCCAGTACTATCATCGGTACGCTGATCGGATTTATTACAGGTATTTATCTGCCAATCGGCAGCACAGATCAGTCCATTCAGTATGTCATCGAATTCTTCCCTATTTCTCACGCTGCGTCAATCTTCCGAAAAATACTGATGGCAGAACCGATGAAGGAAAGCTTCAAAAATGCCCCTGATGGATTGCAAACAAGTTTCACGCTCGATATGGGTGTATCCTTCAAAGCCTTCGGACACACCTTCACCACTCTCGAAAGCATCGGCTATATGCTGCTTTCTGCTGCGATATTCTATACACTGGGCATTTTCATCACTCGAAAAAAAAGTAAATAATGCCGACCCAAAAAACAGCAAGGCTGTATGCTTCTGTAAGAAGCTGCAGCCTTGCTGTTTTTTTATATCAGGCTCTGTTATCAATACCGGAATGTTCATCTATGATCCATTTGTCTTTGTTTTCAGGACTTTTCATATATCCAAACGGCGGATTAGTGGTCAGCGGTTTGCCTGCTTTACCCTTGTTTTGAAACACCTTGCGCACCTTGTCGCTGGTATTCTTGGCGTGCCACTCGTTAACCAATCCTGCATAGGCACAAGGTCGCTGATTCCGTTTTCGGTGTCGATGTTATCCATAACGGCGATGTATCGAATGCCCATACGGTCAAATTCTTCTTCCATCAAGGCTCCGACTACCAAGCGGTTACGTCCGAGACGGGAATGTTCTTTGACGATCAGCGTTCCGATTTTACCTTCTTCACCGAGCTTCATAATCTCGTTAAAGGCGGAGCGGTCAAAGTTCGTGCCTGAGAAGCCGTCGTCTATGAACAGACGTGTGTTCTTGAAGCCGTTTTCGGCGGCGTACTTCTGTAAGATTT
>JBGUWM010000145.1:0-6860 GCA_045221175.1 Acutalibacteraceae bacterium | reverse complement strand
ATTACACTGAATGCGTCAACAACGTTTTCGGGGGTGTCGGGGGGGGTTTTTCGCAAAAGCCCCCCCGACTCGCACTCCGCCGAGTGCGAAACACTCCAACCACAGGCGCACGGCAAGGACAGCGACGATCAGTCGATCGGTACGTTCGGGTCTGTGTCAGCCTCGTAATCAACGGAAGATACGCCAAAACCAAACAAACGGTAGAAATCAGCAAAATAGCCGTCAATGTCAGCGTGAGTGTCCAGATTCTCGGTGCAGATTTCTTCCCACAACTGTTTCACTTCAGACTGGATTTCCGGCTGCATTTCCAGATCGTCCAGACGGATACGGTTTTCTTCGTCTGTTACCGGCTCACCCTTGTACAGCTTCTCGTTGAGCAGACGATACATCTGCTCTATGCAGCCCTCGTGAACATTCTTTGCTTTCATAACCTTATACAGAATGGAAATATACAGCGGCACAATCGGAATGGCAGCACTGGACTGCGTTACCAGCGCTTTATTGACGGATATATAAGCCTTGGTACCCTCTGCCGTCAGTTGCTTGGAAACAGCAAACAGATCGTCCTTTGCTTTGCCGATGGAACCGTCCGCATACATCGGGTGAGTAATGTCGGGGCCGATGTAGGAATAGGCAACCGTTACGGCATTGTCGGACAACGCATCAGCCGCTTTCAGCGCATTGATCCAATCCTTCCAGTCTTCACCGCCCATTACCTTGACGGTTGCTTCAATTTCTTCGTCTGTGGCAGGGTTTACCGTAATGTCGCTGACCACACGGTTTTTCAGATCAATCGTTTTGTTGGTATAAGGTTCGCCGACTGTTTTCAATACAGAGGAATAAGTCGTGCCGTCAGCCATTGTACGTCTTGGCGCAGCAAGGCTGTAAATCACCAGATCCACTTTGCCGAGGTCGTTCTTGATCAGCGAAATCGTCTTCTCCTTGATCTCTGCGGAATAGGCGTCTCCGTTGATTGTTTTGGCGTATAATCCGTCCTGATGAGCGAACTGTTCAAAAGCGGCGGTATTATACCAGCCGGAAGAAGCGGTTCTTGCGCCGGAAGCAGGCTTGTCGAAAATAACGCCCACGGTAGCAGCGCCAAAGGAATAGGCGGCGGTAATTCTGGAAGCAAGCCCATAACCCATCGAGGCGCCGATCACCAGAACTTTCTTGGGGCCGTCCGCATGAGGCATGGATCGGATATAGTCGATCTGTTCCCGGACAATTGCCTTACAGCCCTCAGGATGAGCAGTAGTGCAGATAAATCCTCTTACTTTTGGTTTGATAATCATGTCAGCAACTCCTTTTGATTTGATTGTTTTTGAATGAAGTTTTTTTCAAGTGTCTTGTTTTTTTGAAACAATGCGTTTCCGAACGGCTCGTTTCCGAAAGGCTCGTATCCGAAAGGCTCGTTTTCGAACGGCTCGTTTTCGAACGGTTCTTTTCTGAAAGGCTCGCTTCCGAAAGGCTCGTTTCCGAACGGCTCGTTTCCGAACGGTTCGTTTCCGAACGGTTCGTTTCCGAACGGCTTGTTTCATGAACGGCTCGTTTCCGAACGGTTCATTTCCGAACGGTTCGTTTCCGAACGGTTCATTTCATGAACGGTTCGTTTCCGAAAGGTTCGTTTCCGAACGGTTCGTTTCCGAAAGGCTTGTTTCCGAAAGGCTCGTTTCCGAACGGCTCATTTCCGAAAGGCACATTTCCGAAAGGCTCATTTCCGAACAGTTCGTTTCCGAACGGCTCATTTCCGAAAGGCTCGTTTCCGAAAGGCTCGTTTCCGAACAGCTCGTTTCTCAAATAAAACGATTTTCGGACAGGTCAATGCCCTGTCTTATTTCAGTTCACGATATTCGTCCGGTGCGCCTTCTTCCGTTACCAATACTGTATTGCTGCCGTCAGCGGTAACAAAATAGGATTTCACCAGCGTAATGTGATCCGTGTATTCCAGCTTCGGCGTAATGCAATAGCACAGCGCACTGCCGGCTTCCTTCAAGCTTTCGTCCAGCTCAAAAACATAGTCGGAAATATCTTTTTCCAGAGAAAGCACCTTGCTCTTTTTCACCAGAACAGCCAGCGCTTCATTGGGTGATATTTTGGCGTCCGGATACTGCTTTTGATAGCTTTCGTCCATGCCTTCCGTCTTTTTTTCGGCAGGATCATATCCGCCCATCCAGTTCTGAGCCAGAACAGCCTTGCCGTTGCAGGATACCAGACAATTAGTCCCCACCAACACTCTCTTGCCGTCAATGAGCAGATACGGATAGAACGAATAATAGGCGGCTCCACGGTAATTCACGGTTCCGAAATAATACTTCTGATAGGTACTCATGGGCTCGGTCAGATAAAAACTGCCCATCGTATACCCATCAAGCATTTTTTCGGCTTCTTCAAGACGGATGCTGCCTTCCGGTGCGGACGGCTCTACGCTCTCCGGTCTGGAAATCAGCTTATCTCCCATGGAAACGTCACTCGATTCAGGAACGATGATATCCACACTGCTGTCTGAGTTACCGGAATTTTCCGGCTTTGACTGATCCTGTTTTGCACAGCCGCACAAGGCAAGTGACAGCAAAAGCGACATCATTACCAGCTTTTTTTTCATGTTTTTCCCTCATTTCTTCGTTAGTACACGGATAAAATAATTGACCGTCAGACGCAGCGCTTCTGTCTGCATCAAACGCTCACGGCGCTCTTCTTTGATTCGCCAGAAATGCGGCGTCATCAGCAGCAGATCCTGAAGCTGCTGACGGTTCAGCGTAATCTGATACCGCTGTTCCTGACACATGACTTCTTCAAACAGGGGTCCGCAAGGGGAAGGGTGCTTGTGCTGCTCAAAAACACTTTCGTAAATAATTTCCTTCAGCTCACGCAAATGATCGCTGCCAACGGTAACTTCTGCCACACAACCGCCCTTTTTCAGCACACGGGCATATTCCTGCGGCAGAAACAGCGAAAACATGGCGCTGAGTCCGTCCAGTGAAGCGTCCGCAAGGGGCAGATGAGAAGCTGTCGCTACCAGCCACAGAATTGATTTATCTCTGGAACAAGCCATTCTTACGCCCTCTTTGGCGATATCTACGCCGATGCAGTCTGCTCCGCAGATTTCTTTGATCAGCGCCGTATAGTACCCCTCGCCGCACCCGATATCGGCGATCAGCGGGCAGGGTTCTGACAGATAGGTCTGAAAAGCCTCTGTCACACTGCGGCACACCGGCTCATACAGTCCGCTGTCTAAAAACCGCCTTCTTGCCAGCAGCATTTCTTTGGTATCCCCCGGGTGAAGCGAATGCTTGCTCTGCACCGGCAGCAGATTGACATATCCTTGTCTTGCCCTGTCAAAGCGGTGGCGCTGCGAACATACATAGCTTTTGTCTTCGCTCAAAAGAGGGCTGCCGCAGACAGGACAGATCAGACGGATTCGTTCATTCATTATATCGGCTCCTTCATTCACACCGGTTTCCGGCATTTCATCGCCGGCTTTTAACGGCTTATCGTACACATCATGGTTATTAAGGACTTCTTTCCGGTAAACGGTCAACAGGTTGTTCCGGCTTTCAGGAAAACGGTCGTTTTTTTCCTGAAAGCGATGCTGTTATCTGATCCGCTTGAGCCTGCCGCCGCAGCGGCAGCGATATCGTGACGGGTGAGAGATGACAGCGCAAAGCCGCTGGCGGGAATACTCCTTGCCGCAGGTCAGACATTTGACAAGATAAACTGCGGCTTTTTGCTCGTCGGCATATTCTGACGCAATGCCCAGCTCCTGCGGAGAATTGGTTCTCTTGATATGGTAGCCGTATGCATCGTTCATCACAGCGGCATAATGACGGAACAGATCACCGTGATTGTTGCAGCCTTTGCAGGTATGAATCAACTCATGAGCCAGCGTTTGACAGCAGGATTTTTCTGGAGCATTCAACAGCATGGCAGAAAGTTCAATGGTATAGCAGCCGTCTTTACAGATACACAAACCAAAACGCTTTTTGGCTCTGGTATTGATTCTGACATGGGGGTCAATAGCAGGAGAATAGGGTATTTTCACCAAGGCTGCCTGCTGCAGGACAACACGCAGCAGATGATCAAAATCGTTGGGTTCCATCGTGTGATTCTTCCTTTTGAGAGATTTTGTGCGATTACGGATAAGTATACAGATTCTACATACGGATTCTACATACAGGCTCTTTATAACGTGACAAAGACAGGTTCATGCTTCAGGGCAGGCAAGACTTTTTTAAGCAAATCTTCCGTACTGAAACGGATACTGCCGGTGTTGACACATGGGTGACACGCAAAATACGGTTGCTGCACAACGTCACGGTCGATCAGCAGCGTGACTTCTCCTTCCTTGTCCTGCATCAGCCCCAGTACGCTGGCAGAGCCCGGCGTTGTCCCCAGCATTTTTTCCATCGTTTGTGCGTCTGCAAAGGACAGTCTGGCACTGTTGATCTGAGCGGACAGGTCTTTGGTGCGGAACTCTTTGTTGCCCGGCATCAGCAATAAATAGAATTTCGTTTTTTGACGGTTGCATAAAAAAAGATTTTTGCATATTTCAGCATGAAGCAGCTCTCCGATGGCAATGCAGTCTTCCATGGACGGCGTGGCAACATGGTCTACTCTGTCAAAAGCAACCGAAAGCTTTTCCAACAGGTCATAACACGCAGTTTCAACAGGCGAGCGGTTATGATCGGCGGGTCTTTCGTGATAAATGGTGGGATCTATGGAAAGTCCGGACACAAAAAACACCCCTTTGTGATCAAAAATTGTGATGAACAGCGCTTTCGGTCTGATGAATAAACCGTCAGGCAAAAACGCAGTATCCAAAACTGAATCGTGTGATTTCATATAGATATACAGTATAATTTTAAGAGAAAATTCTTTCATCGTCAATAGTATTTATGGTCGATATTGCAGCGTTGAATTCTTGTTTTTTTGTTCTTTTCGGAAAACCTTGACAAAATTTATCGTTAATTTGCACAATAATTAAAATAATTAAAAAAAGATATTGAAAATTTTTTCGCAAAGTGTATAATTGTATATAGCATATAAAGAACCAAGAGAGGTTTGTATATAACGGAGGTATTGTTATGAAAAGCAAACAGATTATATCCATTTTTGCCGCACTGGCATTGGCAGCAGGTTCCGCTGCACTGATGACCGGCTGTGCAGGTAAGTCTTATCTCAGCGAAAGAGTCACTACCGCTAACGGTAAAACAAGCTATAAGGCTGTGTCGGAAATAGCCGACAAAAAAGCTCAGGATCAGGCGTCAACTACTTCCGCTGCTTCTGAAACAACCGAAACTCCCGCTGTTGACGAGTCCTCCGCAGAAACTCCCGTAGCTGATGAGTCCTCCGAAGAAGCTCCTGTAGCTGACGAGTCTTCTGAAGAAGCTCCTGTAGCTGATGAGTCCTCCGAAGAAGCTCCCGTAGCTGATGAGTCCTCCGCAGAAACTCCTGCAGGCGATGACGAGATTCAGACAGATGAAAATACTCTGGCAGTTATCAAGCTTGAAAAGCCGGAGGATTGGGACGAAAATACACTCACTATCAGAGTGTGGGATTCCAATAAAAACGAAAACGGCAATAACGGTCAGCAAATGACCTTGGGCAACGACGGCAAATATTACGCTGTCATTTCCAAGATTGCCACTTCAAGCGGCGCAGAATATACCGATCCGCAGTTTAAATTTATGTCCAACTCCAAAAGTGCAATGGAAGCCGGCGTTCGTGCTACCGTTGTACAGAGTGAGGATGGCACCATCAATGGCAGTAAGACCTATTCTTTACAGAAGGAAGGCAAAAAGTTCCTTCTTGTTGAGAATTAACAGCCGCTTTATCCATCATCAGCATTACTTACCGGTGAATGTATTCATTCACCGGTTTTTTGTCGTTCCATCAGATCGTCAGCAAAGGTCGGGGGGACTTTTGCGAAAAAGTCCCCCCAACACCCCCGAAAACGTTGATGACGCATTCAGTGTAATGCAAAGTTTTTGTTTGCTGCCGTCACTCTCTTCTTTCATTTTCTAAACAAGGACTTTTGCGAAAAAGTCCCCCCGACACCCCCGAAAACGTTGATTGAAGACTCTTTGCGGCATGAATGCTCAATGCATATTGCAGGCACGGTGAAGTGGGTGCGTGAGATGAATCTGCGCTTTCTGAGAAAGCAGCCACAAGCAAGCCGTCAGGCTTGTGACGGCGGTGTGCGTGAATAGCAGTGGCGGATTGCCGCTGCCCGTGCCGAATGCCTGCGGAATAGAAGAAACAAATTACCAATAAGTGAGTGAGCGTTAGCGAACGGCAGCGGAATAGTCCAGTGCGGTCACGCACCTCGAAAACGTTGTTGACGCATTCAGTAGGATACAAACCTTCTGTTTGCATTCAATACTTTCTTTTCTTCCATCTTTTTTTGGACTTTTGCGAAAAAGTCCCCCCGACCCCCCGAAAACGTTGATTGAAGAATCTTTGCGGCATTAATGCTCAATACATATTGTAGGCACGGTGAAATGAGTGCGTGAATTGAATATGCGATTTCAGAGGAAGCAGCCACAAGCAGCCCTTTAGGGGCTGTGACGGCGGAATGCGAAAAGAGCAGCGGCGGATTGCCGCTGCCCGTGCCGGACGCCTGCGGAATAGAAGAAACAAATTACCAATAAGTGAGTGAGCGTTAGCGAACGTCAGCGGACTCGTCCAGTGCGGTCACGCACACAGTAGGCACGGTGAAGTGGGTGCGTGAAATGAATCTTCGATTTCAGAGGAAACAGCCACAAGCAAGCCGTCAGGCTTGTGACGGCGGAATGCGAAAAAGGCAGCGGCGGATTGCCGCTGCCCGTGCCGGACGCCTGCGGAACTGAAGTTGCAAATCCGCA
>JBGUWM010000144.1:0-2414 GCA_045221175.1 Acutalibacteraceae bacterium | reverse complement strand
GATATTCAGGATCATTTCATGTTTTGTTCGACTGCTTCACCCTCTCCCTCAGGCTCCTGAAGTATTTCCCTGATCTTTTTTGCTTTCCTTCTGCTGTACAGCTTCATGGAATAACAGTGGAGCAGAGCGATGATCTCTTCAAATATCTCTTCGCTGTCCAGCTTTTGGGATCCGGTCTCGCTCATGACAATGATCTCACAATTATATTTTTGGAACAGATAATAAAACAGGTCGAAGCCGACACGCGAAAGACGGTCTTTGTATGTGATCACCACTTTTTCCACCCTCCCTGCTGTCACCTCATCAAGAAGCCGGAAAAAGTCCTTCCTTTTTTCAAAGCTGATCCCGCTGGCAATATCTGAATAAACGCAGGACACTTTGAAACCGTTTGAAAAACAGAACTGCTTCAGCATGGAGATCTGGTTCTCCAGGTCAGGCTTTTGCTTTGCTGTTGAGACTCTTGCATAAAGGCATGTTTTTCTCTCAACATTTTTGTTAAAGATGGCGTATACGTCATCGCTGTCATAATCATAATGGCCGTTTGGCAGCTTTCTCACATGGATTTTTCCATCTCTGACATACTTTGATAAGGTCTGCCTTGTGACACGCAGTAGCTGCAGTACATCTTTTGAACGCAAAAGCATCACCTCCTTCAAGGTAATTTTATTAGAAATACAAATTATATTAAAATATTTTCATATTTTATAACATATTTAATGTATTTTTGAACCATATAATGCCGATGACAATTGAGGAAAAAGCAAATCAAATCGTTGAGGATATCCGACAGGAAAAAGGGATCAATCCTGTCCATATCTTTAAAAACATGGCAAAAAAGGACTACATCAGCATTCACGGGCCGGAGCACCATATTCTGGACGGCGCCTGTATACTGACCGCCTTTTACAATGCAGGAGGAGAGATCAGTCTGGACGAAAGCCTGCATAAGATCGCCCGCGAGGGCCTCCGGATGCCCGGTGCCATGTGCGGCCTCTGGGGAGTCTGCGGCGCCGTCGCATCCGTCGGGGCAGCCCTCGCGGTCATCGACGGGACAGGTCCTTTATCGGACGACGGATCCTGGGGTGAGCATATGAAGTTTACTTCGGAAGCGATTGCAGAACTCGGCAGGATCAACGGCCCGAGATGCTGTAAACGGGACGCCATGATCGCTTTCAAAAAAGGGATCGAATATATAAACGAGCACTACAGTGTTGCACTCGAATATGAAGAACAGAAGTGTGAGTTTTCAGATCAGAACCGGCAATGTATAAAAGAGAAATGTCCTTTCTACGGGATGCATACACCGGAGCGCGGCTGATAATTCCGCTGCTGTGTCCTGACAGTAAACTGAATCTGGAAGTAATGATAAACGGCCTGTGCGGCTTGAAAACCGCAGGGGCTGTTTTTTTATCCAATTAGAGAGTTAAAAGTGCTTTAAAGAGTTAACTCTTTCTCTTTCAACATCCATGCTGTAATTTTTCCATCCGCTTTGTCAGGCAGCCGCCGACAAATCATACCTAAAACTTTCAGATAATACAAGATATAAATTAAAAATTTCAGACATCTAACTGGCACCAATGTCCGCGTGGAGGGACACCTGTTTTGAGAATATATACTCAACAAGAGGACAACGACATGTTGAATGCGGACAGGGAGGTGTGAAATGAAAGGATATGATACAGATTCGGGTTATATGGGATACGTAAACGGCAGATACGTCCTCTTTGCGAGCGAGAGCGACTACATCGATTACTGCAGCGAATAAAAATATACCTGATCAATGGAGGCGGCGAAATGAAAAAAGAGAATAGCAGAAAAGAGAATCATAATAAAAAAACAAACCATAATGAAAGAACAAACCCTAACGACAAAGATACAAGAGCGATGCGCAGCAGCGGAAATACAATGACGCCTCATAAGACTCTATGGCATCCCATAAGCACTCCCATCTTTATTTTCTACACCATTATGTCGGCCATAAACGGGAGCGCATCGCTTATGCTCCTGGGAACAGCCGCAGCTTTCGGGGCATGGATCCTGGAGGAGATCTTTATGGCAACATCAGGTCCGGCGCAATCCGGAAAGTGTTTCAGACACAGGAGAGACAGGAAGGATTCAGACGTCTCCGGGGCAGGGCTGGCACAGTCCGGAAAGCATTTCAGTCACAGAATCAGTCACAGAAACGGTTTGTCGGAGACAGGAGTATCCGGGACAGAAGTCTACGAAGTATCCGTGTCAGAAGTATCCTGTTCAGGGCAAGAAGCCTACACGGGTTCAAGACACCAAATGTTTTCTCACTCCGGCGAACTGCTTTCAATGTCAAACCCGGGAAGGATTGTGTTTTTGAGAAAAAGAGCGTCATAGGAGAAAAGGGTTTGACCACATAAAGCTCCGGAGCCAGCTATAATCCGGAA
>JBGUWM010000143.1:0-2104 GCA_045221175.1 Acutalibacteraceae bacterium | reverse complement strand
GATGCCGACCATGACCACGATGCCGACCATGACCACGATGCCGACCACGACCATCACGGTCATCATCACCATCACCACCATGGCGGAACAGATCCTCATGCCTGGCAGAATCCGCTGAACGGTGTCATTTATGCTGAAAACATTGCTAAAGCCCTGTGCATCAGAGATGAAGCCAACTGCAGTTATTATAGGGACAATGCCGCAAAATACGCTGCAAGTCTGACCGCACTGGATAAGAAGTACAAAGATATTTTTGAGAAAATACCTAAGGAAAACAGAGTTCTCGTTACAACCCATGATGCATTCGGATATCTGGCACGTCACTATGACCTGCGCATACTTTCACCATTCGGTTTAAGTACAGGTTCTGAACCGTCCGCCAGGAGAATTGCCGAGCTTAAGGACATCATAAGCAGAGGTGTGGTCAAGGCTGTATTTATGGAAAAGAACGGTAATAATGCCATTCTTGATCAGCTTGCCGGAGACAAGAAGATCTCTAATGTGGAACTTTATGCCGATACACTGGCTCCAGGCGGGGAGTGCTCAACTTATCTCGGTATCATGAATTACAATTTAAAGGCTATTACCGATGCCGTTATTCAGGACAAATAACCTGTAATCAGTGATTTTTCAGAAAAAGGTTTTTCGAAAGAAAAACGGCTCTTCGGGTATGATAGTGGGGAAAAAATCCCCACATCACTAGTCTTTATGCGGATCTAACCAATTTCATTTTTCTGTTGGGTAACTGTACCCTTAAATTAGAACAAACCAGGTACACCATATCCAGCATGTTTTGGATATTGCGAAAGCCGTAAGCCTTACGGATGATCAGTTTGATCTTATTATTTGTCGCTTCTATCCTCGCGTTACTCATGCCAAGCCGTATGGTATTCAATATGTGATTCTTATGCTTTTTAATCTTTTTGTACAGTTCCTTAAAGGCAGAGATTCTGCTATGACTGGACCTCCAAAGCCAGCGTTTCAATTCAGCCCCAGCTTTTGCAGTATCTTTGTGTTTGAGGAGCAGACGCAGGTGTTCCTTCAAACTGTAAGCTCGATAAAGCCGTTTATCGTTCTCTGCTATCATGGCGAGTTTCAATTTCTGATTCTCCGTTAAGTGTTCCGGAGCTTTCCCTAGGGCAAAGGCCGTTTTTTTGATCTGTTCTGCTTTTGCTTTGGCATCAGCAATGCTCTGAGCTTCAGGATCATCGGCTTTCGGTCGGCCTCTCCCTCTTGGGTTGGCTTTTTCTGCCTGTACGGCTTTGGCATGAGCTTCACGCCATGCTTCCCAGCGGACTTCATCCAGAGCTTCCATCGCCCATTCAACGACATGGAAAGGATCAATGCAACGTTCACATTCAGGCGTGAACTCATTAACGCAGTCAGTAATCCATCTGGCTCCGTCTCCCGTAAACACACGTATGCTGGAAAGCTGTTTCGGAGTCAATTGGCGGTAAAACTGCTCAAGAACCTTCTTCCCATGCCCCTGAGCAGCCCAAACTACCGTATTTGTATCGTGGTTGACAATGACAGTAATATATTTCTGTCCCTTCCTGTAACTAGTCTCGTCGATACCAATGTTGACAAGGTTATCCAGTCGTCTGGCTCGTTCCGGCTCAATGACGTCCAATGTGCGGTGAACACATCTGCCGACAGTTTCCCAATCAATTCTCATGTATTCAGAAACCGTGCTACGCGGTAAATAGACAGCAAGCCATCCTGCAGTCAGATCAAAGTCTTTTGTAAAGCCACTGCCGGGATAAGCCCATGGAACATCTGCAACAAGGACTCCGTGCTCCGGACACTCAATGCGGTGGGTACGATACTGAACCTCTACCAGAGTTCCGCCCCAGTCAAGGGAACGCCAGATACGGGGAGAATGTGTCTGAATATCGTAAAACCTGCAATGTCGATGGCAGAATGGACAATCGTTCTCATGCCTTTTACTTGGTCGAGCATGAATCCGAAGATGGTTAAGTCCGTTTGAATCCTGATAAAAATCGTGTCCGGTTACAATTGCGGACTTGACACCGAGCAATTTCTTGCATAATGTATCAGCTGAAGCCATCTGTTAGCACTCCTTTAAGTAATGGTTTATTAAAGG
>JBGUWM010000142.1:0-15322 GCA_045221175.1 Acutalibacteraceae bacterium | reverse complement strand
TGCTTGTTTTCGCAAGCGGATTTATCGCAAAGCTTGTTGTTAAAAAGAAAAAGAAAAACGGCTACGTCGAGGACGAAGTCGTTTGGGAAGATTAAAATTTTACAAACAAACAGGGAGCCGAAAGCGTGAGACTCTTAACGGAAAAATAATAATCGAATAGGAAAGATACACCACTATGGAGACAGTCTTCATAGTGGTGTTTTCATAAACAAGTATTTTATACTATTCTTAATTAAAAGACTTAAAAACAGAAGTTAGCGGAAAATTTCGCAGAACAAGGCGGAGGACGTAGGAATCCTGACGGATTCCGAGGACAACAACGCAGTTATGCGGAATTTTACGCAACAGCTGTTTAAGAATAGTATTATTCAGTTTTGGAAAAGGTTTTGTTTATACTTGCCGTACTGTCATTATAAGCTGTTGCAATAAAAACTTAATTGTGATATGATATAGCTATATAATAGCGCGGGGTGATGATGTGATTTCGGTCGGGCTGCAAATTATCAGTATGGTCTTGTGTCTGGTCGGCTTTTTGCAGCTGGTGGTAGGCGCAAAATGGTGGGATAAACCGGTATACTTTTATCATTTGTTTTATCTGGGACTTTTTTTGTACTCCGGCTTTACCTTGGCGGAAGAACTTTTGAACGGCAGGGAGGGCATGGGTGTTCATATTGCACTCAACCTGTTCATTTTTATGCGCGCGTTTACTGCCTTTGCCATGGTTTACAGCATTGTCCGCCACCTTATTGTTCGCTTAGATTACGAAAGCAAGAGCAAAAGTTTTTATCAAATTGCGCTTGTTATTTTTGCCGCGCAGCTGCTGATGCTTTTTGTTTTTCACTTGACGAAATTCTGCTACTATATAGATGACGCTAACAGGATCCATATTACCGCCGGATATATCGTGCTTCCGTTGGTATGGAGCCTGCCTGTTGTTTTTATATTCTGGCTGCTGATTCGCTACGGCAGTCTTTTGCCGCGCGCGAGCTGATTGTTGTTTGTTATCGTGGGGATTCTTTCGCTTGTATCGGCAGTTTTTCAGATATTTTTCTATGATATTCATTTCTTCTCCCTTTCGATTACCGTCGCCGTGGTCGTATCAAATCTCTATATCATCAACGAACGCGCAATGCTTGGATACCAGTCGGAGCTTGAGGTTGAACGGTTGAAAACCGATGTGATGCTCAGCCAAATCCAACCGCATTTTCTGTATAATTCGCTGACAACGATTGAATATCTCTGCGACCGCGACCCGCAAACCGCCAAGAGGGCTGTGAGGGAGTTCGCGGTTTATCTCAGAGGCAATATGGATTCGCTTAAAGCGTCCGAGCCGATACCGTTTGAACGGGAGCTGAGCCATACCAATGCTTATTTAGCCTTGGAAAAGCTGCGTTTTGAGGAGGATTTGACAATTAAAGAGCAGATAGAGTGTACATCGTTCTTGATTCCGGCGCTTACCTTGCAGCCTATTGCAGAAAACGCTGTTCGACACGGAGTGAGAGGAAAAGAGGACGGCAAGGGGACGGTTACCATAACGGCGCGCGAAGCGGACGGCTGCTTTGAGGTAATTGTATCGGATGATGGTAACGGAACCGGGCAATTTGACGCCGGCGGAAAGGGCGGTAAGCATATCGGTATCCAAAACGCGCGGTACCGTTTGGAGCATATGTGCTCGGGCAGCCTAACGGTTGAGGCTGTTCCCGGAAAAGGCACGACTGTGATAATCAGATTGCCTAAGCCGAAAACCAACGGAGGTGTGCAAAATGCCGGTGTTCACGATTGATGACGAGCGCCCCGCACTGGAAACCTTGAACAACGCTGTCAGAGAAGCAATTCCCGGTGCCGAAATCAGAGCTTTTCGCCGCGCTGCGGAGGCGCTTGATTATATGGAACAGCACGGCGTAAAGCCGGAAATTGTTTTTTCCGATATCCGTATGCCGGGAATAGATGGTCTTCTGCTTGCCGTGCGGATAAAAACCCTTTCACCCGAAACAAGGATTGTTTTTGTGACAGCCTATTCGGATTACGCGCTGAAGGCGTTTCAGGTACACGCAAGCGGTTATCTGGTAAAGCCGGTCAGCGCCGCTCAGATTTTGGAGGCGCTGAAATATGTTTCGCCCGGCATAAGCGCCGCGGACAACAGACTGCGCGTTCAGTGCTTCGGCAATTTCGAGGTATTTTGGAACGGAAAACCTGTATTGTTAAAAAGGCGCAAATCTAAGGAACTGCTGGCGTATCTGATTGACCGCGAGGGCGCCTTGTGCTCCGCGGAGGAAATCATCGCCGTTTTATGGGAGGACGAAACAAATCTCAGGAACGGAAAGCATAAGCTGCGCAATCTAATCAGCGATTTGAAGACCTCCTTATCAGGAGCCGAGGGTATACTGATACGGCAGAGGGACGGCTTAGCGGTTAACCGGGCTTCTGTTAACTGCGATTACTTTCGTATGCTTGACGGAGAAGCGGAGGCTGTCAATGCCTTCAGGGGCGAATATATGACGCAGTACTCATGGGCTGAGATGACGATGTCAAAGCTGCATTTCCGTGAAAATGAATAAAACCAAAAAAAGAAATCGGTATGTTATCGACAACATGCCGATTTTTTTGCTTTTGCATCTTTTGCGAATTCATACGCAATTTATTATATATAGTTTGAGACGTTTTTGTGCGGGTGTTGTGATATACTATAAAACAACAAAAAAAGACTTGACACGATAGGAGATTCGGATTGTGCTCCTGACAGACAGACAGACGCCATAGGTGCGTTTTTTTCCGCGCAGATAAACGCTATTCCAAACGAAACTAAAGCACATCCGGCGCTGAACCTAAAACGACGGCGCTTTTTTGGTGCTTTTTTTGTTGCGAATAGTGTTTTTTTGAATAAATATTTTCAGGAGGTAGTTTTATGAAAAAGAAGGCTGGATTGCTCTCTTTACTGCTGGCGTTTTTGATTGGCTGTAACGCGGTTACGCCGGCTTTATCGGGAACTATCCAAAATGTTTTTTCAACGCCGGCACGGGTCAGTTCGATTAATCAATCCGTGAATGATTATACCGTCCCCGAAGCCGAAACGGCAGAAGATACCCTGTCAAACAAACAGGAGATAGCTTATGCCGGCGGAAAAATCCTGATTTATAACTATGCTCAGTTGTCTATGATTGGCAGCGGAAAGAGTTATACCTATGACGACGGCGTGACGGCAACATACGCCTTGAATGCCGAATACAAGATAGCGCGTGATATTCCGCTTCCGCGTCATACGGTATGGCAGCTTCCCGGGGGTTTTCAGGGCAAAATCACGGGAGAAAAGCGGACGGACGCGCCGTTGTATGATAACGCAAGCGACACTGTTTATTTGTATAATCCTTATCAGCTTGCGGTTATGGCAATGGACGACGCAAACAGCCAGCCTGTTATGAGCGGAGATTCCGACCCGCTTACTTTCGGTACGGGGAAGGTTATCACCACGGATGAAGCGGGTAAGAATTATTTGACCTACAGCGGAGACCACAATTATGTTGTTTCTTCGTCATTTACATCCGAAGCGTCCGAAAAACCAATCTCCGTTGTAAGCAAAAAATCCGGTGTTGAGCTTCTCGGCGCGAAGGCGGGAGATTCTGTCGGAGCACAGGCAGACAGCCCTGTGGGCGCCTCGGCTGACGGACGCGACTTTCCCGGACAGGTCGTCAAGAAAATAGGCGACAAAAACTATATCCTCATCGGCAACGAAGCGCAGCTTCGCGCAATCGGCACGGATAAGGACGTTTTTTCAGCGGTTTATCAAACCGATTATAAAGCGTTTCAGGGGCATGTGCTCGATACCGATACGGATGGCAAAATTATTCAGCTTTACGGCGGAGACGCAGATTTGCTCAAATCCCAAAATGAATACCGCGAATATAATTTCCAGACGATTAACCCCAAAACACAAAACGGCAGATACTATGTAGGCGTTAATCAGGAAACCGGCGAACCGTACACGGACGCGACCCACGCAGCCCTTGATACGAGCAGTCTGACAGAGGCAAGCTGGAAAACCGGAGAAAAATACAGCACCTCAGCAAACTACATCATTTTCCGCGACATTGATCTGGGCGGTGCATCAAATCCATGGACTCCTTTGATGTTCAGCGGCGAGATGTACGGCGCCAAAAGCGACGGCGGCGAAAAGCTGTGGAACGGCAGCGCAATCACCGATTCTACGGCGCTTACGGCGACAGGCGTTCAAAACCGCCCGAAGATTTCCAATGTTTATGTTAATAAGAATACTACGCTGAACGTCAACGAGTACATGGGTATCGGCTTTTTCGCAACGATTACCAATCAAACCAGCGTAGCGGACGTTGGCATCAGCGGAGGAACCGCAGTTGTTAAAAATATTGAACTGAAAAACGCGCATGTAGAGAATAACACAACCCAATCGGGAATTAATCAAACGCTGCTGAACGGCGTTACGTCCGCTCTGGGCTCTGTGCTCGGAAGCTTAGTGGATGTTTTGCTCCGCGTTTTAAGCTTCGGCTCAGCGCAAACGGATTTGGGAACTACTCTTTCCAACTTGCTTAACGCGAGAGCTAACGACCCGACTATTTTCGCGACCGGCGCGTTTGCCGGAAGAATTTACGGTGATGTAATAGTAGAGGATTGCTGCGTTACTGGCAACGTAGAGGTCAGCAACGTTAAGGACAGAACAGGCGGTTTTGTCGGCTACACCGAGGGTATGACCGAATACAGCGGACTGTCAAAGGCGCTCGGCGGACTGACGGATGTTCTTGCGAGCCTGCTTAACGCCATTCCCGGCGTCGGCTTGGGCGACCTGATTACCATTCTTTTGGGTAACGCCTTGCCTGTAAGCGCGTTGATACCGACCGATTATATCGCGCCGGAGCTTAAAAACTGCTATGTTGACGGCTTGAATGATACCATCGGCAGCGCCGGTACAACCTATACCGGCGGCTTTGTTGGGCAGCAAATCGGAACCAGAATAGAGGGCTGCGCTGTTCAGAACAGCAGCTATACCGTGCTGGCAAAGGATTACGGCGGCGGCTTTGCGGGCATTACGCGCGACGCGGCGATTAAGGGAACGCTGGACGGTTTAGGCATTGACCTTTCCTCGGTTGTCGCAAGGATTCATCCGCAAAGCGAGCTGGTTGACTGCCAAATTAAGGAATGCGCTTATCAGGTAACGGGCGGCTCACGCTTGGGCGGCTTTACCGGAGCGATGGCAAGCAGTAATGCCGTAGATTGTACGATAGACTGCGACGGTAAAGCTGTTGCCGTAAACGGCAGCGGAAATTACACAGGCGGCTTTACAGGCTATGCTACCGTTGGCTGGCAGGCAAATTTGGGTAAAGATGAAAATACCGAGAACTCCCTTCTCGGTACGGTAAGACAGCTGCTTACCGGCTTGTTATCGTCAGATAAGAGCACGGGACAAAAGCTGCTTACGCTGATGGGCATCGCGCCTTCTTCCGTTATCGGCTGTCAAATTTACAGCGGAGAGCTTACGGTTAGCTCCGGCGACAACTTTGCGGGCGGTATTGTTGGCAAAGGCGAGGGCTTGTACCTTGGAAAATCCAATCAGCAGGCTTATGACGCGCTCGCCGCGTGGAACTCAGGGACGCTGAAGGAAACGCCGGAGGATAAGCCGGTTATTCTCAGCGGCTTAAAGAGCGTCAGCGCGGCAAATGATTACGCGGGCGGCGTTGTCGGCTTCATGAGCTCGGCTGCCTTTAGCGGTATGCTTAACGATGTAGTCGGCCTTGGAGATTTTATCGGCTTTAACGCAAGCGATATTACCGTAACGGGCGTTGACGAGGGCTACACCGTTTTCGCCGGCAGTGAGGACGCAGGCGGCGGCTTTGGTCTTGCCGTTGGCGGCAAAATCACAAATGTACAATTAAAGCAGCTTCAAAGCGTGCAGGCAAACAATATTTCGGGCGGCTTTGCCGGTGTTGCGGGCCCCGGTAATCTGGTAGGTACAGGCGGCTTGACAGTTAACCTGCTGGGACTGGATAAGGTGCTGGAGGTAAGTAATCTTTTGAAGGTCGGCGAGGGCTTGGAGGTTAACATAACAGACAGCTCCGTGACCGGCATTGACAGCGGTTACACCGTAACCGCGACAGGTGCGCCGGAAAACGCTAATGATATTACTGAGTTTAAAGCCTCCGGTTTCGTTGCGGACAGCAACAGTACGCAGATTCTTAATTCGCACGCGTATAAATTAAAATCAGTTGCCGCGGCAGGCTCACAGGGCTATGCGGGCGGCTTTGTCGGCACCTCCACCACAGGCGGCTTGGCGGAATCGGCAGGACAAAATGCCGCAGAAGTCGGTTCGCTGATTAAGGCTGACGGCTTGCTCGGCGCGATTAAATACCTGATTCCCACCTACACCGACTGCACTGTCAACTATGTTGACGGCGGTTATGTGGACGCGGACATCGCGGGCGGCTTTGCCGCCGATATGGAAAGCGGCACGGTGGATAACGCGGTCAGCAGAGTCAATCTGACGGATAAAGCAGACGGTGATTTGTCAGAATCCGAATGGACGACTATCGACATTTCTCCGTGGACAAAGCAGACAAAAGAGCTTTTTGACCCCGACGCGGTTAACCCGACCGGAGACATCAACAAGCAGTTCGCGGTGTTTAATATTGACAGCGTTCGCGGACGCACCTATGGCGGCGGTTTCGGCGGCAAGCTGCGTTCGGGCGCGTTGGCTGACGCGGGCGGAGGTATTTCGATTCTCGGCAATTCCGACCTCGGCGTTAACCTCAATGTTAACGATTTGCTGAATGTGATGAACAGCTATATTCCGGTTGTCCGCAACGCAGGCGTTTACAGCAAAAACGGTTTTACCGTCGCGGCAAACGAAATACGCTCCGACGATCCCTGTTCAGGCAGCGCCGGCGGTTTTGCGGGCTATACCAGCGGCGCTCAGATTTCACATTGCGATGTTTATACGCTGAAAAACACAAAGGTAACCCCTCCGGCTGATTTAGAGGCGGTTGACGCTGCCTCTTACTTTGACAATTCACAAAGCACCTACGCGGTCACAGGCGGACGCTTTGCGGGCGGTTATGCCGGCAATATGGACATCGGCAGCGCCGCAAGCTTAGGCGGCGGCTTGAAGGTTCTCGGCGGTTCTCTTTCTCTGACCAATGTGCTTTCGGCACTCAATGTTGTTGTGACCACCATTGAACACTCCGATGTTCAGGGTGCCGGCGGCGGTTTTTCAGTCATTGCCAACGGCACCGATCCGGATGACGGCAAGGTGGGTATGGCAGGCGGCTATGCCGGTAGCCTTAACGGCGGTCATATTCAGAATTCACATTGCAAAAATTTTTATTATATCATCGGTCAGGAAGCGGCAGGCGGTTATGCCGGCAATATGGAGCCCGGCAATGTCGCCAATCTGCTTGACGACGCAAACATATTAAGCAGCTTGGCTGACGTTGACGCCGCTTTGGCTTCGCTGGTTGAAGACTTTGTTCCGACAATCCGCAACTCTACAACCTCTTGCGTACCCTGCGGCGGCGCGATAAGAGCGCAGGCGGCTTCCGACGCTTCCCATCAGCGCGGCGTTGCCGGCGGCTATTGCGGACACAACGAGGGCGGTCATATCTGGGGACTGAATAACAATACCTGGAAAGACCAAAACGACGGTATTCTTCCCGTTAGCGGAACACAATCGGATAATCCTCAAATCGGAAGCTATACCGGAGAAAAGCATATTGCCGCCGCATGGCGTATCCGTTCGGTTTACGGTTATGAATACGCGGGCGGCTTTACAGGCTACATGGAAAGCGCCGACACCGCCGAAACAGGCAGCATTAAACTGCTCGGCGGAATTATCAGTGTGAATAATGTACTGAGCGCTCTTTCCGCAGTCTATCCCACGGAGGAAAATACCGCTGTTTACGGTCCTTTGCGCAATATGGATGTTGATACATGGAACGCGTGGGTAACATATGTGGGTAAATACGGCGGTTACGGCGCAGAGCTGGCGCAAAACGGAACCGTTTCCACGCAGGAAGAACTCAACGGCAAGCTATCAAAATATATTTACGGCTGCAATGTTGTTGCGGGACGTTCTGCTCACGACACCATGGCGGTTACCGAGGGCGGCAACGCCGGCGGCTATGTCGGCTATATGGTGACAGGCGTTATTACCAACGGACAGTCTTACGATATGAAGCTTATCAGAGCTATGCGCAGCGCGGGTGGTTATGCAGGCAAAATGCAGACAGGCGCGGCGGCTGAGTTTGGCTCGACAAACATTCTCGGTTTAGAGTTAAACCTCGGTCAGCTGGTTCAGGCGGCGCAGGTTTTTGTGCCGACAATTAAGAGCGGTTCGGTACACGGCTGGCAGTCGGGTATGACCGTTATCGGTAACGGAACTGATTTTAAAAACAAGTGCGGCTACGCCGGCGGTTATGCCGGTTCAGCCTACGGAGCTCAGATTTGGGGCGACAAAAATGCCGGCGATACGGCAGGCGCCGGCTGTAACGTATACAACCTCCGCTTTGTCAAAGGCAACAACGCTGCGGGTGGTTATGCCGGAACAGCAACGGCAGCTTCTGTAGCGGATGTAAATACAAGTGCTTCAAAGGGCTTCCTGCAGCGCTTGCTCAATACCTTGATAAGCACACCCAGCAGTCTCGCCTCCGTTATGCAGGCAACGGCTACAACCATCCGCAAAGCACAGGTTAATCCCGATAACAGCGACTTTGGATTTACCGTTGACGGCGCAGGCAACTCACATCCGCAATACGCAGGCGGCTTTGCGGGTTCGCTTGAGGCGTCTGTAATCGGCAGCCGCAGGGGTGAAAGTGATATTTCCGTAAACGGTTTGCGCAGTGTAGACGGTTTGTATTACGCGGGCGGCTTTGTCGGCATGGCGGATGTTGGCAGTGCAGCTTCTGTTTCCTCAACAGGAACAGGTTCCACCAGCATTCTCAATCTTATCAAAGCAGGAAGCGTCGATTTGCTCGATGTTTTCAGAACATATATTTATTACTCAAATGTTAACGGAGTTAACGACGGCATTATTGTCCGTGCGTATTCCTCCGCTCCGGAGGGAATGCTGAGTGAAACCCGTTATTCCGGCAGCGCCGGCGGCTTCGGCGGCGGCGTTATGAACGGCAGCGTCAAAAATTCTAACGTTACAAAGCTAAATACCGTTTACGCTCCCAATTATGCAGGCGGCTTTATCGGTCACGGCGGTAAAAACGGAGCGGTTGATGTTGACGACGCGCAGGTTGCCGGTCCTTTGGCAGGACTAAACGCCGGAGTGCTTGACGTTTTCGGAACCGTTGTTGATGATTGTAACACAACCGGAATTGACGCGGGCGCGGTGATTATGTCTGCCGAAGGTGATGAACCTGTTTCGGGCGGCTTTGCCGGTTACGCGGACGTTTCGCAAATCAACAACAGCCACATATCAAAATTAAAGCAGGTTTACAGCGACCAAATCGCGGGCGGCTTTGTCGGCAAAACCAATATGAATTATCTGGTTGAGGCAGAGGTGGATTCCGCGTTGGTGCAGACTGTGCTTGGAATCGTTAACGGCTTAATCCGTATATTGCAGGTCGATGACCTTGAAAAACTTGATTTGCTGAATCTGGATTTGGGTATTCTCGGCTTAAAGCTCCTCACCGACGGCGATTTGCTTTATGTAAATCTGCTCGGCTTGCGTATCGGTGTTTCGCTGGTGAAGCAGGGCGACGGCAAAACCGGAACCGCTGTTATTACCATAGGCGATTCCACCGTCGCGCTCCCCTACAACGAAGACGGGATTGATATGAACGCCGAAAACGCCGAGGTAGTTGTCAATCTGATTAAGGGCAACCGTACAAGAGTGGATAACTGTTCTGTTACGGGTATTCATATAGGTTACGATGTTTACGGAGGCGGCGCTTCCGATACACAGGACGGCAGCGGCGCAAACGGCTATTCGGGCGGCTTTGTCGGCTATAACAATGAGGGCAAGTTCACCTCCGACAAAATGGTGTATTGCGACGTTATTCGCGGCACTGCGCAGAAGGCCGGCACCTTCAGCGGCGGCACAAGGCTTGAATCCGTCTACAGCTTCAATACGCTGGAATCCATTGAAAAGAACGCCGGTGAAGAAAACAGCTATTCGGTTTACAGAAATACGGATTCAACCTACGCGCTCACCAGCGGAAATCAGCAGATCGGAACGGCTGTAACCGACAACGGCACGGGTTACAAGAAGTTTAATATTACTCATCTCGCGGCACCGATAGTTCCCGGCGCAAATGAGCAATACTATAAAATATTTGAAAAATGGAACGGCGCAAAGCTCGCCTCCGACGCTTCGGGCGGTGACGCGGAATTGCTAAAGGTTTATGTCAGCAACGCAAAGGCAGTGCTGATGCTCGACACGCCGACTAAGCTAAATGACGAAAGCCTTATTCCGAATCCCGGCGAGAGTCAAGACCCCTGCGGTAATATTGAACTCACCATTCAAAAGATATGGAACGACAAGAACAACGCGGATCAGTCGCGTCCGGAGCAGATTCAGGTGAGAATCTGGCAGCATTGGGAGAACGAAGACGGTACCGCGGTAACAGACGGCGGCGAGGACAAGGTTGTGCTGTTTACAGACGCGTCCGTTATTCCGGATGTTGACATCACCGACGGCTGGTTCACAATCAGCAAAGACGAGCACGGCCGCACGGGTTCGTCAACCTGGACAAGAGTCATTCAGGGCTTGCCGGTCTATACAACGGAAGGCGGTACCACTTACTATTTCAGCTACACGGTAGAGGAAGCCCCGATTTTCGGCTATACCAATGAGGTTAGCTACGATGAAACAGGCTCCACGGCAACCGCGACGATTGTCAACACACCCAAGCCGTTTGAAATTCAGTTTAAGTATTATGACCGTTACGAAATAGACGGAAAGCCCTCGGGTATTGAGAATGAAGAAACCGTATATACTATTTCAGTCAAAACCATACCGGAAAAGTTTATTACTTATGATGACTCTCATTCCGTAAAATCCATTTCATTCTCCGACCTTATCGGCGACAAAGCCGTTGAGTTTGCCGACAAAGCCCTGTCGGTCACCAACGTTATGTGTGAATACGACCTATGGACGTCGCAAAGCGAGGCTGTTAAGGCTATGAGCGGCAGGACTTATTTTGAGGACGGCAATCCTGTGAGCTATGGGGATAATGCAATCTGCCATACCGATTATCTCGGCAAGCCGAACAACCACAGCGAATACGCCGGTATGACAGCGTCGAAAAATGAAAAATGGGTTAACTATTATGATGTCAGCGGTGAGGAGATAGCAGAGAGCTTTAACTCTCCTGCCGATTATCAGAGGGTAAACAAAATCGTCGTATGGTGCTACAATTATCCAAGACAGTACCATGTAGATATTTACGGCGCAAACAGCGCCGACGACCTCATTGAGAAAACTGTCAGCGGAAATAAGGTATTTGTCGCAAACGCAATGAGCGCGGATAACAGTGTTAAGCGCCTGAACGACAGGTACTATTATAACCAGCGCTTCGGCGGGGAAACCGGCAATCAGTATCAGGACGCAGGCGGATTTATCGAGAATTACGGTCTGAAAAGATTTACGGATGTTATACCGGCGGACTATGCAGCCAAGTCATTCAGCGGCTACAGCTTTGCTTATTGGGCATACAACCAGGAGGGAACGCAGATTGCTTCCGTTGAAAGAGATTTCTGGTACCGTGTCACAAACAATACTAAGCTATACGCGGTATACGCCACCAACGGTTCAACGAAGCCCGGTATTTCAATTTCAGCAAACGCGAACGATACCTTTGTCGATGAAGGCGGAGTATCAAGAACACGACTGAATATTCTCGGAAGTGTTTACGGCGCTCTCGAATACGACAAGGACGTACAGAAACTGTCGTTTGTCAATATTTCTCTGAGCACGCAGATACGTGATAATCCGGAAGTATACACGCCCGAAAGAATTAACGCGCTTTTTGAACAGTATAAAGGTCAGCTTAAGGAGATCGTTCAAAAATACGATGAAAAAAACGGCAGCAAGCAGTTCTCGTCAGCCGAAACCTACAGCGGAGCGGTTGACGAAAACGGTGTGAATACCGAATTGAAATTAACGCTGACTACCAAGGGCTATATTTATACGGTTGTTTCAAACGGCAATACTCCCCAAAACGGTGACTCAACCGCTAAGCTTACTAACAAGAACAGAGTTCAGTTTACAACGGTATACAAAACCTCCGCGCTTAACATAAACAATTCAGGCTCCAACGGAGATACCTGTCTGGTGTATTGCGCAGCCCTGAAATATCAGGGTGAGTGGAGCGTAAGCAGCAACTGCTTGATTTATCACAACGGCGAAGTGGTTGACAATACCGCCAAAAACTGGGGATAAGAGGTGTTTTGTTGAAAAAATCATATATTTCCCCTGAATTCGAATATGTAAAGCTCAAACTTGAAACAGTTATTTGCGCGTCAGCAGAAACACCGATAGACGACATCATCGAGTATGATGACGGTGATGATGTTTAATTTAAGAGAAAGAAATATGAAATTACTTAAAAAGACAATTGTTATCACACTGATTCTTTCTATGCTGACCGCCGGCTTTTGCTTTCCGGCGTCCGCGTTGGTAATTCACGAAGGAGATTTCGGTTTTGAGGTGAACACATCCGCTCGCGAGGCAAAGCTCGTCAGCTACAGCGGCAATGGCGAATCTGTTAGGTTGCCTGATTATTTTCGCGGTTATCCTGTAACTGTGATAAGCAAAAACGCTTTCTCCGGCAACGCTTCCGTCAGAGAGGTTACGTTTTCCGGTACAAATACAACGGTGGAGGAGTACGCTTTTATGGGCTGTTCCTCGCTTGAAACCGTTACGATTCCCGAAAATGTCGTCAACTTCGGCGACAGAGCTTTTGCTGGATGTGCTTCACTAAAGACCGTTACGCTGCTCTCCGATATGGTCAGTATGCCGACAAACATGTTTTCGGGCTGTTCATCGCTGGAAAATCTAACGATTAATGAAAGTATTGCGGATTTTGGTTACGGCTGCTTTAACAGGTGTTCGTCGCTGAAGGATTTGGATTTTGTCAAAAACGGCGCAATGCTTGATTCCTACGCGTTTAACGGCACCGGAGCCGAGTCGGTCGTTCTTTCCGGTTCGCTATTGGCAATTCCCAACTACGCATTCACAAATTGTCCAAATCTGAAATATGTTACAATCCCGGAAAGTGTTGCGTTAATCCAGCCCTATGCGTTTGATTGGGAAAAGGTGACGATTCGCTGTTACCTCGATTCCTGCGCCTATCATTTTGCGAAAGAAAAAAATATTCCGTATGAATTGATTGACGCTATAACGGTTGGCGATGTTAATGATGACAGCGATGTAAATATCGGTGATGTTACCGCTATTCAGCGGCATCTTGCGGAATTAGAACAGCTTGATGATTTATCTTTATTGGCTGCAGACGCTAATCGCGACGGAAATGTCGATATTTCCGATGCTACCGCCATACAAATGTTCCTCGCGGAGTATGAGGTTCCGTATCCCATTTCAAAACATATCGATATCAAGTAATCGCGGAATTTCAAAACTTTCCGCATTACTCTTGCGTTAGCTTTTGCGGCTTGTTTTGGATAGATTTCAGTTTCTTTTTCGCGCTGTCCTCAGTTAGACCCGGCAGTAAAGATGCTTGGCATATTGATTTCTTTTCTTCGTTTTTCAGACATTGCGGATCAATACCGTACTAGTGCGGTAAAGACTATGATTCTTCTTTTGTCATTATGGGAATACAGCATAAGAGCGTACAGACAGTTTTGTTGCTTAACTGCCTGCACGCTCTTTTTATATTTTCATCTGGCGCATTGTAAAATGAAGATGCAACAATAAAAAAAGAGTCCACAGGGACGATTCTGTAGTAGAATTGAGTTTGCGGAACCAATTCGAAAGAAATCATCACTATGGACAATTCCAATTGTAGCACAGAACACAAGAAATATCAACACCTGACATCGGAAGAACGACACATAATCGAAGTGCGCATCAACGAGGATAAATGGTCGATTTATAGAATTGCGAAAAGTCTGGGCAGACCGTACAACACCATCGTCATTCAGTTTAAAAGATTAACAGAAAAGTACCCCGAAGGCACATTTAAGCCTTCAGGGTATATCAGCCGCCTAATTTTCCGTTAAGAACATCACGGAAATCTGGTATTCTGCATTATTACCAATCGTTTTTGTTGTGCCTCAGTATAAGAAGCGCCGTAAACAGATCCGTATCGCTTTTTCCCATCCAATCCAATCTCTTTTACATAGCGTGCTTCCCAACGCCCATCCTTGCGTTTGTAAATGTTGGTCTCTTTTCTTGACATAGTATCATCCTTTCTGCGTTATACGCCCTTCTATTGTACCTGACCACATATCTGACCAACAATCACAGAAAACAAGCATCTTTTTAAGCACAGTAGAAAATATTAAAGTTTTTTCTGAAACAAAATTACCCCAAACTGTTGCCAAAACAGACAAAGTGTGTTAGAATAATTGTGGATATGTAGTGATAGTTCACATTCGTATATGTGAACGTTCTACGAATAATCGCATCGCAGTTCAAATATAGAAATGGACTGCGATTTTTGTCGTATAATACCTTGAGAAAGGATATTTTACAAGACATTTGATAAAAATATTTTTCTGGACTTTCCACCCAACCTGTGGTATGTTGTTGTGCTTGAAAGGCAGGTGAGCACAATGACCACACTTGAAAATCTCTACTACGGTAACATCGCTCCGCATGAATATGAAGTGGAGCGAGGCAGTGAGTATGACGTTACTGCAAAGCTGGTTATTCGTCACGAACAAGAGTTATCTGCAACGCTGACGGAGCAACAGAACGCTATACTCGAAAAAATCAAAGATAATCACACAGAGTTGATGAGCCTCGGCGAACGCGATGCGTTTTGTCGAGGCTTTTCATTAGCTGTCAGGCTGATGGTTGAAGCCATGAGCGGCAAAACCTAACGCGCGAAAATTCGCCCTGTATCGCGCAAATAAAAAGTTCGCAGTCGTACCCGATAAACCAGAACATAGCCCACACAGGCGATTTGTCGCAGCGTTTGAGCGTAAAAAACACCTCCTGATAAAAGTGTCGGGAGGTGCTTTTCTTAGTCAATCTCGTGGACGATATTTAGGAAATCCTCGTCGGTGATCTCTTCGTTCATCCACTTCTTTTTTGCTTGTTGTGCCTTTTCGAGCCAAGTATAATAATCATCCCATCTAAGCTGAATATCTTTGACATACTCTTCCTCTGTCC
>JBGUWM010000141.1:0-1954 GCA_045221175.1 Acutalibacteraceae bacterium | reverse complement strand
CATACAACGCTGCCGAATATGTTGACGGCAAGCTTTATTTTGTTCATACGATGGACAGCGAGACCGACGGCTATTTTGACAGAAGCTCACTCTATGAATCGGACAACCGCGACAAGTCTATGATCGACTATACCTATAACGAGCTCTGCTTTGCGGTGGACAATCTCTACGGTATGCCGTCAAAGTCACAGATCGCGGAAAACATACGCACAAACGGACTTGACAAAACGCTCGATAGCTTCAGCGATCAAACCAAAGAGGCAAAAGAGCTGTTGATGTCTGACAGCTTAACTGATTTTTATTTGGGATTGACCTATCTTTCCGTTCCGTTTGATGACGGCGGACATACGGTTTTCGTTTTTGAACCCTTGGCAGAAAGTGAAAAATACGCCGACACAACTTTCTTCCACGCGTGGAATGAGTTGCAAGAAGGGAATTCCGAAAAAGCGCAGGCTTTTCAATCTATTACAACGGAAATGCAGTCCGGCTCTATGATGGCGCAAATGACGGTCAGTGAAGCGAGAGACAAAGCTTATTCCGCATACGATAAAGTCAAAAGCTGGGGTAGCACTGCTCGATTCATCGTACACGGTGATACCGGTGTATTTATATTTGACAGCTTCACTGATGAAGCTGTTGAGCCGTTCAAATGGTCGCTTGATTATGCGGCTGATAACGGTGTTGATAACTTTGTGATTGACCTCTCCGCGAACACAGGCGGAAACTCAAATGTTTTGCAGTATATGGCAGCCATTATGACAAACAAGGAAAATCATACCAATAAGAATTCCCTTCAGACTCTGTGCACCCTTACCGGCAGCAAATATCAGAATGAGGTTGAGCTGGATTTAAACCTTGACGGAAAATTTGACGAAAAAGACAGCGAGGTGGTCTATGACTTTCATTTTGCTGTTTTGACGACAAAATGCTCATTCTCCTGCGGCAATCTTCTGCCTGTCATCGCGAAGGATAATCATATCCCGGTTATCGGCAAAACCAGCGGTGGCGGTTCCTGTATGCTGACAAAGTTCTATATGCCCGGCTCACATTATTACGCGATGTCCGGTCCCGCAAAGTTTATCTCTAACGACGGAACGGATGCGGATCTCGGCGCGGAACCGGATTACGATCTGACCACAGAGAATGCAGACGGTCTGACGGATTACACGACACTGTATGACATCGAACAGATCAGCGCCAAGGTTCACGAGTATTACGGCGAAGAACCGAACGAGGCAGCCTTTGCCGCCGCAATAAAAGCCGCGTCGGCAGATTCTGCAAAAGCCGATTCCGATCAAACGGGGTTGCCGGTGTGGGCTGTTGTTTGTATTGCAGCGGCAGCAGTATTGCTGCTTGCAGTGATCATCGTCATCGTCATAAAAAGAAGAAATTGTAAAAAGAATTAAGGAGTGTTTTTATGACCGATAACACATCAGCTCTCAGACGGTTTGCCGACAAGGTCTACGGCGGTATCAATATGAGCTGGATAAAGGTATTGATAATGGCGGTCGCGTCCGCGATTGTGACGACCGTATTCCTTGTTGTGCCGATCTTTGCGAATACGTCCTTTATCAATATGGGCGCGACAATGGAAGCATGGTTTTTCCTCGCGATCATTATCATGGTGAACTGCAAAAAGCCGCTTGAGGCTGCGCTCAAAACTTTCGTGTTCTTTTTAGTTAGCCAGCCGCTAATCTATCTCTTCCAAGTTCCCTTTTATGAGGGAGGATGGGGGATCTTTATGTACTACCGGTTCTGGATCCTCTGGACGATCCTGACCTTTCCTATGGCGTTTGTCGGCTGGTATCTGAAAAAGCATAAGTGGCTGAGTCTGCTGATTCTTTTACCGGTTATCGTTTTTATGGCAATATTCGGTACAGGCTTTTTACAGACGGCAATCAACAGCTTTCCGAAGTATATTTTGTCCGCGCTCTTTTGCTATGCTCAGATCATC
>JBGUWM010000140.1:0-11788 GCA_045221175.1 Acutalibacteraceae bacterium | reverse complement strand
CCCATGTCCTACAGGGAACCGGACACCGGTGAATACTGGGGATTTGACGCAGATCTTGCCGAGGACCTTGCAGACTCCCTCGGCGTGGACCTGCAGTTTGTCCCTACCTCCTGGCCGACACTGATGGACGATACGCTTGCCGGTAAATTTGACCTGGCCGCCTGCGGGATCACGATCACGGACGCAAGGAAAGAGCAGGCACTCATGTCTGAAGGATATCTCGTAAACGGCAAGACCATCATCTGCAGGAGCGAAGACGCCGCCAAATATACGGATCTGGAATCCATCAATAAGCCGGAAGTACGCGTCATGGTAAATCCCGGCGGGCTGAATGAAAAGTTTGCAAGAGAAAATCTGCCGGATGTCACCCTGATCGTTCACGATGTGAACCAGGATATTCCGGGACTGATCGCTGAAGGTGCGGCGGACATCATGATCACAGAGATCATGGAAGCCGGCTATTACGTCGGACAGGATGAAAGGCTCGCTGCGCCCCTCATCAACGAACCCTTTACACACGGAGAACTTGGTGTCCTGATGCCGAAAGGATCGGAGGATCTGCTGGAATACGTAAACGCTTTTCTTGAAGAAGAAAAACGCTCCGGCAGACTTGACGACCTGGCTGACGAATATATTTACCAGCATCAGGAAGAGGAACTCGCTCCGGCGGCATAAGCTCCTCTGCCTCCTCTGCCGACTGTGACAGAAGACAGAGGACAGTGCGGAGAATACAGTACAGAAGAGTTTTGATAAAAAATGCTCCTTTCCGGTAGGGCAGCCGAATGAGAAAAGCCTGCCAGTCGGAGGGGAGCATTTTTTTGATGTTTCAATTTATAAAGATGATAAAGATTGACGATCCTTCGCAGAAATTTTTCGGAGAGGATCAGCAGTATCTGCTGAAGAACTGTTCCCAGATCCGGAAGCTCATCTCCGGCATGGTCGCATGGGGCATATAGTCGACCTGGGTGAACCAGACAGACGCGGTGCCTTCCTTCTCAATTCTGCGGTCGAGGAAGCGCTTATGAGGGCCGTTGGCTTCGAAAGGAAGGTCGTTCCAGTTGTCGGGGATCATGTCTTCCTTGCCGTTGCGCTTCATCCATATATCAAGGGTGAAGCCGGTCTCGTTGTCATGCTCCGGGGAGGAGGGAATGAGCCAGTCCTCTTCCATGCCCCAGTGCATCCAGACAGGGAGCTGACGGTCGTTGAAGCGGTTCAGGTCAGGCAGAGCCGTCATGATCTTCGAGGAGCCTCCGAAAAAGACACCTGAGCAGGGGGCGATCGCGGCCAGGCGGTCGGTCATGCCAAGTCCCAGCATCTGGGTCATCAGGGAACCCCAGGAGTGGCCGGTCGCAAAGACATGCTTTGCGTCGACAGGATACTGCGAGATAGTTCGGTCAAGCATCTGATTGAAGAAATATTTATTATACCTTTTCCAATATGGACGCTCTCTTTGACTTTGTCACAGACCTGTGGCTGACTCCGATCGTAGAGCTGGGATTCATGCCGGAAGCGCTGGCAAAGGAACAGAGGCAGATTTTTGACCGTCCTTCTGTGATTTCGGGCTGTGCGCAGCCCGAAAAATGGAAAGCCCTGATCCACGCAGTCGTGGAACATCTGACGGGGAGATATGGGAGTAAAACTCTCAGAAAATGGAGATTCACTACGATCAGCCTTAGTTATGTGCGGATCGGGTGCCTGTCCAGAGAGGACTACGAAGAGCTCTATGAGATGACATACCGGACTGTCAAGGATATAGACCCGGAATTACAATTCGGAGGGGCGGGATACTTCTCGGACCTGACAGAAGACCGGGAGATTGGTGTCCCCTGGTTTCTGGAATTTACTACAGCCCGCGGCTGTCTGCCTGATTTTCACTTGATGCAGTGGTACCCCTGCATCCGGACAGACGATTCTCTGTTTATGGAGTACACGCTGAACCAGCACTCCGCCCCTGCCCTTTTGTCGACAGACCCGGATCATCTGAAGAAAAAACTCGACGAGCTGGATACACTGTTCCGGGAATACCATGTGGACGGGCGCGAGCTCTTCCTGGAGGAGTGCAATTCCACCCTATGGCAGAGGGACCTCTCCAGTGATACCTGCTACAAGGCAGTCTGGATGGCAAAAAACATGGCCATCAGCGCAGGGAGGGCGGTCTTTGGCTACTGGCTGCTGACAGATTTTATCGAAGAGCGCGCCTACATCCGCAGTGTTTTCCATGGGGGCTATGGACTCTTCACCCGCACCGGGATCCCCAAGGCGGGGTACCATGCCATGCATATGATCGGACAGATGGGGCAGGACCGCGTCGCTTCCGGAGACGGATGGTTCATGACACGGAAAAACGACTCCCTCCAGCTGCTGGTCTACAACTATACCCATTACAGTGACATCAACTGCTTCCGTTATAAACGTCTGGATGCTCCGGCGGATGCCTACAGTGTGTTCAACCCCGGTGAAAAAATGCAGTTGCAGTTCCAGTTGCACGGACTTCCTGCGAGCGGGACGAGAAGATACAGAATCACCCGGACCCTCCTGAACCGGGAACACGGTTCCTCCTTTGATCTCTGGCTTCAGCTCCAGGCGCCTGCCTCTCCCTCCAGAGAAGAGACTGCATATATGAAAAAAACTGCTGTACCTGCCTGCGGAATGGAAATCCGGGAGTGCCATGAAACCCTGCTTCTGGATATTTCTCTTATGCCGCTTGAGATGGAACTGCTGATAATCGAGCCGGCATGACAAAGCCGGAAGTACAGACCGGTTTTGTTCCGGCCTGTACTCCTGAATCTCAGTTTTCACAGGAAATCACAGGAAGGCAATCCGCGAGTCCTATACAAGCCTTTTACAAGAAATAACGACTGTGTATAATACAATGTATGATATATTCCTGACTGAGACAGGAAATAATCGGTTTTTAGGAGACAGCACATGTCTCGGAAGTGCCAGACGGAAAAAAATTCTGTACTTTGGACCGCATCGCAAGCACCAAAGCGGTTAGAAACGGACATCTAAAAAACATTTGCCGGCATAAAGCGCATACCGGCAGAGATTTCAAAGGAAAATAATGAGACGAGGAACAAACAGGAAAAAGCAAAAGAACCAGGCATCTGTCAAAAACCTGCCCTGCAAGAAAAATGACCGCGCCGTGATCAGAATCGAGGATATCGGCAGCGGAGGAGAGGGAATCGGTTTTCTGAAGATTCCAGAAGTGACACAGGACTGCGATACAGACAGAGGTGCAGATACCGGAAGAAATGATACCGGAAGAAAGATAGAAGCAGAGATTGAAAAAAAGAAGTCCCTGAAAAAAGGCTTTGCAATCTTTGTCAAAGACGCGGTGCCTGGTGACACGATCGAAGTGACTGTCACAAAGGTGACAACCCGCTATGCCTACGGCCATCTTGACCGGATTCTGGAGCCTTCCCCGTCTCGTGTGGAACCCCGCTGTCCCATCGCAAAAACCTGCGGCGGCTGCCAGATCCAGGCTCTGGATTACGCAAAACAGCTCGCCTTCAAGCAGAAAAAAGTACACGAAAATCTGATCCGGATCGGCAGTTTTGCGCCGGAAGAAATCGATGCCGTCTTGCATCCCATTGTCGGCATGGAGGAGCCCTGGCACTACAGGAACAAGGAACAGGTTCCTGTACAGCAGGGCAAATACGGCCCTGTGACCGGCTTCTATGCCAGCCACTCCCACACCGTCATTCCCATGACCGACTGCCTGATCGGCAGCCCCAAAAACAAGCAGATACTGGAGACGGTCCTCAGCTGGATGCAGGCATACAATGTCCCCGCCTACGACGAGGAGACCGGCAAGGGTCTCATCCGCCACATCCTCATCCGCGATGGGATTTACAGCGGACAGGTCATGGTATGTGTCATCGCCAACGACTACCGCCTTCCCTTTGAAAAGGAACTCGTGGAGGCCCTCCGCTGCCTGGAGGGAGTCTCCTCCATTGTCCTCAACACCAATACAGAGCGCACCAATGTCATTACCGGCCGCGCCCTGCGTACCCTCTGGGGAGCCAATGATATCGTTGATACCCTGCATATTCATGAGGTGATACAGAAACAGGTCAATGGGGATACATACACTTCGAAGGATTCGAACATTCAAAATGGCACAGTCTTTAAAAAGACAGAGGAATCCGTAACCTTCGGAATCTCCCCGCTTTCCTTCTATCAGGTCAACCCCCGCCAGACCGAAAAGCTCTACAGCCTTGCTCTGACCTGCGCCGGCCTGACCGGCAATGAAACCGTCTGGGATCTCTACTGTGGTGTCGGTACAATCTCCTTATTCATGGCCCGCCATGCAAAGCAGGTCTACGGTGTTGAGATCATTCCTGAGGCTATTGAAAATGCCAGAATGAATGCTGAACGGAACGGCATCGAAAATGCCAAATTCTACGTCGGCAAAGCTGAAGAAGTACTCCCGGACTATGTGGAAAACCTGAAAGCACAGGGAAAGGATCCGCAGATTGACGTTATCTGTGTCGACCCGCCCCGCAAGGGCTGTGACGATGTCTGCATACGGACCATGCTGGAGATTGCCCCCAAGCGTATCGTTTACGTCAGTTGCGATCCGGCAACTCTCGCAAGAGATTTAAAAAAGCTGACAGAGGGGGGATATAGACTGGACTATGTCCAGCCGGTGGATCAGTTCGCGCATACGGTGCACGTGGAGACGGTTGTCTTGCTTTCCAAGGGCGAGGTCGACTCGAAAAAGATTCGGGTTGAGTTCTCTTTGGAAGATATGGATATGTCCGAATTTCAGGATGGGGCAACCTACACGCAGATCAAGGACTATGTACTGGAACATAGCGGATTAAAGGTGTCTAACCTGTATATCTCACAGATTAAGCGGAAATGTGGGATTGAGGTTGGCAAGAACTACAATCTGCCAAAATCCGAAGATTCCAGACAGCCCCTGTGTCCGCCAGAAAAAGAGAAAGCAATCCGAGAAGCATTCAAATATTTTGGGATAATCTAACATCCCGTAAAATGGAGGTTTCTTATGGATAGATTGATTTCTTGTGAGTTTAACATGGATACCGCTTGTGTGGAGCTGAAATTCTTTGATGGCAGCATGATTGCCATTGATACCATCGCCGTGGAGAATGAAGTTGCTGACAATATGTATCAGCGGTCAGAGCTTGACTATCTGATTTACACTGACCCGATTGGATATGCAGACTTGATTTTGAACGGCAATCCTGAAACCTATTTGAAAACTGTAACTGAATATAAGCCTTTAGAAAGCTGATTATTTTGCCGCCCGTGGGAGATATCTCACGGGCGATTTTTATGAACAAAAACGCACATTTGTATTGACCGAATCGGTTATTCGTGATATAGTATAGCAAAATAACCGAATCGGTTATTTGTTGGAGGTTATTATGGAAAAATTTTTAGCACTTTCTGACGAAAAGCAAACCTTAATTAGAAATGCAGCACTATCTTGCTTCTCTCAGCATGGATACGAAAAAGCATCGATTAACGACATTGCAAAAATGGCGGGCATCTCTAAGGCATCCCTTTTTCAATATTTTGGTACAAAGCAAAACCTCTATGAATATCTGGTTGAACACAGCAGCACACAAATGAAAGCAGCTTATCAGGAACAGGCGTTATATGCAAACGCAGATTTCTTTGATCGTGTACAGCAAGCCATAATCATGAAGATAGATAATTTGAAAAAGAATCCCTATATCGCCGCTTTTATTATAAGTGTTGCAAAAGAGCCATCCATTGAAATTTCGGAGCACATTAAGGACTTAATGCAAGAAGGTGAAAAACACTTGCATGATCTGATGCTCCGTGATGCCGATCTGGTCAAATTCAAGCATCCCGAAGATGCGCCACTACTGTTCCGCACATTGATGCATATTGGATACGGTATTGTAGACGAGATTGAAGGTGTGTCAGATTTTGATAGAATCGTGTGCGAAATGGAGAATATTCTGAAAATGTTAAAATATCATTTCTACAAGGAGGAATATTTATTATGAAACAAGCGGTGATAATGTTAGATGGACTGACAAAAAGTTATGGAAAGCACAGAGGTATTGAAAATCTCACATATTCCGTTCTGCCGGGCGAAATCTTTGGTTTTATCGGTCCTAATGGTGCTGGTAAAACAACAACAATTCGCACTTTGATGGGCTTGCTCAAACCCACAAGCGGCAATGCTACGATTTTCGGCCTTGATTGTACGCAGCATGCTGCAGAAATCGCAAAGAACGTGGGATATCTTCCCAGCGAGAATTGCTATTATAATAATTTGAAAGTGAAAGAGCAGTTACAATATACTGCAGATCTGTATGGTGTTAACTGCCATGACAGAATAGAAGAACTGGCTGAGAGACTGAATCTGGATTTGTCCAGAAAAATCGGAGATTTGTCTTTAGGCAACAAAAAGAAAGTTGGCATCGTGTCCGCTTTACTACCTTCTCCAAAACTTCTGATTCTGGATGAGCCTACCAGCGGCCTTGATCCACTCGTCCAACAGACATTCTATGAAATTCTTCGAGAAGAAAACAGCCGTGGAACAACCATTCTGTTTTCCTCTCATGTGTTGAGCGAAGTGCAGAAGCTATGTGATCGTGTATGTATTCTGAGAGAAGGTCGTCTCATTGCTATACAGTCCATGAAGGAATTGCGTGAAAACGGGTATAAAAAGATTTCGCTTTCCACCGAGGAGCCTGTCCCTGCGCAGTTCTTCGACATCCCAGGAATTGCCAACCTGGAACAGAATCAAAATTCCATTTCTTTTATGTTTAATGGCAATGTTATGACCATCATGGAAAAACTACATAAACTACCTTTGGTTGATATTCTGATTGAAGAACCGTCTTTAGAAGAGATCTTTCTTCATTATTACGAATGAGAGGTGACACTATGACTGTATTTCATTATGAGTGGAAACGTAGTCGAAAATATATTCTGATTTGGGGTCTTTCCCTTGCCGTTTGTATTTTCTCTATGATACCTGTCTATTACAGCATGATTGAAACGCCAGAGCTTCTGCCTAAAAACTTTGCAGAGGGTGGATTCTTTGAAACTGTCGGCATCTCTCTCGCACTGCTCTTGGAACCTCTGGGAATGTATGGATTTCTTAATGCGTTTTTTGCTTTGGCAGGCGGAATTTTCGGGATGCACTTTGCCTTATCCCTGTTTACAAAAGAATGTACCGAAAACACAGCAGAATACCTGTTCACAAAACCCTGCGGGCGTATTCAAATTTATAAAGGAAAGGTGCTTTGTCTACTTGTCGGCACATGCATTACGAGTGCTGCATATATCCTTGCGTCTTTTATAGCAATGATTGTGTATGAATCTGGCTTCTCTATGTTAGAATTTATTCTGTTGGCTGGCTCCTTCCCACTTGTTACTTTGATTTTTGGAGGGATGGGAGTATTGTTAGGATGCTGGCATCCTAACAATCGTTCTCCTTTGCTGACAGCATCTTTGGCTGTGTTTATGGGATACTGTATTACAGCTTTTTCAAGAACGATTGGAAGCAGAATAATAAGTTACCTCTCTCCATTTTCGTTTTTTCATCCAGCTCACATTCATGAGAACTCTTTTTATGAATGGGATTATTTTCTGTGGTATGTGCTTCTACTCACTGTATTTTTCTTCCTGTCTCGTAAGATTCTGATGAAGAAAGACATTAAATTAGCAGTATAGGGGGGGAACAACATGATATCATTGATAAAAAAGGAACTGAAACTTACAAGGAAAATACTGTTGATATGGCTTGGAATAATCATTCTTCTTTGTGTCTTTGCGTACATAGAGTATCTTTCCTTAAAAGACAGCTTACCGATTCTGGTAGAAATGCTAAACGACTTTCCAAGAATTTTGATGGTGATGTTTGGTGTTAGTGAAGATCTTAACACTGCATTGGGTTGGTATGGCTGTATTTATTTTTGGGTGGCAATCCTCGCTTATTCCTATGCGATTTATCTGGGCATTTCAAGCATTGCAAAAGAAAAAACGCAAGGAACAGCAGAATACCTATTCACAAAACCTTTAGGCAGAAATCAGATTGTTATAGGAAAAGCTGCCGCCAACGTATGTAATTTATTTATTCTTGCAGCTGTCAGCGGTGTATGTAATTACTATACTGCAATCGCTCCTCTGGGTGGACTGGATCAAAAGAATGCGGCTCTGTTGACAACTGTTGGGCTTTTTCTGACGGAAATCATATTATACTCGATTGGTTTTTGGGTATCCAGTCTCTGCAAATCCTACAAACAGGCTATGCTTTTTGGCTTTGGCGCTTTAATAGTATTTTACTGTATTTATTTTGTGGCAGAATATTTGTGTATTCCGGCTCTGTTTTATTTAACACCTCTAAAATACTTTGATGTATATGCAGTGGCTAAAGATGGTATCTCCCTTATGTTCCTGCTGATTTCAGGGGTGATTACTTTCCTATCAATTTTCCTTGCAAAGAATCGGTGGGCAGGCAAAGAAATGTAATATGTTGTAGATAGTATTGTAGCTTCTCATATCTGTCATAATCTCAGAAACACAGGAGGTTTTTACGATGAAACAACTGTTTAGATGTGCAGACCACTACATTCAATCGAGAGATTGGAAAATGCTTACGGGTCTTAAATTCTGCCTTTGCTCCATTGGTATCCTGTTGGGAGTATTGGTTCCGGTCAAGCACAAAAAGACTGTCGCAGCCGGGGCTTTCGGTGTCTTTCTTGCAACCTACATCCCGCTGATGACAGACTTCCTGACATTTGCGGTAGATTTCTTCCGTCCCAAGAAAGAAACGGTAGAATAACCATGAACAGTGATATTCTTTTCTTCTTTGGGGAGCATATGGATGCTCTTCCCCTTTACGAACGACTGGAAGATCAGATTCTGACACAGATTCCGGAAGTAAAAATTAAGGTCGCAAAAACCCAGATTACCTTTGCTAACAAACGAGGATTCGCTTTTGTGTCCTTTAATCCCTGCCGCAAGGCAAAGAATCGGCCAGAAATCTGGATGACAATTACGTTCGGACTGGGTTATCGGATAGATTCTCCAAGAATCGACGTAGCGACGGAGCCCTATCCAAATCGCTGGACGCACCATGTGATGGTGGGAAATGTGGATGAAATCGATGTAGAACTGATGCGGTGGATAGCGGAAGCGGCAGATTTTTCTGCTAATAAGAGGTGACAATACGGAAAATAAAAAGATCTTTCCCATACTGATCGCCAAGGCGTAACAGATAATCACATATTGATTCTACATAGTCTGAAATCCCTCGAATAAAAACCGCTGTAATTATTCTTCCCGTGTAGGGTGGAAAATACAGCGGTTTTTCTTTCTATAGTTCAGCTGCCACAATCGTTTCCTTTGGCAGCTTCTCATTCTCACAGTTCAGAAGATAGACTATTGCCTTGTTCGCAAAGCGGTTTGTTTTCATCGTATCCCAATCGGCAAGCCGGATGATCTCCGCTGTACCATTCTCAAAATCCAATGAAATCTCGCCCCATTCGCCGTCGCAGTCTGCTTGATATTCATAGATTGCGGTGGCGATTTTCTTTTTGCGTTTAGTTTTGGATTTCTGTTTCAGCCGGACAGCATGGATAGCACCCTCGGCAACCAAAAACTCCGTCAGCTTGTCCACTGCTCTACGGTAGGCTCGCTCTGCACCGCTGGCTGTGCTGCCCTCAAACATCACAGCCAGTTCCTCAAAGGTGGGGCGGCCTTTCCATGAGCCGACACGCCCGCAGGTCATGCAGATCGCCAGCCGCTTTTCAAGCAAGGTCTGTTCCCGGTAGTTTAGCTTCTCAAATGCCCGCTGCACCTTTTCTGCCTGTATGCCATTCCAGAGAATATCGGCATAGTTCCAAGTATCATCAAGGGCAACATCTTCGCCTGTTTCTTCTCCGTCCTCGTCCGTCACATAGAATGGCTGCTGATTGCGGATGCCACGGACAACTTTCAAATATTCTTCCGCAAGGGCAAGGTCGCAGTTGTATTTCTTTGAAAACTCACTGACCGCATCCTTGGTGTTATGGTAGAGCCAAGCCATTGACCGCACCATTTTGTAATTGGTCAGAGAGGATACCGACCATTTTTCTTCGCCCATACGGAAACGGAGCATCGCATCCCGTATGAACGGGAAAATGTATGTAGCATACTCCGCACCCTTGGCAGGATCATAATCCATCAGCTTTTGGAGCATTTGCTCCCGACAGGATAGCTTTATATCTATAAATCGATCTGTGTCGTACAGATCGCCGCCATCCACACCGAGAAAGCCTTTGATGCGCTTGTTGAGCTGTGGTTCGTAGTGGTGCAGGAAGAACGAAAAATATAGCAAATTCTTTTCCTGCAATGCAGACAGAATATGTTCATTTGGATTGCTAACCGTTGGCGGTTCCGGCTCCAGTTGGAAGATGCGCTCTGCCACATAGGGAATGAGACCATCACCGTGCGGATTGACTTGGTGCTTCGGTATGTATCCGGTCATATTCCATGTAAAATCATTCAGCATAGCGCACCTCCCTTCACTTTAATAACGTTTATCAATCTCCAGAAAACTGAAATTCACGTTATTTCTTCAAGGCTTTGTTTTATAATTTTTTCAATTATTTTAATCGGTAATTCTTTCTCATAGGGCAGATAGACTGCATTTTTCCTTATTGTAAAAGCACTTAGTTGTGACTTGAATATTTCTAAAACATTTGTATCTACGTAAAGGCTAATATGTTTATTACAGGCAGCAAAAGATATTGAGAACTTGTCTTTCTTATATACTGGCATACTCCAAGCAATCTGTTCCTTAACTGCTGGAACACAACGAAGAATTAGATTTCTTAATTCCACAACATACGCTCTCGCTTCTGGAATCTGTAATTCAATATATTCATCTACACTTTCAGGAGCCTTGCCGCAATAGTGACTTTGATTTGTCCTTTTAAACTCCCTTCCGCATTTTGGACAAGTCCACATACTAAAACCTCCTCAATATCAATTATTACTTTCTCAATATTTTCTCCATCGGTTTTCCTTTTGCTAACTCGTCAATCAGCTTGTCCAGATAGCGTATTTCCTGCATTAGCGGTTCTTCGATTTCTTCTACACAAACTCCGCAGATTTTCCCTGTAATCAGTTTTCGATTAGGATTAAGCTGGGGAGCATTCAAAAAGAAGTCTCCATATGCAACATCATGTATCAGAAAATCATTCACTTGATCTTTACTATACCCTGTTAACCAGCAAGTAACTTGATCTACTTCCTCTCTTGTTCGTCCCTTTTTCTCACACTTTGTAACAAGAAGTGGATAAACCTTTGAAAAGGACATTTTATAAATTTTATCGTTTGCATTTATTCCTTCCATGGATATACCTCCAAATTCAAATTCTCTTTAGGGCTTCTTTTTTCAAAGCAGCCTGTTCCATTTCTTTCTCATAAGCTCCTTTGGCATAAGCGACATTGCTTTTTGCCCGGAGCATCTTATCTTTCGCCAGTTTCTTCATAACCTCCGCTACGTCATCGTCCAGTTTGCCACGCTTGATATAGCGGTTTATGGTATTCAGCCGCTTTTCGTATATCTGGATAACCGGATGATCGTCTGCAAGCTCTCGCTGTTCTCTGCCTTTCAGATTGCCGATTTGCCGACAGGTGCGGTGCAGCTTGTCCTCCGGTGCATAACCGCCGCAGTATTTTGTGTGCCTTGCATTGGTGGTCAAAAACCATTTGCCACAGATTTTGCATTTCTTCGGTGCATGACCGACACATAAGCCCTCAAAGAGATCAGACCGGAACATCC
>JBGUWM010000139.1:0-5061 GCA_045221175.1 Acutalibacteraceae bacterium | reverse complement strand
TACAGGTACAAATTTCGAGCGTCCCGGCTTTCAGAAGATGATTGAGGACATTGACCTCGGATATATTTCAACCGTGATTGTCAAAGACCTGTCCCGTCTTGGCAGGCGCTACGATATGGTCGGGTATTATATGGACACCTATTTTCCCGACAGAGATGTTCGGTTCATTGCCGTTAATGATAATATAGACAGCGATGAAGGCGAAAGTGAAATTGCACCTTTCAAGAATGTACTGAACGAGTTTTACGCAAGGGACATCAGCAAGAAATGCCGGTCGTCCTATCGTATTCGTGGCAGCACAGGCGAGCCGTTAGCTCCACCGCCATATGGATATATCAAATCTCCCGATAATCCTAAGAAGTGGATCATCGATCCCGAAGCGGCACAGGTCGTTCGTGACATCTTCAAAATGGCGCTTGAAGGCAAGAGTAATGAAACTATCGCTCGTATCCTGCAGGAACGAAAAGTTCTGATTCCTATGGCGTATTGGCAAGAAAAGGGTATTCGTAAAGGCGGTAAGGTCACACAGCCTAACAAATATAAATGGTGCAAAACTACCGTTACAAAGATTCTTACCCAGCAGGAGTATTGCGGCGATATCATCAACTTCAAGACGTATTCTAAATCCTATAAGAACAAGAAGCGTTACGACAACCCAAAAGAGAATTGGGTAATCTTCAAGGATGTTCACGAGCCGATTATCAGCCGTGATGATTTTGAGTTGGTGCAAACGCTTGTCGTAAAGACAAAGCGCCGTGCTCCTAAACAGGAGAACGGCGAGAAAAATATGTTCTGTGATTTTCTCTATTGCGCCGATTGCGGCAGTAAGCTATGGTATCCAAATACCACCAATAAGGAAATCCATTATTTCAGTTGCTCCAACTACAAGAAAGACACCCGTGGCAACTGTGAAACCCGACATTATATCCGAGCCGACGCAATCGAACAAGTGGTAATGCTGGAACTTCGCCATTTAGCGAAATATCTCGAATCTCACGAAGAAGAATTTGCAAAGCTTCTCGCCGAGAAAACAAATGCAGATATGTTGGTCGAACAGAAAAACTTGGAAACAGAGCTGAATCGGGCAACCGCGCGAAACGAAATGATCACTTCTCTTTTCGCCAAAACCTACGAGGACAATGTATCCAGCAAGCTAAGCGACGAGATGTATATGGAGCTTTCACACAAATATGAGGTTGAACGCCTTGAACTGAAAACAAAGATTTTTGAGTACAAGGAACGCCTTGCGAAAATCAGCGAAATGGAGCAAAACAAAGATGACTTTCTTAAGGCTGTCAGAAAGTTTATGTAGATGTGATCCTTAACCGCACCAATGCTTCGAGAGCTTATCGACCACATTGATGTGTACGAAAAGGAAGGCGGCAAAAAGAACTACACTCAACGCATTGTAATCTATTATCGCTTTGTCGGCTACTTGGAGCTACCGTCATCAGAGGACGAGAACTACAAAGCCAATACCCGAAAAGGCGTAGACGTGGAGTATATCCCCACAGCAAAGTCCGCATAAACAAAAGTGAGCAGGCACAAAACCTGCTCACCAAATACAAACCGGATGAAATTGAATAAAAAATGAGTGTCCATAACATAAATCCGTTATGAACACTCATACTGGTGCAGGTAGCCTTGAAAAGTGGCTTAAATAGTGCCTTTTCGCGGCGTGACTGCATTTTTGACAGTATTTCCGTTACTTTATGCGATTTGCAGGTTGTTTGCTCTCATGTATTCATCGGCGACAGCGAGGTGTTCGTTGCGGAACTTCTCAAAAACCGAGCAATAAATGTTGAGCGTCATATTGATGTCAGAGTGTCCGAGAATCTTCTGCAACACTTTAGCGGGCATTCCCGATTCAATACACCGTGTAGCGTATGTGTGCCTAAGCGAGTGCAAATCCACTTTGCCGCCGACAGTTTTATCTACTATTTTGTGCGCTTTCAAAGTGGCTGCGTAAGAGTAGTTGACCTGATTCGTTGTGACAAGATTGTTATTGCTCGACACAAACAACAGACCTGTTGTCTTATCGCCGATAATGATTCTCAGAAAATCCGCTACATCATCATTGATAAACAATGTTCTTTTACCCGCTGAGGTCTTTGGCTCGTTGAACACGTTCTTCCCGTTCTTGCCACGCGCAACGGTCTTGTTGACGCTGATAGTATTATCATTGAGGTTGATATCCTCCACCATCAAAGCGCAGCATTCGCCGATTCTCATGCCTGTGAACATCGACAGCAGCATAATATCGCTGTACCTGATATCCTCGGTCTTTATCACATCAAGGAGCTTTTTCTGCTCGTCAACGGTCAACGCTCTAACATGAGTTTTCGCCTGATTGGACTTAGGGCATTTGATTTCCTTAATCGGGTTTTCCGCAATGATTTTGCGGTGTGTGGCTTTTTTGAATACCGCGCCGAGAAGCTGATACATTTTGTCAATCGACGATTGAGAATAATCGAGCTTAGATTTAAGGAAAGCAATGATATCTTCCTCGCTCACTTCATCGAGCGGCTTATCGGAAATAGCGGAAATCATTTTCAGCGTTTCCATTTTCCTATCATAGCTTGACTGCCTGATCTCGTTGAGCGAAAGCTGCTCCTCCATCATCTTCTCGGCGTAATCATAAATCGTCGGGATTGTGGGCTTTTTCTCGTTGTGAAGGTTCCCCGCGAGAGCTTGGATTTGCAGTTCTCTGAGCTTATCCTTCACAATCTTTTCCGTCTTGCCGTAGACGGTTTTGCGAACCTTTTCGCCGTCGATCATCAGGGTGATTTGCCCCGCAAAGCGGTTGCGCTTCTCGACAAAGTAGATGGAGCCGTTGCCGTATTGAAGTTTTTTCTTAACTTTTTTCGTGCCTTTAGCGTTCATTATTCCGTCCTTTCCAACCTAAAGGCAGCCTATCGTTTTCTATGTGCTTCTATTTTAATTCAAAAACGATAGGCTGTCAACAGTTTTATACCCTCCGCTTATTGCTCCATTCGAGGAATGCTTCCTCTTTCACCTTGTAATTCTTGCCGACCTTGACGAGCGGGAAATCCGCTCTCATCATCACTGCTCTCGCGGCGGGCAGGCTACAGCCCAATGCCTTTGCCACATCCTTCGTGTTCATAAACTTGATTGGTTCATTCATTTTCAAATACCTTCCTTTTTTGATTATATGATTCCTGAGAATCTCAGGACTTCCAACAGAACAAGAGAAACAATCGCTGTAATGTTGATCCAAAACATAACGCTTTTCCTTGTGAAGCTCCGCTGCTGCTTTGCTTTGAGCTTTGCGGTCAAATCGCTCAGCTCGGTGACGCACTTGGTTGTGTGCTCGGCTAACTGTAACTCAGATTGATTAGCCGCTCCCTCGAAACGGTGAAACTGCTTCTCAAACTGTTCCGATAAACGCTCGGACAACTGAGTTGTCAGCTTATTTAACTCGCTTTCGATGTTTTTCCGAAACAGCTCGTTCATGTTGATTTGAGCTGCGACGGTGCTCGTCAGCGCGTTTATCTGCCTTGTCTGATTCCGGATAAAGCTGTTTTGTTCGCCTTTCAAGGCTGTCCACTGCTCGTTGTATTCCTGCAACGCTTGTTTGAGCAGGCTGTTTTCGTAATCCTGTCTGCTTTGCTGCGTCAGCTCCTGCATCTGTTCTCTTGCGGGTGCCGGTTGTCCTGTTTCCATGTTTTGCAAACTCATATAGTATTGCCTCCTTCGTGTAGCCTTGTCCGAGCCTGATGCCGCGGATAGGCTTCTTTTTCTGTGGATGTAAATAGCTGATTGTTTTTGCCGTGTTGCGTGTGATGGTCACGCCGTATTTGTTGAGGTGCTTTTCAAAGCTCTCCATATCGTTACAGAGCCTCTTTGCTTCTGCGATAACCTCTCGCAGCTCCTCCTTCCATGAAGTGCCGCCTTTCAGTACGATTTGCCTTTCCTCGCTCTTGATTCGGTCAGCCGACGGCTTTCTAAAATCCAAGGTGGAATAACCGTATTTCGCGGCAATCTCGTTGGAGCGGTCTTTCAACCTTCCGTATTCATCCTTGCTGTAGTGCAGCATTTTCCCGTTGACAAACGATACGCTGTTCACGATGATATGGCAGTGAATGTGATCCTTGTCCGTGTGAGTAGCAATGATGTACTCGTTATCGGGAAACGCCTCTTGCGCCAATTCCTCCGTCAAGCGGTGCGCTTCTTCGGGCGTGATGTTATCCTTCGGGTCAAAGCTGTGCTTGAAGTGATAATATTTTCGGCTGTTATACTTCTGCGCCTTGCCGAACAGCTTGGCTGTTTCTGCGAATTGCCGGGCGTAGTCGCGAGTATCATCAAGTGCGTGAGATGTAACGATAGCGGCTTTCTTCTCATCGGTGATGTAGTCGATCGCCTTGGCAGGTTTGCCCTTGCAGCCGCAGCCTTTGAATAACGGCATATCCTCACGCTCCCAGCTGCTCCGACAGCTCATAGAGCCGCCGATATGTATCCTGACACTTTTGCAGGATTACGAGAATCTCTTGTTCGCTTACAGGTGAAAACTGATTCGCCCTCCGCACAAGCTGATTGAGATTCACACCCTGCCGTTTCAATTCTCCCAGCAGAGGGAGAAAATCACTGATGATGATTATTTCCTTTCCTCTGATGGTTTCGATAAAGAATTCTGTCAGTGACAGACCGCTCGCTGCAAGCTTCTTTTGAAGCAGAGCGTATTCTTTATCTGACAGGCGAAACGACACCTGATTTGAACGTGCTCTTGGCATGTGGGTTTCGCCTCCTTCCTTGGGGGTTTGGGGGTCGCCCCCAACGAGGTGTCATTGGCTTGCCAATGGCGTACCTCGCTATACCATAGAATTAAAATCAATACCTGAATCAATAAATCAAATCCTTCCTCAGTGTTAAATCAAATATGGATTCCAACAGAAGGGAAAAACAAGATTGCAAGAGTGTGTGTCTATAGATATTCTGCAACCTTGCAAGATTGTATGTATAGGGATTTTTTGCAACCTTGCGAAAAAGCCTTATACACACACGGTTGCAACCTTCCTCAACTCCTTCTCCAGAACCATTGAT
>JBGUWM010000138.1:0-2035 GCA_045221175.1 Acutalibacteraceae bacterium | reverse complement strand
CCGGTATGGCGAAATAGGCAGACGCAAGGGACTTAAAATCCCTCGGAGTAACATCCGTACCGGTTCAAGTCCGGTTACCGGCAGAAGTGCGTGACCGCACGGGACGATTCGCAGATTCGCTCCCTGCGGTCGCTTTTTTTTCAGGAGTACAAGTCTCGTTCTGCGCCATAAAATATTTCTTTTTCAGCACCTGTAGAAACCTCACTTTATTCGGGGACTGAAAATACCGAATCGTGAATAGTGAATAGTTGATAGTGATGCTCCGAGGGGCGTTTCTGTACTATTCTCTATTCACTATTCTCTTTTCTCTATTCACTAAAGAAAAGAGAAATTGTATGATATATAACGAAAGCCCGTTGTTGGAGAAATCATTAAAATTTGCTGCAAGAATCGTAAAGCTATATCAATATCTTGTGAAAGAGAAAAAAAAATCCATCATTTCAAGGCAAATCATACGAAGCGGAACCTCTATCGGCGCTAATGCAAACGAGGCTCAGAAGCGACCGGACGGACAGAAAGCCGTTGCCGGCAATCGAAAAAGCATTTTTGTGCTATCCTCCGGTTGTCCGCCTTGTTGATACAAGAGTCAGCCATGAGTGTGGGTCAGCCGGACAGAAGCTGTAAATTGTGAATAAGCAATACCGCAATTTTGTAAAAATCGCCGCTATTTTCATCATTTACACCCTCAATTATTATGCAATGATACAAAAACAACACAATAATTTTTTCAGCATCTGAAATAATGCCTAATTTTGCCGTCACTCTTTTATTAAAATAACCAAATAATCTTTTTCGCCCACGGCTTTTTAGCCGTTTTACCGGATTATATTCCATTCTTTTGTCGAAAATAATACATTTTTATGACAACATCGTCATTTTCCTGTAACAAATTCAAAGAAATACTCTTGATTTTTCCCTTCAAACATAGTATAATAGCACTATCGAAGCATATTCAGGTATGTTTCAATAACTTTTAGGAGGAAATACGAAAATGAAAAAGTCAAAGATTCTCAGCATTGCTCTCGTAGCTGCAATGGCTGCTTCTATGGCAGTTGTAAGCGTATCCGCTCTGGAGTCTGCAGACATTAAGAGCCACACCGTAGGTGTTACAGGTTCTTTCAACAACTGGGGCAACAACGGTGAAGCTGATGTTGCGCTGACCGATGATGACGGTGACGGCGTTTACGAAGGCACCATCGAGATCGCAGAAGTAACTGCTGACATGATCAGCGAAGCAATGACCGATAAAGGCCCGAACGGTGGCGGCGCTCAGTCCAGAGGCTTCAACGCTATTCAGTTCAAGGTTCGTCTTGACGGCACATGGGACAATAGCTGGGGCGATTATGAGGAAGCTTTTGTTCGTACCGAGAACAGCCAGACAAACTGCGCTGTTAAGGAGTCCGACGTTGAGGTTGGCAAGCCCCTGAACATTCACGTTAAGTTTGATACCACAGCAAGCGCTAACGAGGATGAGTTCCCGCTGGACGATCCTGACGTTTACATGGTATGGCCTGTAACCTACACTGCTGAAATTCCTGCTGAGGAGTCCAAGGAAGAGTCTAAGGAAGAATCCAAGGAAGAGTCCAAGGAAGAAACTCCTGCTGAGGAATCCAAGGAAGAAGCTCCTGCTGAGGAATCCAAGAAGGATACTCCTGCTGAGGAGTCCAAGGAAGCGTCTGCTGTTCCTACAGGTGACACAACATCTGCTGTTGCTCTGGTAGCAGTTGTTATCGCTTCTCTGGGTGCTGCTGTAGTTATGACAAAGAAGGCTTCTTCTAAGGAGTAATTCTGAACAGAACTGCATAACCCAAAAAGTTCATTAGAATTTTTGAGCCGTCTGCATTAGCAGGCGGCTTTTTTGTGCCGACAGCACTGATTCCTTCATTGACTCCTGCTTTAATTCCTGCACTGATTCCTGCTTTGATTCCTGCGTTTTTTGCCGCCTGCGCTTTTAACTCGGAGCAAAGCCCGATGTAAGCTCGCTTAACATCGGCTGCGACGAGGCAACCTCACCGCAGGAGCTTTAGCTCCTCGG
>JBGUWM010000137.1:0-7027 GCA_045221175.1 Acutalibacteraceae bacterium | reverse complement strand
GATAGAGCAACTTTATATTATATTCGTCATTCTTTTCATTCGGTTTTTTGCCTGCGTTTTTTGTCTGTTTTTTCGGGGAGGGCACATCTTCCTTGGCTGCGTTTCTTTTCTTAACTGCTGTTCCAGCTTTTCAATCTGCTTTTGCAGCTTTTTTCTTTCCTCTATTTTTGCAGTATTATCCCTTGCGGATAAGCTGTCATCCCACTGAATCGGTGCAGTTGAAGCGGATATTTGTTTGACAAAGCTCTCATACACCGCGTCCATGTTCAAGCCCTCAATTGCAAGCTTCAATTCTTCTGGCTTCTGCCATGCGGTATGGTAGTAACTGTCCACCTTAAACGCGCGGCTTTCGCTGCCGCTCTGCTCTTTATAGCCGATCCACGCCTGCTCCTTGCCACGATAGCAGACGATAAAAAGAATGTGGTACGGTATCTGTTCGTCGATGGTTTTCAATACGTCTTTATTGAAATCGAACTGTTTCAAGATAATACGAAAAACCTGGATCTCCGTCACCTTTTCGCCCGCAGCAATATTCACCGTTGACGGCGCGATTTTATTTGCCCAGATAATCGAATCAATATCCTTAACAAAGCTGTCTTTGATTTTCCTGCCCAGTTCAATATGCTCGTAAAACTTTGTCTTTGGGATTCTTTTATTAAATTCTGTTGATTTTGGGAACATCTACCTCACCACTATAAAATCTATCAACTCAAAATCATCCAAGTCCTTTATCTGCGCATTGCCGAGGCTCGTTCCGCCTGCGCTGAACAGGCTGTCAATATCGCTTTCCTCTTTGACGTTGATGATAGAATTGATCGCTTCCGACAACAGTTCAGAATATTTCTTCATATTTCTGCCATCGTTTGTTTCTTTGTTGAAAGCAGCGCAGAGCCTTTGATTTGGCTGCATTTTTCCCTTGCAAAGATAGCGGATCTTATCAAGCGTTGCCTTCGGACTAAGGTGGTCACAGATCACCTCGCCGCTGTCTGATACATAGACCAGATAAAACGGATGCAAGCGATTTTGTCTGTCTGCGTTGACCTCGCCCGTGCGGTTTTTAAGAACGTAAATCACGCCTGCCGGTGCATTACCGTCAGCAGCTACAACAGTGTTCATTCCAAACGGCACACGGTCGAGACTGGGATGATGCTTGACGTATTCCACCAAATCCGTGCGGAACTCATTCAAGCCCAAGTCCATTATGGAAATACCACTGGACATATCTTCAATATCAACCACTTCCGTTTGCAATCGCTTTAGCTGTTCTTTGCGATATTCAAGGTCGGATTTTTCATCGTCGCTCAACAGATTGTCGTCACCTGTAGCGGTCATATCGACGATCTTCATCTTTGTTTCAACCTTTGCCTTGAGATCAATGTATTCATCAAGCGTGACGTCCGGCCAGAAATTGACGAGCTGAATGTATTGATTGGTGCTGCCGATACGGTCGATTCTTCCGAACCGCTGAATGATTCGCACCGGATTCCAGTGAATATCGTAATTGATCAGGTAATCGCAGTCCTGCAAATTCTGTCCCTCGGAAATACAGTCGGTGGCTATCAAAATATCAACCTCCTGACGAAATTCGGGAAACAGAAGCTGCTTATCTTTTGACATAGGAGAAAAGCAAGTGAGGACGGTATTGAGATCATTGGAGAGTGAAGGAATCGTTGAACGTCCATTGATGGATCCGGTGATAACCGCCGTGTCAAGCTTGAAATTACGCTTCATGTATTTGCTGACGTTTTCGTAGAGATACTTTGCGGTGTCGGCAAAGGCAGTAAAAATTATAACCTTTTGATTGCCGGGATTGATCGGATGCGTCACTTTTTCGGAAAGGAGCTTTAACAACTCCTGCAATTTGTTATCATATTCAGGAGTGATATCTGCAACCATCAATGTCAGCAATTCAAGAGTGTCACGGTCTTTTTCCAAACCGCGCTTCCATGACTTGACGTCCATATCCTCAAGCTGGATTTTTACCTTCCTGCCGACAGAAAAGATATCATCAGTATTGAGATCGTCCTCGTCAAACTCGCTTTCGTGGATATTTGTTATATCCGTAAGGTTAATAGACGCACTGCGATTTTGCTCAAAATGCCGTATCGTTTCAAGCGTTGAATCTATCAGCTCTTTAACACGCTTCAAAGTCAGATTGAAGGAAAATGCAGAGCTTTCCATGCGCTTCATCAAATTGATTGCGGTCAGGCGACGGATTCCGCGTTCACGGTTAGCCTGGGTGAAGCCCTGAGAATACTTTGTATCGTCATACAGTTCCGCGTATTTTTCACGCTTGCTCTCTTTGATGAAATGAGAAGGCGTATATATGCAGAGCGTCAGTTTCATCAACTCTGAGAAGATTTGATCGTATGTAATGGCTTCTCGTAAATCGGTAAGGTGAGGTGACTTTGAGATCGGTGGCAAGCGGGTGGGAAAACTGCCGATTTCTTCTGTGTTGTAATACTGCTGAATATGTTTGCGCGAACGCGCGATCGTAACGCTGTCAAGGACTTCAAAAAAATCGTAATCGAGATGATTCAGGAGATTTTCAGTGGTGCGTTCCTGCGGACTGCTTTTGCTCCATTTTGTAAACTCCTTTTGAGCATTACGGAAAATTTCATCAATAGAACGGGTTGTGTTGAGCTTGCCGTTTATCAATCTTGAATCGCCCTCATAAGCAAGCTGGAGCTGATTTTTTAAATCGAGGAACTTATTGTTGACAGGCGTTGCCGACAGCATCAAAACTTTTGTTTTAACACCTTTGCGGATAACATTGTTCAGCAGCTTGAGGTAACGGTTCTGCTTTTGGTTTTCGTCGCTGTCTTCATCCTCGGTCAGTTTTCCGCCGTTTCGGAAGTTATGGGACTCATCTATTACGACCAAATCGTAATTTGCCCAATTCAAACGGGATAAATCTATACCATTGGATTTGCCCTTTGTGCGGTTTAAATCTGTGTGGTATAGGACGTCATAGCGTAGTCTGTCCTCCAAAATAGAGTTGTTTTTATAATTTGTTTTATAGGTATTCCAGTTATTGCTCAGCTTTTTCGGACAAAGCACCAGAACAGACTTGTTACGGTTTTCATAGTACTTAATAACCGCTAACGCGGTAAAAGTTTTGCCCAGACCAACACTGTCCGCTAAAATACAACCGTTATATTTTTCGAGCTTGTTGATAATGGCAAGAACAGCATCCTTTTGGAAATTATACAGCATTTTCCAGATTTTTGTTTGCTTGAATCCCACGGCGTCATTCGGCAAGACATCCTCGGAAATGTCATCCAAGAACTCGCTGAAAATATTATAGAGAGTAATATAATAGATAAATTCGGGCGGATTCTCACTATACATTGTTGAAATACTATTCAGTACTTCATCCGTAACGTCCTGCAAACGTGACTTGTCCTTCCATAGTTCATTGAAGATATCGAGAAAGCTTTTTGAGAAGGGCGCTTCATTTTTTATAATCATTTTGTAGGCATTATTGCCGCGCTCGCACCCCAACTCAACCGTGGTAAAGTCGTTGATCGGAGCGTAGGATTTATCATTTACGCACATAAATCCGGGCATATTTTCATCAGTAATATTTGATTTGAAAGTTGCTTTGCTTCTGATCCAGTCTGCACATTCTTTTGCAATTGCTTTCTGCGTCAACTCATTACGAAGTTTTAGTTCAAATTCAGTACCGTAAAGGCTGCGTTCACGGTTAATGCGTGGAATATAAAACTCACGCTTTTCCTTCGGAGCCTGTTCTGAAATAAAAGACGGAGAGTTGAAAATAAACCGAAGCTCATCAACTTGAGTAAGTTCCTGCTTTAATTCCCGGTACGCATAGACAGAGAAACAAGCAGCTGTTATATAAACCTTGCTGCCACTATTAATCTCGTTTTTCAAATCATCTAATAGTGTTTTGTTTTTGTTATCAATAAAGTCCATAATTATGCCCCGATTTGAACAAAGTCATTTTCAATAGACATTATAACACTCCAAGCAGATTTTTACAACATTTTTCCCTAATGTTCGCCAGAGTAATACAAATAATACAAAGGAGATCAAGGTAATTACCCTGACCTCCTTGGTTTTGCTTTAAACGGTGTTTACGCGTTATAAAAAATTAAGTGTAGATTATCTCTCGGTTGACGATTTCGGCGGCTGTGAGGCGGATTGCGTTCATTTTACGCGTCCATTCCACTGGATGCTCCTCTTTGAGTAGCTCGGTTATGTTTTCCTTTTCGGAAAGCTGACAGACAAGCAAATCGTACATATCATTTGCCTGAGAATCAATGTCGGCAAGATATGCCGCGAGCTTGCATGAAGTGAGCAGATTAAAATAGATTAGTCTGTGGTGCTCTTTCAGATAACGCTTATGCCTTTGTCCGAAAACGCCGATTTCGACCTTAGGCTGTTCGGGTAACTTCAGATCGGGCAGAAGATAATCGCCCTGCTGCGTATATGTAATAGTTTTTGCCATAATTCAAACCTCCCTAATATTGATTCTCTTGACGTTTGCTTTTGTGAGCTTGACTATGAGCTCATCAACGGCATCGGTGTATCTGCCTTGTGAAATAAGGTCGTTTTTCAAGCAAATCAAACTGTTGATAACGGTTCGCCGTTCATCGTGCGTTAGATAAAGATGATATTTAGGCTTCCTCATTCGCTCTGCTCCTTTAAGAAATCCTCATACGGCGTATCATCACTTACAAAGGTGTCGTAAATAATCCTTGCGCCTAACCTGAATCCAACAATGAAGCTGTCGAGTTCTGATTCTCCCAAGATAATGTCAGAAGCATTTACAAAAGAGAGAAACGCCTTCTTTTCTTCTCCTGTCAGCTTTTCGGTTAGTATCGCTTCGCTTTCTGAAAGAATAGCCATTTGCTTTTTCAGGAAACTACCGTTCTTGAAACCGCGCGCCTGCGGATCAATGTTGCCGTAATACAGTTCCGAGATTATATTCTTCATTCTAATGACCTCCGAAAATAGATTTGTCAAACAAACGATTCAGTGAATTAAGGTCATTTTCTTAAATTTGACAGCACTTTTTAGCTGTCCGGTCTATATGTTTTCACGAAAAATCTATGTTTTTGACTGCATTTGTGACTGCAGTTGACTGTGTTTTTGACTGCACTTTATCTTGTTTTATCCGATTTCATCTTTCCCCAACCTTACTTTGCAACTGCTCAAAACCTCAGTATTTAAGCTGTTTTCGGGCATTTTAGGTAATTTTGGCAAAACAAAAGAGGCAGTTAAAAACTGCCTCAAAATGGTGCGAGTGTTCATAACGGATTTATGAAAAATTTAGATTTTATCGGCAGTTACACACATTTCTCGTTCGTACATTTGTGATTCATTCAATTTCTTCCTATAATATGACTGTAAAATTCAAATCAAGGAGGAATCGACAATGAAAAATCCAAAATACCATCTATACCTAACATCCGATGAGCGGCGCACGGTCATCAACAGCCTGATTGATTTGAGAAATGACCTCATTTCACAGGGCAGATACACCGACATCATTGACGAGCTGTTGATTAAGCTCACAAAAGCCAAAGTCAAAAAAATCAAGATTAAGGAGGTCTGAGTTATGGCTACAAAGATTACATACACACAGCAGGGCGATTATTTACTGCCCGATTTGAAACTTCCCGAACAACCGAAGGTTGAAATTGGAATTTGGGGCAAACGCCATTTGCAGTATATTAAGCAGCATCATCCAATCAGATACACCAATCTGCTGACAACCTGTAAATTGACCGCCTATCTCGTCGATATTGATGAAGAAGCCACAGAGATGTTCGATAGGCTTGTCAAGCAGATTGCGGAGCGTGAAGGAGTGACGGAACAGCTTAAAGCTAACAATCAAATGCTGTGGGTTGCGAGAATTAACAATATCCGTAGCCGTGCAATGGAGATTGTAAATACGGAGTTAATTTTCATCTGATAAGCACAGCCGCCAAGTGGGATTATTCCCTACTCGGCGGCTTTTGTTCATCGCGCAAACAGCTTCTATAACCTCTGTGTTTGAACTTCGTTTACTCCGATTTACAACTACGACAATTATATAGATATCATCTGCTCTGGCAATCGTGATACTATCTGTTAAAAACAGACTTTCTGTTTTATGTTGGGGATTGTGTTATAACCGAATCGTTATTGCTTGCGGATGACTCCTGTGATGATCCTTCCGCAGTAGCGGCAGGCGTAGTTTTCGGTGACTGCACCCACGATCGGCGCACCACAGCCGGGACAGCGATCCTTGACGATTTGCTTAGAGAGCGCGATTCTCAGCACCCCGCCGTGCTTTTCGGGGGAACATCCGCGCAGATAACCCTCTTTGATCGATTTTACGATTGTTTGATATAGCCGGTCGGGAGTAATGCTGCTTGACTGTCTCAGCGGAGAATTCGCCCTGCTTATCTGTGCCAGCTCCGGCAGTGAAATAAAAGGTGCGGGAAACTGAGCGAAACGGCGCGCGTAGCGCTGTGCGTTTTCGATGGATAACATTCGCACAAATGTGAACACAAGCGCTGAACCGACGGCTACAAGACCGAACGCGGAAAAGATGATCACATTCATCATGCTTGCCCTAATCAGTTCAAACGAAGAGTAACTGCGGCCCGAAAGCAAGGTTTCCCGCAAATAAGCCTCGTTGTTATAATTGGAGACAAAGTTCAGAAACACAATCAAAAAGATAAGAACAAAAAACAGGGCGATGCCGAAGCCGACAGCATACGCAATTCGCTTTCCGTTTAATGAAGGAGCTTTATAATAGTCGGGATTATTTGGCTTTCTGTTAGCGTTATCGTTGATGAAGTAAACCCGCTGTCCAGACACGACCTGCGCGGTCAGATCGGAGCTGCCGCAATACGGGCATCTGCCCTCAAAGTACACGCGCTTTTCCATACATCCACCGCAGCTGCGGCAGGAGCAGGTAACGGTTTTGCTGTACAGCTCGATGATTTCAGGATATTGATAATTGACGGTTTTGATGACCCTGAAATTTTTCATATACAACAGGTGCAGCAGC
>JBGUWM010000136.1:0-10546 GCA_045221175.1 Acutalibacteraceae bacterium | reverse complement strand
CCGCCCCCCCCCCCCCCCCCCCCCCCTCCGCTGCCGGCAGGCAGCGAAATGCTTCAGGTGCAGCAGCGTATTCTAAACGCAGCGTTATTCAGAGGAGAGGAGCTTTGCGGAAGTATCCGGATCCAGCCTGTCAATGCGGCTGAGCTTGCGGTTCATTTGTCTGGTTCTCACACCGACCAGTTTTTCAAGACTGTCCTCTGTTTTACGCAGTTTGTCCTGCGTTTCCGTCAGAGCCTTTTCAAAGTTTTCAAATTCGGTTTTAACAGCCCCCAAAACTTCCCAGACTTCACTGCTCCGTTTTTGAATGGCAAGCGTCTGAAAGCCCATCTTCAGCGAATTGAGCATAGCTGCCATGGTAGACGGTCCGGCAACGTTGATTTTGTAAGTGCGCTGCAGTTCTTCTACCAGTCCTGCCGTATTGACCACTTCTGCATAAAGTCCTTCGAACGGCAGAAACATGATGGCAAACTGGGTTGTGTAGGGCGGATACAGATACTTTTCGCTGATATCCTTGGCACATTTTTTCACTGCCTCAGACAGCTCTTTTTTGGCAGAAGCAATGACTGCCGGATCCCCTGTTTCATAAGCCTCCTGCAAACGGGCAAACCTGTCTGCGTTGAATTTTGAGTCTATGGGCAGGTAAACTGTCTTGCCTTCCTCCGCACCCGGCAGTTTAACGGCAAATTCTACACGGTTGGCTGTTTTGGGAATGGTGACGATGTTCTCGTCATACTGATCCGGCGTCAGAATCTCTTTCAGTATGGCGCCAAGCTGAATCTCTCCGAGAATACCTCTTGTTTTGACGTTGGAAAGTACCTTTTTCAGATCGCCCACGCCCTGCGCTACGGTCTGCATTTCTCCCAGCCCTTTATATACCTGTTCAAGCCGGTCGCTTACCAGCTTGAAGGATTCGTTCATTTTGTTTTCCAGTGTTTTCTGAAGTTTTTCGTCTACCGTACCCCTGATCTGGTCAAGCTGTTTGCTGTTGTCATCACGAATCCCCTTTAGCTGGCTGTCTACCGTTTCTCTGATGCCCTGCAGTTTGTTTTCGGTGAGACTTTCAAGTCCCGTAAGCCGTACTTCAAACTGCTTTAGCTGGGTTGTCAGGTGATTGTCCATATCGGATAGCGAGCTGCGTACCTGTTTTGACTGTTCATCAGACAGCCGGCTCTGCGTCTTTTGATTTTGTTCACTGAAGGCGTGCATGGCGTCGTTTATGCTTGACGTAAGCTCCCTGCGAAGTTCTGACTGGGTTTCCCGTGTTTCTTTACGCAGAGTTTCCGACTGACGGTCTATGTACCGCACAAGGTCAGAGCTGTCTGAGCCGATATGCTGCTTGCCTTTGATCAGCACCAGTATGATGAGTATGATGGTCATCAGTAAAGAAATGACGCCTGTTATTAAAATGACAGTTTCCAATTGGATATCCTCCTTTATAGCTTTGTTTGATACTAAGAGTATATCATTATTTTCTGCTGTAAGCAATTTTTACAGGGCAAAAAAATGGTCTTATGTGTGCCGTAAAGAAATGCTTCTTCTGAGAAATATATTGCAATGTGTTTCTGCGGCGATGAAAAGAATAAAACAGCCGGGGTTACATTGTTATCATCGTTCTGTGTACGGTAAGGAAGTGGCTGCGCTGAAAAAGGGTGGTATTGTAAAAACAGAAAGAATCTTGCAGCACAGATACAAGAAGAACGGCATGGAAGCGCCAACGCTGCGCAGGACACTGCATAAACGGTTTTTTCCCTTGCAATGTCAGTTGCATTATGCTATAATATCATCAGGTTGACGGAAAAGCTTCGTGCTGTCCGGAAACAACAATTGACACGACGGACAAACTCCGTGCTGACGCTGAAGGACGGCATACTTTTGCAAATTCCTGATGCGGAAGGGTGGAAGCATATAACAACGCTTAATGACACACCCTTTTAACGGGTGTGTTTTTTTGTTCGTGATCACACAAAAGGAGAGACGGTTAATGGAAGAAAGAGTATCAATCATCGGCATTATAGTTGAAAACGTGGATTCTACCGATAAACTCAACGCTTTGCTGCATGAGTATGGTCAGTATATTATCGGCAGAATGGGAATCCCTTATCAGAAAAAGAATCTGAATATCATCAGTATTGCACTGGACGCTCCGATGGATATCATCAACACCCTGTCGGGCAAAATCGGTCAGTTGGACGGTATCAGCTCTAAGGTAGTCTGTTCGAAGGTGTGATTCCATGATCGGACTGGTCGAGAAACTGGAAAGGGAACACTGCCTGACAAAAGAAGAATTTGTAACGCTGATCCGGAACCGGACGCCGGCTCTGGCAGAACTGCTTTTTCAAAAAGCCAGAACGGTCAGAGAACGGTATTATGGGCGTGACGTTTATATCCGTGGTCTGATCGAGTTTACCAATTACTGTAAAAATGACTGCTATTACTGTGGGATACGCTGTGCGAACCGACAAGTTCAGCGGTACCGCCTCAGCGTGGAGGAAGTTCTGGAGTGCTGCCGTACGGGGTATGACCTGGGATTTCGGACCTTTGTGCTGCAGGGCGGTGAAGATCCGTATTTTACCTGTGAGAGAATGATCGGAATGATAAGGGCTGTCAAGGAGCGTTTTCCGGATTGTGCGCTGACGCTGTCTGTGGGAGAAAAAAGCCGGGAGGAATATCAAAGCTACTATGATGCAGGAGCCGACCGCTATCTGCTGCGGCATGAAACAGCCAATGATACACATTACCGGCTGCTGCACCCGGATAACCTGTCTCCCGACAACAGAAAGCGCTGCCTTCGTGATCTGAAAGACATCGGTTTTCAGACAGGCTGCGGATTTATGGTAGGTTCTCCGTTTCAGACAGAGGAATATCTGGCGGAAGATATGCTGTTTATCAAAGAATTGCAGCCTGAGATGGTGGGGATCGGGCCCTTTATACCGCACCATGAAACACCTTTTCGGGACAAGACCGGCGGAAGTCTTGAACTGACGCTGTTTATGCTCGCACTACTGCGGCTGATGCTGCCGCAGGTACTTTTGCCGGCTACAACGGCGCTGGCAACCATTCACCCACAGGGCAGAGAATTAGGAATGCAGGCAGGCGCCAATGTTGTTATGCCGAACCTGTCACCCAAAACGGTGAGAGAAAAATATCTGTTGTATGACAATAAAGCCTGTACGGGTGACGAAGCGGCAGAGTGCAAAAATTGTCTGCAGCAGAGAATGCGCTCTGTTGGCTATGAAGTGGTTGTCAGCCGAGGAGACTATGCCGGCAGCAAAAGCTGACGGTCTGCTGTCAGCAAAAGAAGATAATTTATCAGAAAGAAGAATGAAGATGAAGTATGATCCTAAATCATTAAAAGCCGAAGAGTTTATTAACCATGAAGAAATTCTGGCAACTCTGGCGTATGCAGAAGAAAATAAGCACAACAAAGAGCTGATTGAGTCGATTCTTGAAAAAGCAGCGCCTAAAAAAACAGGCAGGGGTGTGGAATGTGCAGGTCTGACACACAGAGAGGCAAGCGTTCTGCTGGCGTGCGATATTCCGGAGATGACCGAAAAAATGTATGCGCTTGCCCGTCAGATCAAAGAAGCTTTTTATGGTAACCGTATCGTTATGTTTGCGCCGCTGTATCTGTCTAACTACTGTGTAAACAAGTGTGTGTATTGCCCGTATCACTACCAGAATAAAGAGATTCCCCGTAAAAAGCTGACGCAGGAGGAAGTAAAGCAGGAGGTTATTGCACTGCAGGATATGGGGCATAAGCGTCTTGCCATTGAAAGCGGCGAAGACCCTGTCAACAATCCGATTGAGTATATTTTGGAATGCATCAAGACGATTTACAGCGTTCAGCATAAAAACGGTGCGATCCGCCGTGTAAACGTCAATATTGCCGCAACCACGGTAGAAAATTACCGCAAGCTGAAGGAAGCCGGTATCGGAACGTATATTCTGTTCCAGGAAACCTACCACAAAGAGAGCTATGAAAAGCTCCATCCCGCCGGACCGAAGCATAATTACGCTTATCATACCGAAGCGATGGACAGAGCAATGGAAGGCGGCATTGATGATGTTGGTCTGGGCGTGTTGTTTGGACTGGAACTGTATAAGTACGAGTTTGCCGGCATTCTGATGCACGCAGAACACCTTGAAGCCGTACACGGTGTAGGACCTCATACAATCAGCGTTCCGAGAATCAAGCGTGCGGCTGATATCGACCCCACTGTGTTTGATAACGGTATTGACGACGATACCTTTGCCAAGATTATTGCCTGTATCCGGATTGCCGTTCCTTATACCGGTATGATTATTTCTACCCGTGAGAGCGAAGCCTGTCGTGACAAGGTGATGGGACTGGGCATTTCACAGATTTCCGGCGGCTCCAGAACCTCTGTGGGCGGTTATGCAGGTTATTCTTCAGAGGAAAGACCTCATGATACAGAGCAGTTTGATGTGTCCGACCAGCGTTCTTTGGACGAGGTTGTACGCTGGCTGATGGAAAAGGGCTATATTCCGTCCTTCTGTACTGCCTGCTACCGTGAGGGTAGAACAGGCGACCGTTTTATGGCGCTGTGCAAGGTAGGACAGATTCAGAACTGCTGTCATCCCAATGCGCTGATGACTCTGCAGGAATTCTTGACGGACTATGCTTCTGATGAAACAAAGAAAATCGGTGAAGAGCTGATTGCCCGTGAGATTCTGAAAGTGCCTGATGAAAAGCGCCGTCAGAAGGCGATGAACTATCTTGAAGAAATCAAGACAGTCGGCAAGCGTGATTTCAGATTCTGAGCAATGCTGCTTTCTTTCCACAATCCCCAAAGGAATTGTGGAAAGTTTTACTATACTGACAAGAGGTGAATGTGATGAGCCTGAGCAATACACCATCAGCCGAAAGGGTGCAGATCGGTTTTTTCGGCAAAAGAAATGCAGGAAAATCCAGCGTCGTCAATGCGGTGACAGGACAGAAGCTGGTAATCGTTTCTGATACCCCCGGCACTACAACGGATCCTGTTTCAAAGGCGATGGAACTGCTGCCGCTGGGACCTGTGGTCATCACCGATACTCCCGGGCTTGACGATGAAGGCGAGCTGGGCGAGCTGAGAGTGAAGGCGGGCTATCGTATGCTGAACAAAACGGATCTTGCTGTTCTGGTGATTGACGCACAGATCGGCATGACCGCTGAGGACGAACGGCTGCTGAAAAAAATCAAGGATAAGGCGATTCCGTATATTATCGTCTATAACAAAGACGATCTCCGGCATATTTCGCCGGCTTCCGAAAATGAAATCAGCGTCAGCACGGTAACGGGCAAAGGGATTTTTGAACTGAAAGAGCTGATGGCAAAACAAGCGAAGCATCTGCAGAACGACAAGCATATTGTTTCGCAGATGATAGAACCGGATGATGTACTGATATTGGTCACGCCGATTGATTCTGCTGCGCCGAAGGGGCGGCTGATCCTGCCGCAGCAGCAGACGATTCGGGATATTATTGACGCTCATGCTGTGTGCATGGTTACGCAGCCCGAAGAACTGCCCCATACCCTTGCGTCTTTGTCAAAAAAGCCTAAAATGGTGATTACGGACAGTCAGGCATTTCGGCAGGTCAGCAGTATGACGCCTGACGATATTATGCTGACATCATTCTCGATTCTTTTTGCCAATTACAAAGGAAATCTCCGGCAGGCGGTGGAAGGTGTTACGGCGTTGGACAGACTGCAGGACGGGGATACAGTTCTGATGGCTGAGGGCTGCACACACCATCGCCAGTGTGATGATATCGGCACAGTGAAGATTCCGAGACTGATCCGACAGTATACCGGAAAAGACGTTCGGTTTGTATGGACTTCCGGTACGGAATTCGCAGAGAATCTCTCTGACTATCGCATGATTATTCATTGCGGCGGCTGTATGCTGAACGAAAAGGAAATGCAGTATCGGCTGAAGTGTGCGTCCGACGAACAGGTTCCGATTACCAATTACGGTACGGCAATAGCTTATATGAACGGTATTCTGTACAGAAGTCTGGCGCCGTTTCCTGCAATTCAGGCGTTGCTGCATACATGATCTGACATTTTTTTGCGGCAGCAAAACAAAAAGCTGTGTTGTCTTTGAAGATGACGCAGCTTTTTTGTTGTGTTTACCCCTTGCGCTTATGGCGGAGAGATACTATAATAACAGATAACACGATTTTTCCGTTAGCCTGTTATGAAGATGTAACAGAAAAGCCGGTGCCTGCCGGTATGTGATAAGCCTGCGGCAGGTCTTAGGAAATGATCGAGAAAAAGTACAGTAAAGCAGAGATTGACAGATCAGATGCCGAGAGGTGTTTGCGTCAGGTTTTAGAGGAAAGCAAACGCAACGGCACAGCAACCCGGAAGATTTCGGAGTACGGATTGGGCGCTGCCTGCGGCAAAGATTTGCAGGATATACAGCAGGGTTGAGAAATGCGGATTTCGGGTGGACAGGACGCAAACACCTGACAGAAAGGAGATGGGGAAGATCAAGCGGTTTTTCGGAGCAATCGTTGACTATTTCAAACATACCGACAAAATCTTTTGGATATTGACGCTCATAGCGTCAGTTTATGGCTTTTTGCTCATTGCCAGTCAGCAGCGTGACGGTGAAACTAATTTTCTGAAAACACAGATGATTGCCGTGGGGCTGGGCTATGCTGCGGCAGTAGTGATCTCTCTTGTTGATTATAACTATCTGGCAAAGCTCTGGTGGTTTATTGCCGGTTTTGCGCTGATGCTGACGTTTTCGGTGTTTTTCATCGGCATTCAGGTCAGCGGAACCGATGATGTCGGCTGGATACGGCTTCCCGGAGGCATTACCTTCCAGCCGTCTGAGCTGACAAAAATATGCTTTATCCTTACGTTTTCAAAGCATCTTGCCTATCTTGTCGAAAAAGAACGGCTGAAAAGCTTTTTCGGCGTGATGACACTGCTGCTTCATGTACTGATCCCCATCGGACTGATTCATTTGCAGGGAGATGACGGAGCCGCATTGGTTTTTGGCTTTATGTTCTTGATCATGTCATTCGCTGCCGGCGTTCAGCTTCGTTATTTTATTATTCTTCTGGTCGCAGTTCTCGGAGCAATTCCTTTTGTGTGGTTGCGAATGCTGAATGATGACCAGAAAAACCGTCTGCTGGTGCTTTTCGGAACAGATGACTCTACCCTGAAAACTTTTGGCTGGCAACAGTATCAGGGTAAGGTATCTATCGCATCGGGAGGAATTCTCGGCAAGGGACTGTTTGGCGGCCCGAGAGTGGCAGAGGATGTTGTCCCTTATCAGGAAAATGATTTTATTTTTACCGTGGCGGGAGAAGAACTGGGATTTGTCGGCTGTGCCGCCATTCTTCTGCTCTTTGTCCTGCTGCTGCTCAAGGTGCTTCGCAATGCTTCTCAGGCTGCCAATCCCCTTGGGAGGAATATCTGCATTGGCTTTTTTGCGCTTGTCGGGGTGCAGGTGATGATCAATCTGGGAATGGTACTGGGCATCTTGCCGGTTATCGGAATCACACTGCCGTTTTTCAGCTCCGGAGGAACCTCTGTGGCGTGCTTGTATCTTGGTGTGGGGCTTGTTCAGAGCGTATATATGCATCCTGATGACCCATCAGACAGGCCTGTGAAGGTAGAAGTGTCTAAAACGATCCGGGGCAGTATTTTTGCTCCGTGATGCGACAGATTCAGGGGCAGCCCATCATGCTTATAGGCGCAGACATGGTGGTACTGTCAGATTCAGGTGAGAATACAGTAACAACTTCTGTCTTTGGAATACAGCCCTTTGCAGTGCCTGCGGCAGAGCTTCAGACACTGTACGAGAGAGTATGCAATAAAGCGGTTGTTCTTGATGGATTGTTACAAGAAGTCGCCGGATAAAACAGTATATATGGTCATAACGGAGGTTTGACAGTGAGGATTCGTTTGAAAGAAGCTGACGAGCAGACGATAAGAGAACTGGAAAGAAACAGTGCGTTCACCTGGGAAGGAATGACCCTTGATGAAGACAATCTGCATGAGGTGGCACATATTTTTGAAGATGAGAAATTAGTGAAAAATGATACGGAAGAAATATGCGGCTATTTCTGGTACGGTAATGTGATGAATCGTTTGTATAACCTTCACGGAGACAATCGGTATTCTGATGATCTGCCGTTTTTAAGCTTTGAACGCAATTGTTTTGACGGCAGCGGAAATTTGTTTGTTTTCAAAATGGAGATCGGCGCCAGATGGCTGGACGATATTGTACGAAACAATGCGGAGAAAGAAGCAGATCGTCAGCGATAGGTGCATCATAGTGATATGCAAATCTGACACATTCGCCACATTCTTCCCTGAGGGGTTCTATGTGACGGCTGTGTCAGTTGTTTTTTCAACCCGTTGTTGAAAGGATAAATAGCCGGTTGAAAAAGTATCTTACTAATTGCTTGATTCTTATGCTCTTTCTCTGTAATATTGATATCAGAAGATGTCACAACACATGGATATGTCATGTTGGTTGTGAGGGTTCCATCAGATATAAAAAGGAGAATGCGCCATGAAACTGAAAAGAGTTTTTGCGGGATTGTTATCCGCTACGTTTTGTCTGTCGATGATGACGGCTTGTTCCGGCAGTACAAAAACAGAGTCCGTCGCAGAAGGTACACAGACTTCTTCTAATGAGAAAAATGGAGAAGATGCCAAGGTGCAGGAAAGCAAACAGGACAGTCAGGATTCTTCTGACAAGCAGGACGAAAAGGTAATGCACAAATTGTATATTCGTGATGCGGATAAGCACGACGGAATGACAGCGACCTTTCTGAATTCTGTTACCGGAGAGACACAGGATATTACAATGGAAAAAGGCGAAGCAACGGCTGACTATGTGATGTTCTCTTGTGAAGCCGATGTCAATGCGTTTAATATGGTTCATCTGTCATACGGTGATACAGTCAGCATGGACATCGCTTTCAATCAGATTGTCGGCGGCTGGAATCTGGCAAATGATGAGTTGCTTCCCTATGCGCTTGGTCAGGAGCCGGATTATGATCCGCAGTTTGAAACAAAGACTTTTCAGTTTGACGGCTATGACAAGACCGTTTATATCTGGACGCCGAAAGATTATGATGCCAAGGCGGAAGAAAAATATGCCACTATTTATATGCTGGACGGTCAGAGCGTGCTTGCTACCGGTAAGGACAGAGGAATGGACAGCGACGTAATGTGTTGGAACGTTGCAGAATCTGTAGAGAGTATGATGTCTGTTACGGAGAACAAGGCGATTATTGTTGCCATAGAAACGGTCGGTTCAAAAACCGCAACAAGAGATGATGAACTGGTGCCTGATCTGGGCGAGATTGCGGTTCCTAAGGGAATGGATGCAATCCCTGAGGAGGATATGTCAAGAAAAAGAGGAGGCGCATTTGCTGATTTTATTTGCGATACCGTCATGCCCTTTGTTCAGAAAAATTATAACGTCTATACCGATGCCCGTCATACGGCGCTGGCAGGCAGTTCTTTGGGCGGTCTGGAATCCTTCTATGCTGTTCTGGAACATGCAGATAAATTCGGTACAGCCGGCGTTATGTCCGCTACCTTTACGATGTTCTCCGAAGAAGACTGGACAAAGTTCCTGAGTGATAAGGTCACGATGAAGAATGCGCCCTTTATCTATATGTATGCCGGAAGATATAACGGAGATAACGGCGACGTGACGATGATGATGTATAATCAGATGCTAAAACACGGTTACCCCAAGGACAGAGTGATTTTTAATAAATATGAGATCGGTGAACATTTTCCGACCTTCTGGAGAAATATCTATCCCGAATTTTTGGAGGCTGTCTTTACGCAAAAGGTGACAGCTCTTCCGGTTGGAGTTCCTGTAGAATATATTGATACCAGTAATCCGTTTGAGTTCAATCCGGAAGATTTCAGTGTTGATGAAAACGACACAAGACCTGCCGAGATCAGAAACTATGTTTATTACGATAACAGCGAAACCAAATGGAACACCGTATGGGCATACTGGTGGGGTGGAAGAACCATCAATCCGCTGACCGGTGAGGATTACGGCGGTGAATGGCCCGGCGTTCAGATGGAGCAGATTGAAGGCACCGATATTTATCGTGTCATTGCGCCTGCAGGTGCTACCAATATTATTTTTGATTCCGGTGTAACAGATCCGGAAGTGGCAGAAGGCAAAGAGGCATATCAAACGATAGATTTGCTGTATACGATCGGTATGCGTGGTAAGGTTTATAAAATTGACCTGAACACACCGCCTAAGGCAGGCAAGGGCGCCGAAAAGACCAAGTTCAGATATTCCGTGGGTACATGGGAAGACTACTATCCCTGAACAGCTTTTTGACCTGAGTACCGATAACCAATCACCGATGTCCCCCGGGTCTCGCCTGCCGGGTGCGGCAGCGTGACGCTGCACCCGTGTCCGCCGTTGGGGTAGTTTTCTGCCTGCGATAGTCACATTAACGGCGGGTTCAGAGTTTTGCAGAGAGTCTGGTACGCGGACTGAGCTTTTTGGTTGTAGAAATCAAGGGAGCGTTAGCG
>JBGUWM010000135.1:0-1917 GCA_045221175.1 Acutalibacteraceae bacterium | reverse complement strand
GCCGGCTCTGCGGGTTCAAGTATCTCTGTTGCAGCCGGTTCGGTAAAGAAGGGCTCTGCGGGAGCTTCGACAGCGGGTTCTTCAAATGCCGGCTCTGCGGGTTCAAGTATCTCTGTTGCAGCCGGTTCGGTAAAGAAGGGCTCTGCGGGAGCTTCGACAGCGGGTTCTGCAAACGCCGGCTCGGGTGTTTCGGCCTTGGGAGGTTCGATGACCTCAGGCTCCCACAGGGGAGCGCGCATCACGGTAATGACGGGTATGGGAGTGGGACCCTCGGGAGGAGCAGGAGGAGGCGGGAACACGATATTTGCTTTTTCCGTCGGATCCTGACGTGTCAGATAGCGAGGAGCGTCTTCGATAATACGCTTTGGAGGAAAGGTCACAATTATCTCGGGACCTTCCGGCTTTGCGGGCGCTTCGGGCGCAGCTTCTTCCTGAGGCACGTCCGCTACCTCGTCGAAGGGCTTTGAGGCTGTGATGTCCTCCTCAAAGAAATAGTCGGCCGCCGCACGGTTTTCAGTCACGGAACCGATGAACTCCTTGCACTTGACGTGCTCAGGGTGGTTCTGATAATACCTCAGGGCGGAATTGTTTTTCAATGTTGCATACAGGACAACATCAAAATCGGACGACGTGTTAAAATTATGACCCATTTCAACGGAGACCAATCCCTCGACCTTGCCTACAAGGGATGTAAGCATTTCGATCATACGGTCGATGTTCTGCTGTTTGTCGGGACTGTCTTTGAGTTTCCATAAGACAATATGCTTGACCATTTGATTTTCCTCCTGCTTTTTGCGAAAATATACAATAATATGTATCTTTCGATGATATTTATATAAATTTTATCATAATACATAAGGATAATCAATAACAAAATGTAAATTTCAGTGAAAAAAATCCCGAATTTCCCGGGCGTTATGAACTGCGGTCAGAAAAACGTTTTTCAGGGCAAAAAAAGACCCGCTGCCAATGCAGCGGGATCTCATAAAACGTTGAATATGGGGCTGACCTGAATGGTATGGTCAGGAGCAAAATCCGGAGTTATACTTCTCTGAATCAGAGAGCAACACACTTGCCGTCGCTCTTGCCGTTTACTACATAGTAAGCAACGCCGTTTTCGGGCTGAACATAGAGAGAAACTGTTTCTACTGCATCGGTATTGCCGTCTGCCTGATATGCAGCCTTTACAGCCTCAACGAGATCGTTAACAGCTGTGTTCTTGCCATTGTACTGGAACTCTACAGTTACAACAGTCTCCTTAGCCTTTGCCTTTGTTGTCTTGGTGGTCTTTGTTGTCTTGGTAGCCTTGGTCTCAGCCTTAGCCTCAGTCTCAACCTTGGTTTCTGCCTTTGCGGCCTTCTTTGCAGTTGCCATGATCACATTACCTCATTTCAATAATTTTATTTACATTATAATATGCTAAGTACCGATGCCGGAGCATCCGGTCTTTACTTGATTATAACCGGATTTTTTTGGTTTGTCAAACAAAAAAAGGAAAAATATGCGTTTTTTATAAAAAAACAGTTACATATACAAATCAGACAATTATTTGCGTTGGATATTGTGCGATGTGACTATCGTTTTTTCTTGTGCGGCAGAATAAAAAAACGGAAATAATACTGTTATCTGAATTATATTGAAAGAACAGGAAATAATAGTATTACCGTATTGTCTGACAGTCCGGACAGGACAGCCCAAAGCGGATGGTCAGAAAAGAAGTCCGCACTGCAGACGGAGAGAGGTGCAGGCCGTGAGCTGTTTCATACTATACTCCCATTAAAATCAGACATAGTCTGCTTTTAATAGCGCGTCAGCGCGTCGGAGTATGCATGAGACGTCATCTGTGCGTATGCACAGATGGGCGCAGCCTCGGGCGGCGCCTTTTCCGGTTAAAAGTGTCAGCTTTTAATCGGAAAA
>JBGUWM010000134.1:0-28128 GCA_045221175.1 Acutalibacteraceae bacterium | reverse complement strand
GAGCATTTTTGTTCCTCCGTTCATGGTTTCTCGTCAATTCCATTATAACGGATTTGGTGCAAATATGCTCTACTTTTTTTGCTTTTTATTGTAGGCTCTATTTGTTACCCCAATATTTATTATAGAGCCGATTATTTATACAGCGTAGCGGTGCAGTGAAATTCCATGCCGCTGTTATGTTTAGACGATGCTATCTGATGTTCAAAAAATTGCCTTTAACCATTGCAGACTGATGGTGAAAAGTGCAGGGTTATGTAATCACTTTTAACAAAAGTGCGAAACGCCAGATAAATCAGACCATAAAAACGGAGCGCTGATAAAGCAGAATAACAGGAAATAGAACAGATGTTGAAGATGTAACCGGAACAATACAAGATAAACGAATATGCAATGAAATAAAGAATGTGAACAGATGAATAACCGAAAAGATAAATAGGTACAACAGAAGGCTGCAATTTCAGAATAAAGTAATGTTATACATGAACAAAAACATAAAACACTGTCTATAAAATACAATTAATATTGACAATAAATGTACGACTTTGTATAATTATAGTAATACTTTATTGACTTACAGAACACCTGTATTCATTTTTTCGGGAGATGATGATATGAGATCACGAAATACAATCAGTCTGTTAAAAAAAGGGTTGTCGCTGCTCACTGCTTTTATGATACTGCTGTCGGGCTATTCTGTGTTCTGGGAGCAGAGCGTTTTTGCAGAAAGCGGAGCGTTAATAAAGGATTTTGAGATGGTGATTTCAGGAGGATCCTCTGAAACGGATGCAGGCTATGTATGGAAAGCGTCTCAGACAGCAGAGGGGCATCAGTTTGTATATCGCATTATTTATTCCTTCTGGGGTGAGGGATATCTGCAGCCGGGTGATGTCACTATCGTTATCCCGAGACATATTCTTAAAAACAAATACGGCAGATATGCCGACCGGTGCGAACTGTCCATCCCGGAGGAAAGAAATGCTGTGGGAGAGAATGAATTCTGTTATACGGAAAGAGGAGACAGTATTATCATCAGGAACGATACTGTCTTGTCGGCGGCTGATGAAGGCTATATAGAAGTAGCCTATACAACTACAATGCTGACCTATTCCTATAAAGATATGCAGTTTTCCGATATTCCTTATGCCGAAATGACGCTCAGCGGAGGAGGGTCCGGAAGCACTCATACGGAAGCGCCGCCTGTTGCGATTGATACCTTTGCTGAACTCAGGAGTACCGAGATCACTGCTCCTAAGCAAAGGATTGCCGAATGGAAAGATGATTGGGGAGAAAAGCCTGCAGATGCCGATGATTATTATTATCTGGAATGGCTTGTTTCCAGTATAGTATCTGCCAATCAGACGTATTATGTTAAACTGGATGCATTTTGTAACGACCATGATAATTCATTGGTAGGTTATAAAATGCAGGGGTCACAAAAGTATTCACGGAGTGGGTATTCCGTGACCAATACTCAGACAGATGAAAAAAGATATGATTATATTCTGACACGGCACAAAAAATCGGAATATGATATGGAGCAGTACAAGATCACCGAGAAAGTACTGACAAGCGTCATTCCTGCTGACCGTGTCGATGAGATAACAAGCGGGCAGGCAGAAGATGTTTTTGTTTATGACAAGCCGATTTTTATTTATCCTATCAACGGTTATAATGCATGGAAATACGGCACTACAAGCTGGGAGGAAAGGTTTAATTATGAATGGCCGGCTGCAGATTACCGTCTGACAGAATTCCGGGAGGGGAAAATAGACAGAATAACAGGCAATCTGAAATATGCCATATATACAGTTGCGTGGCCGTTTTATTCTACAATTGCTGACGGTGAAAGCGCAGACAATCCTTACGCTTACGGAAAGTCGAAAGTGAATTATTATGTAACAGATGAGAATTTTTACCTGAATGATGAGATCACCACAGATCATGAAAAAATAACGATTCCTGATGGGACATTGCCGTTGGGATATGATGATTATCAGGTTAATTATGTAAATTACAGCATAGAAATAAAAGACGCATTGTTTGATGAAGAACTGCAAAGATTTGACCCGGTTGCCGGCGAGTATCATGACGATGAAATAGTGTTTTTTGACGGAAAATTCGGGTCTGAGGGAACATGGATCAATGACGTTGCCCATTATAACATGAAAACAGGAGAAAGCTATGTTAATCCTGAATATGCCAGGAGTATAACGGCAGGGAGGGTTACATTCCGTGACGGATGTAATGGCTATCGTTTCAGATTATCCAATGCACATTACAGCACAGTGACGCTTATGTTTCCGTATTGTGCGTTAAAGCGAACGGAACGAGTGCTGGACATCATTGAAAACGGATCTGCCGGAGTGGATGCGGCATGGATGACAAATATAGCTGATTACCGTGCGACTGACAAAAACGGCAGAACGTTGTACAGCAAGACGATTAACGGTAGGGATTATGTCTACGGAGTGATAAAGGAACCATTTATCAATAAAAGTCTTGCATTGTTTGAAAACGATACGACAACGAAGAAGGCTTCACTCAGGTGGCAGATAGAGGCAAACGAAAGCTTTATGACCGACAGCGGAGCTGTATATGTTGTACAGAACACCGGAACAATATACATCTTTTGCCCAAAGGAGGAGAGTGTGATCTGTCGAGCATCGCAGTGCTTGACGGTGAAAAGAAGATGCCCTCGTCGGCGTATGATGTAAACAGTATTGTGAATTATAACGGAACAGGCAGAACGTTGTTAAAGGTACATATAAAGGAGCAGTTTTATCGGATACAGCTGTTGTATACCATGATCTACACATGGGACAGTATCATAGACTATGGAAGGGACATATTAAATTCTGCTGCTTATGAAACAGGCAACGACGAAATAGCCGATGGCTATCCTGACGACGGAGGAGACATAGCCGATACTGAGTATATGAAAGACCTTGATCCGGAAAGCGACGGCAACAGATTCATATATACGCAGTCAGCTTATACTGCCGATGTCATCACGGCTGCGAATTCCGGGCTTTCAAAGAGTGTAAAGAATACCAAGGATTTTGAATATGGTGACAGTTCGGTGGTTCATCAGAACGGATTGTATATGTATCGTCTGAGATACAGCACCAATCAGGGTTACGGAACGAAGAATATGATATTCTTTGATTCACTTGAAAACTTCAGCGATAATCTGAGAGAGAGCGAGTGGAAAGGCACACTCGAACAGATTGATACTTCTCAGATGTCAAAGGCAGGAGCAGATCCTGTCATATACTATTCTTCAGTAGAATCCCTTGATATCAGCCGGCACCATGACCTTGAAGAATCGGTAGAAGGAGAAAAAATCTGGAAAACAGAAGCAGAATTTGGTGATATATCAGGAGCAAAAGCAGTGGCCATAGACCTGAGATATGATAAAAACGGTGATGCTTTTGTATTGCCCACCAGCAGTTCGGTAGTTGCCATACTGTATATGAGAGCGCCCGCAGGAGATAATACAGACAGTGAAGACCCGATGACCTATAACTCGGTGTATCTGTCCGATAGTGTACTTGATGCTTACTCAGAAGAAACGGAATTTTTTATCAGGCATGAATGTACTGCGGTAAACTACCGTATTATGGCAGATATCAATATAGAGAAGGTAAGCTCAGAAGATAAGACGACGCCTGTAAAGGGTGTTTCATTCAGACTTGAGGGAATGTCCGATTACGGCACTGAGACGGATATCACGCTTGAGTCGGATATTAACGGCAGGCTGGTATTCACAGACATAGAGAAAGGAGCATATACCCTTAAAGAGATAAAGGGAAGTGATGATTATCTGCCGATTAAAACCGCAATGTCTGTCAGAATAGACAATTACGGAGCTGTAACGATAAACGGCACACCGGTAACCGAAGGGGTATTCTATCATCTGGAGGACGAGCCTCGTGTTCATTCAGACATAACTTTCTATAAAAGTGACCTTGCGGATAACAATGTCTTCATCAAAGGTGCCAGTTTTGAACTGTCAGGTGTTTCGGACTATCATAATGAAATAAATATGAAGGCAATATCTGACAGTGACGGTCTTGTCGTATTCAAAAATGTTGAGAAAGGCACATATAAGCTGAAAGAACTGCGTGCAGTTGACGGACATATACTCGACAGAAATGTATATATCGTCACAGTGTCTTACAGCGGACTATACAGTATCAGTGTCAGTGAAAGCGAGGGTGCGGGTAATAAGGAACTGTTGAAAAAGACATTGTCCGGAGTGGTTTCAATCTGCAATGAACCATATCACAGTTTTACCATACAGAAAGAAGCGTTTTCAACCGGAAATGCAGTAAAGGGTGCGGAATTTGAGCTTAAGGGAGAAAATGCAGGCGGAAACCAGACAAATATCATAAAATCCACAAATGACAGAGGGCAGATCGTATTTTCGGGACTTGAGTCGGGAGTTTACACACTGACAGAGACTAAAGCTCCGTCTGGTTATGAGCTGGACAAGACGGTAAGGACCGTAAACATCGACCAATACGGCAACGTGGAGATAAGCGACAGCAAGCAGGACAGCGAAGGACGATTTGTCATCATTAATAAAGAAAACGGCAGTATAACGATCACGAAAAAATGGGTGGATCATGATACCAACGCTACCCGTACAGCCGATCCGGTTATACACCTCAGCACAGATATTAACGTGCAGTACAATGCTTATTTCGGAAACAGCAATGGTTCTTCCGTTCTGTCCAGGGTTGCTCCCATAAACAGCATTACCTCATTTGCACCGTTTGAAGGCGAGGACGCTCAGGTACAGGAACTGATTGAACACGGAACAGCGGTAAAGATAGATGACGGTAAGACAGAATGCAGTATCTATGCATGGAAAGAAGATGACGGCAGCATTCTCTGGTGGTCTGATGCCAAGAATGTATATCTTACTGATGCAGCAAGATGGCTGTGGAAAGATTTAACAAACTGTACTTCCATCAATTTTTCCGGGATCAATGCATCGTTACTGACAAGCGGATATTATATGTTTGCAGGTGATTCAAAGCTGGAGTATCTTGATATGAGAAGTCTGGATACGTCGTCTTTGACGGATATGTCCTATATGTTCAATGATTGTTCTCTGTTGAAAAATATAACATTCGGGGGACGGTTCAATACTTCAAAAGTTGTGACGATGGAGTATTTGTTCAGAAATTGCAGAAATCTCCTCCGTGCTGATCTGCGAGGCTTTGACACATCAAATGTTGTTAATATGTGTGCGGTATTTATAAACTGCCAGAAGCTTGAAAATATTGATCTTTCAAGTTTTAATACTCAAAAGCTTGTCAATATGTCATATATGTTTCAAGAATGCCATGCATTAAAAATCATTGACCTTCATTCCTTTGACACATCAAATGTCAACAATATGCTAAACCTGTTTGCCAATTGTCTGTCAGCAGAGGATATTCTTGTCAGTGATAAATTTGTTACCGATAAGGTAACAACAATGGACGGTATGTTTTCCGGCTGCAGAAAAATGGAGTCTTTATCCGCAACCGAGGAAAGTCCCGAGAGAATTGATGTCAGGACATTCAATACCTCAAGCTGCACGACTATGTACGGTATGTTCAATGTCTGTGAGAATATTAAAGAGCTTGATCTGAGAAGTTTTGATACATCATCAGTGACCAATATGACAATGATGTTTTCTGCTTGCTATAATCTTGAATCCGTCGATCTGAGCAGCTTTGATACATCTCAAGTTACGAATATGGGAGCTATGTTCAGAAATGACAGGAAGCTGAAAATGCTTGATCTGAGAAGTTTTGATACTTCAAAAAATCTATATTTCAGTCAGTTTTTTGAAGGCTGCAGTTTATTGACAGAGGTGCTTGTCAGCGACACGTTTGTGACAGATAATATTCTGACTATGACCAATATGTTTTCAGGCTGCAGTGGACTGAAATCGCTGTATGCGGACAGTGAACATCCCGATTATCTTGATATAAGGACGTTCAATACTTCAAAAGTGAATAACATGTCAGGAATGTTTTCCGGCTGCTCGAAGATAACGGACCTGGACCTGAGAAACTTTAATACGTCAAGCGTCACTGATTTCAGTCTTATGTTTGCTCACTGCTCAGAACTTGTCAATGTTGATGTTTCAAGTTTTGATACATCGAAAGGTACAACTATCTATGCATTGTTCTTGAATGATAAAAAATTGGAAACACTTGATCTGAGAAGCTTTAACACTGCAAATGTAAAAGATATGCGTGCTGTGTTCAGAGGGGGCAACACGCTGAGAAGAATACTTGTCAGCACACAATTCGTTACAGACAAGGTGACAACAATGGCTGAAATGTTTTCTGACTGCTATTCTCTCACTTCTTTGTATCCCGGAGAAGATCTGCTTTACCAGCTTGATATCAGAAGCTTTAATACGAGCCGTGTAACTGATATGAGTGCAATGTTTTCCGCTTGCAAGCATATCACAGAGCTTGATCTGAGGAACTTCGACACAGGCAGAGTTACCAATATGAATGCTATGTTCTCGGGATGCACTGCGCTTGAAGCTTTATATCTCAGCAGCTTTCATACGGCATCGGTAACAAATACCGCATCTATGTTCCGCAGTTGTAATAAGCTTGAAGTATTAGACCTGAGAAGCTTCGATACTTCCGCCGTCTTGTATATGAACTATATGTTCGCCTATAATCCTCTGCTGAAGTATATTTATGTCAGCGACAGCTTTGTAACTGTGAACGTCAGTACGTTTGATAGTATGTTTGCAGAGTGCCCGTATATATCCACTCTTAATCCCGATGACACATTGCCTGACCAACTTGATATAAGAAAGTTCAACACAACCAAGGCAACACTGATGCAGTCGATGTTTACAGGCTGTAAAAGATTGGTAGAACTTGATCTGACCAGCTTTGATACCTCTTCCGTCACAAATATGTACAGTATGTTCAGAAACTGTACTTCTCTTGAAACGATAAAGGTATCAGACCTGTGGAATACAGACAAAGTGACAAGCAGTGAGTATATGTTTATGGACGACAGACGTTTGATGGGCGGATACGGAACAGCTTATACACCTTCTGTCGTCAACGGTACCTATGCCCGTGTAGATACAGATCAATCAAACGGTTATTTGACGCAAGGACCGGTCATAATTTCGACGGCTGACGAAGCAGCCATAGGGAATATCAGACTTTCTTCGCTGTTTCCTGCAGACAGTGTCAGATCATTTATGCATTATACAGGCAGAGATGCAGAAAGTATCATCAGCACACAGAACGCAAAGAGAATAGATGACTGTTCAACTTCTCATAAGATATATGTATGGCTTGACAGTTCTTCAGGCACGTTATATTGGTGGGCAGATACGGATAAGGTATGCTTGACTACCGGAGCTTCCATTCTCTGGAAGGGACTGAATGCTTGTACCAATATCAGCCTGAGCGGAATTGACACGTCAGAAATGCGCTCATCTGTTGAAATGTTTGCAGGTTGTACTGCCTTGAGCAGTATAGATCTGAGTACGATGGATACGCATCATCTCACGAACATGAGCAATATGTTTAACGGTTGCTTATCGCTGAGAACCATCACCTTCGGCAGCAATTTTGACACATCAAAAGTCGTGTATATGACAAATATGTTCCTTGGCTGCTCAAGTCTTGAACAGCTTGACTTGAGTATGTTTGATACTTCCTCGACAGAAGGGCTTTATCAGATGTTCGGCGGCTGCAGTTCTCTCACAAGGATTACGTTCGGGGAAGGCTTCAAAGCGGACAAAGTAGAATCATTCGGATATTTATTCAGCGGCTGTTCCAAGCTGGCAGAGCTGGATCTCAGCAGTTTCCGTCCCATGAATAATAAAACGACGGAATATATGTTCAATAATTGTTCGTCGCTCGAGAGGATAGATTTTGATGGTTTTGTTACCTCAGAAGTTACGGCCATGTCGTTTATGTTCAAGGGTTGTACGAATCTGAAGGAACTTGATCTGTCATCCTTTGATACAAGAAAAGTTACGACCATGAGCAATATGTTCAGGGACTGCAAATCGCTTACAAGCCTTGATCTTGATGGATTTCAAACGCCTGTACTGAGCGGTATGGCGTCTATGTTTGAAGGTTGTATGTCACTCGAATCATTGACGATGTCAAATTTCAATACATCAAGGGTTGGTTCGTTTGAAAGCACCTTCTATAACTGCAACAAGCTCAAGTATCTTGACCTGAGCAGTTTTACAAACACAAGTTCTTCCAGTTTTGCTTATATGTTCCGTGAGTGCGTAGCTCTTGAGACGCTGATCCTCAGCGACAGATTTGTATGTTCAACGGCAAGGTATCTTCAGTTGATGTTTTATGACTGCAAGGTGCTCAAGGCAGTAGACTTGTCGCACTTTGATACAAGTAATGTTACGCATTTCAGCTCGATGTTTGAATACTGCCGCAGCTTGGAGATAATTGATGTCAGTAACTTTGACACATCAAATGCGGTCAATATGAGCGGTATGTTCAGAGCTTGTGAAAAAGTCAAGGAACTTGCAGTAGAAGGCTTTAATACATCGAAGGTTTCGGGATTTGCCAGTATGTTTGATTGCTGCAATTCACTCCGGATGCTCGACCTGAGAGGATTTGATACACGAAGGGTAGGAGACTTTTCGTATATGTTCCGTAATTGTGAGTCGCTGGAAGAATTGAAGATTTCTTCTGATTATATAACTGCAAGGGCTAATGATCTGAAATTTATGTTCCAGAACTGCAGAAAGCTCAGGACGTTAGCTACAGGCACTTTTGATACGCAAAATGTAAAGAGTTTTGAAAGATTGTTTGAAGGCTGCAATTCTCTAACAGAAATTGATGTAAGTAACTTTAAGACCTCAAATGTAACGAGATGCGACTGTATGTTTTCCGGCTGTCGTTCCGTTACTGAGCTTGATGTCAGTCATTTTGACACATCAAAATCAACTACCATGAACTCAATGTTCAGAGACTGCAGAAAAATAAAAAGACTGGATCTTTCAAGCTTTGATGGTTCGAACGTAAAAGATTTTTCTTACATTTTTGATAATATGAATGAGCTGGAAGAAATCATTTTACCGGAACATTTTGTAACGGAAAAGGCAACAAATCTCTGTAATATGTTTTCTTATTGTTCTCAGCTCAAGAATCTGGACATAACGGCTTTTGAGTCAGGAAACGTAACGAATATGAGCAATATGTTTTTAGGCTGCAGTGCGTTGACAGAGCTTGACATAAGCAAGCTGAACACATATCATGTCACGAATACAGAATATATGTTTTATGGCTGCAGAAAGCTTAAAGCGCTTGACGCAAGTTCGATGTATACGGCAAATGTCACTAAAATGACAAGTATGTTCAGGGATTGCTGTGAACTGACAGAGCTGGATCTGAGAAACTTTGATACGCACAATGTTACCATAATGAACCTTATGTTTTTCAATGATAATAAGCTTCAAACGATATATGTTTCCGACCTGTGGAACACTGATAATGTAGCAAATTCAGCGGATATGTTTCTGGCTGCGGAAAGAATAACAGGGGAAAACGGGACAAGGTATAACAGAGGTATTGTGGATAAGACTTACGCTGTAGTTGATAATGACGAACATAAGGGATACCTTAGTTATCGACCATCGTCATTCATTAACGGAACTGCATTTGTTTCCACAGACAGCGGCTGCATCATTGAAAAGATTGACGATACCACCTGGACATACACGTTTACAGGATTGAATCCGTCATTTGTTTATTATGCATGGGAAGACGAGCTCGACCATTACGTTTCATCAAACCTCATTGATAATGCACTCAAGGTCAAAGATCTGAAAGGAACCATTACCAATACTATCACAGAGAATCCGCCGCCTGTAGTAGAATACGGCAGTCTGACGATCCTGAAGAAGCTTGCTGCTTCCGAAGGTACAGCGCTTACAGAGGAAGATATGTCCCGCAGCTTTGCGTTTGATATTACTATTACGAACAAAAGCGGAGAGGCCTTAACAGATACTGCTTTGTACGGTACCGTACCGTTCCATTCAGGAAAGGCAAGGGTACGGATAAAGGGAGGCGAAAGCATTACGCTTACTGGTATTCCTGAAGGGTATCATTATCTGGTAACCGAACTGCCTGCGGATGGGTTTACCCCTGAGACCAGTGAGAGAAGCGGCGTTATCGTAAAAGATGAGACGGCGCAGGCAGTTTTCACAAATACAAAAAATGATATACCGGAGAAATATGTATCGGTCACTCTGAAAAAGCTTGTCACAGGTGTTTATGAAAACGAAAGTGAATATAGTTTTACCATTCATTTGTCGGGAATGCACAGAGAACAAGAGTATATGCTGTCTGACGGAACAAACTATCGCACGGATATTTACGGCTGTGCTGATATATCCGTAACGCTGATGGATGGAGAAGAGATAACCGTTCAGGATATTCCCGTAGGAGCTGTTTACCGTATCAGCGAGGACGAAGGGGATTACATTTCGTCCTATGTCATAACAGACGATGCCAATAAAGGGAAAATAGCACGAAGCCGGGGGGCGAACAGTGAAAAGAATGCCATGCTATCAACAGCTTCAGAAACGGCAGATGAAGACGAGCAGGTAACGGTTACATTTACTAATACGCTTGATAAACGACAAAACCTGGAGATTAAAAAGGTCGTGGCAAATGCTTCTCCGTCAAACACGGACAGATTCACCTTTAATGTCAAGCTGACGGGGCTGATCCCGAACGAGCAGATAATGACCGGCACTCTTGGAGTGTATCATGCTGACAATAACGGCAGACTTACCATCAGTTTTGCACTGAAAGCAGGTGAGAAAATGGTTTTCTATCAGCTTCCTGCAGGCGCACAGTACATTATTACGGAGTCGGGTTCAGATTATAAGGCGTCGTATACAATCACAGATAAAAACGGTAAGGGCAATATCGTATCATCTGCCGGCGCTAATGATGAAGCGGGACATCAGCTTTCAACGGAAACCGAAACCGTCAATGAAGGCGAAGAGGCACTTGTCATATTTACGAATACGAAAGTACAGCATGATATGACTGTTACAAAGATGGTAGACATGACGTACGGCAATCTGAGATATGTCGAATACAGCAAGCAGGAATTCATGTTCCATATCACTTTTGACGGACTTGAGCGCTCTGAAACATATACGATAGAACGCTTCTCACAGCTTTATGCAGGATTAACGACTGAAAACAGTTTTGCGTCGACGCAGGATGGAACAGCAGAGTTGGATATTGTATTAAAACACGGAGAATCCGCCAAAGTGAAGGATCTTCCTGTAGGAGCACACTATACCGTAACAGAGCGTGCGGAGAAAAACTATATCTCGTCCTATGAGATAAAGGGCAATGAAGGAGCGGTCGTTAGAGATGATTCTGAACAGAATCGCACGACATTCAGAGAACTTTCCACAAATGACGAAACGGTAGATGTTACCGACCTTGATATAAGGGTAACATTTACCAACAGTTACAGTGCATCAGATTATGTGCTTCCTGCAGCCGGAGGAAAAGATCAGCATTACATGCTGATCATATCAATGGCAGGGATGATGATATTCGCAGCGATATTTACAGCAGTAAGAGTGAAATCCGGTAAAAAGAAGGAATGAAACAAAATAAACACACGGTAAAGATTTTGAAGTCTTTACCGTGTGTTTTGTAATGGGATAAAACCTGAATGATACAAAGCGTAATCAATACTCTGTCAAAGGGTCGTAGCGGACGTTATTATAACGGGTTTCAAAGTGCAGATGAGCGCCTGTAGAATAACCTGTAGAGCCGACAAAGCCGATAAGCTGACCGGCAACGACACTCTGACCCACGGAAACGGTAACACCTGAAAGGTGTCCGTAAATCGAAATTTTTCCGCCGCCATGATCAATCATAACGTAGTTGCCGTAGCCGCCGCCGCAGCCGCAGCTTGAAAACTTACCCCAGTCATGCGTACAGCTCTCACACGTTGAGAAAACAACACCGTCGCTGCAGGCAACAACCTTGGCACCGTAGATACCCGCTTCTGCAATATCGAGAGCGCCGTGATTGTTTACCCCTCTCCATTCGTCGAAGGTTGATGTAAGGTAGGTAAAGCCGGGGCAAGGCCAGACATAAGATCCGTCGGAATCCGGAGTAACAACAATTTCGGTATTGTTTTTTTCAGCCTGCCTTTTCCGGTAAGCGTCCAATGCCTTTTTCAGTTCAGCCTGTTTCGCGTCGTTTTCTTTCTTTTCGTTCTGCAGATCATTTTTAGTTGTCATCAGCTCCTGAATGAGCTTGGTATTCTCCTCAAGGAGAGCGTTGATTTTTTCTTTATTTTTTTCCAGTGATACTTTTTCCGCTTCTACTGCGGACTTTTTCTGACGAAGATCTTTTTGTTCACGGGCAATGATATCAGCCTGTCCCTGAATAGAACGAATCAGACTGTTGTCATATTCAGCCATATTTTTAATCATTTCGGTTTTATCAATAAAATCCTCAAAGCTTTTTGCCCCGAGAATAATTTCAAGAGATGAAGTATCGCCGGAAGTATGGATCGCTCTGAGACGAACACGAAGGAGTGCAAGGACATTTTCAATTTCAGCTTTTTTCTGTTCGATCTGATCCTGTTTGTCAAGAATTTCGGCATTGAGTGTACGAATGGTTTCATTGCTTGCTTTTATGCTTGCGCTTAGTTCGCCAATCTGAGCCTGAAGCTGTTTGCTTTGTTCTTCCTTGTCTTTGATTTCCTTTTCGGTTAGTTTGATTTTTTCTTTGATACTGCTGTTTTCTTCCTTGAGCTCGTTTCGAATACGGGAATTATCTTCTACATTAAAGCTTTCCTCGGTTGAATCCTCAGAGGTTTCCTCGCTGAGGGAGGAAGAACTTTCTTCTTCGGAAACAAGGGAGTCTTCATCAGCAGAGGTCAGAAGGGAACAGCTTAAAGCGAGGGTAACTGTCAGAACAAGAGCGGTGAGCCGACAAAAAGGTTTATTTGCCAAGGATAGCGCCTCCTTCCTTATTCAGATAACGGGTAATAGAGATAAAACCGCCAATCAGACCGATGAGGATACCGATACATGACATACTGAGCAAGGTAGGGAGCCATATCTGAGAAACAGCCAAAGTTGACGAACGAATCATACCGATCACATTTCCGGCAGCCGTTCTAACGGGTTCATATAGAGCGATAATGGCTGCTGAGGACAACAAACCGGAGAGCAGTCCGATGACGGTGGCTTCGATCATGAAAGGTATTCTGACAAACGCATTTGTAGCGCCGACGGATTTCATAATACTGATTTCAAAGCGACGGGAATACATTGTCATTTTAATGGTATTGGAGATAATGAACAAGGTCACGACGGCAAGAATCAATACTACCCATAAACCAACAACAGTTACAAAATAGTTGAGTTTAGTCAGTTTTCCTGCAATGTCGCTGCGGTCACTGACCTGATCAATCCCGTCCAGTTTTTTAATCGTGTTGACTGTTTCCTGATATCTGGCAAGATCCTTCAGTGTAATTCTGAACTCGTTTCCAAACGGATTGCCGCTGCCCTGCATGGATTCATAGATACCTTCGCCGAGTGTATCTTTATAGTCTTTGAGAACATCGTCACGGGAAACAAAGCGATAGCTTTCAATGTTAGGGATAGAGGAAAGCTGGGGTCCCAGTTTTACGGAATCGAGATCGGAGAACTCCGGCTTCAGATAGACAGTAAGCTGGTTATCATCGCCGATGTTTGAGATCAGTTCATTAACGTTAAACGAAATAAGGGCTGCGGTTCCGGTAATTATCAGGCAAGAGACCAGAACGATAACTGACGCTAAGGACATCATACGATTGTTCCAGATGTTTTTAAAACCTTCTTTCAGCAAGTAGCCCATAGCAGAAAGCTTCATAGATGATTTTCCTCCTTATCAAGAGATTCGGACTGTTCGGGAGCTTCAGAAAAAGCCTGATCGGGAGCGGAAGGAGAAATCATAGAATCGAGAGTGATCTCACCGTCGGCAATACGGATTACTCTGCCGCCGAAAGCTTTAACCAGTTCGTGTTCGTGTGTGACGATGATGACAGTTGTACCGTTTTTGTTGATAGCCGTCAGCATTTTCATAATTTCAAAAGAGCGTTCCGGGTCGATATTGCCGGTAGGTTCATCGGCAATCAGCAGATCGGGACGATTGACCAAAGCTCTTGCAAGACTCACACGCTGCTGTTCACCGCCGGAAAGTTCATTGGGTCTGCGGTTTTCAGTACCCTCCAGCCCGACAGTTCTGAGAATGGCAGGAACTCGTCTTTTAATGATTTTTTCAGAGGTTCCGATAGCTCTCATAGCGAAAGCAACATTATCAAAGACCGTCATTTTATCAATCAGTCTGAAATCCTGAAAAACGATACCCATAGTACGGCGGAGGTAGGGGATTTTTCTTTTGCGAATCTTCATCAGGTCATAGCCGTTCACAGAAATACTGCCAAAGGTGGCTTTTTCCTCACGAATCAGTATTTTAAGCAGAGTACTTTTACCTGCGCCGGAGGGACCGACTATAAAAACAAATTCTCCGTCTTTTACGTCAAGAGATATTTTTTTCAGTGCTTCCGTTCCGTTAGGATAAATCTTGGAGATATTGTTGAGATGGATCATAGCATTATGCGGCTCCTTTCAGTATGCTTCCGGCTTGGAATAACGAAAAATGAATAACACAATCGGAGCGTACGCCATCATTATACTCTATCAAGAAGTAATCGTCAAATAAAAATACAAAAAATACCGCTGAAAAGAGTATGACAAGGAAGAAGCCACTCTATAAGTCTAAAAGAATGGCGTGGAAAGGAAAAACCAAACAGAGGGGTGAAAAATCCCACATGATGATTGCAAAGGGATAACACCTTCCGGCAGGATTTGAAAGGACGGCTTAGTCTTTATCATCAATACGAATACGCACTAAAAACAAACTGTCGGCTGAATACGGAAAGAGCCCATCGTTTATAAAAACACTCCATGAGTGGATAAGACAAGAAAAAACAAGTATAAAAGATAGGAAATCTATTGAAAAAGTAACGAAAACAAAAAAACGTATGTCGAAGTGTTTGTACCGAGGGGGATGTATAAATAAAAAGATTGACAATAAATACAGAAAAACTTATAATAATAGCGTATATATGAAACCTGAATAAAGGAACGGTTTCATGCCGTAAATAAAGCGGCATTCAAAATAAAAAAAGGCAGGTAATCAAGATGAAAAGTGACGCAATCCATGAAGGTTCAAAATGTGCACCTCAGCGTTCATTGCTGCGTGCGCTCGGCATGACAGATGAAGAAATAGCAAAGCCCATGATCGGTATCGTCAGCTCATATAACGAGATAGTTCCCGGTCATATGAACATTGATAAAATAGTAAATGCCGTTAAGACGGGTGTTGCCATGGCAGGCGGCAATCCGGTAGTGTTTCCTGCGATAGCAGTTTGTGACGGCATCGCCATGGGACACCAGGGCATGAAATATTCTCTCGTTACCCGTGACCTGATCGCAGATTCTACGGAAGCGATGGCGCTTGCGCATGCATTTGACGCACTTGTCATGATTCCGAACTGTGACAAGAATGTACCTGGACTGCTGATGGCTGCGGCAAGACTGAATATACCGACAATTTTTGTCAGTGGCGGTCCGATGCTTGCCGGAAGGGTTAAAGGCTGTAAAACCAGTCTTTCCAGTATGTTTGAAGCAGTTGGTTCGTACAATTCCGGCAAAATCACAGCCGAAGAGCTGAATGAATATGAAAACAAAGTATGTCCTACCTGCGGTTCATGTTCCGGCATGTACACAGCCAATTCAATGAACTGTCTGACAGAAGTTCTGGGAATGGGTTTGCGAGGAAACGGTACGATACCTGCAGTCTATTCCGAGAGAATCCAGCTTGCCAAACACGCAGGTATGCAGATCATGGAGCTGTTAAAGAAAAACATCAGACCCCGTGATATCATGACAGAGGACGCTTTCCGTAATGCCCTGACAATGGACATGGCGTTGGGCTGCAGCACCAACAGTATGCTGCACCTGCCTGCAATTGCGCATGAATGCGGCATAGAGCTGAATCTGGATATTGCTAATGAAATCAGCTCTCATACACCGAACCTGTGCCATCTTGCTCCTGCAGGAAGAACTTACATGGAGGATCTGAATGAGGCAGGCGGCATTTATGCTGTTATGAATGAGGTAAATAAGCTCGGTCTGCTGAAAACAGATCTGATCACCTGCACAGGCAAGACGATAGCCGAAAACATCAAGGGCGTAGTAAATAAGAATCCGGAAATCATTCGTCCTGTAGAGAATCCTTACAGCAAGACCGGCGGAATAGCGGTTCTCAGAGGAAATCTTGCGCCTGATTCCTGCGTTGTAAAGCGCTCAGCCGTAGCACCCGAAATGCTCAGACATGAAGGTCCCGCAAAAGTATTTGACTGCGAAGAAGATGCTATGGAAGCCATTAACGGCGGTAAAATCAGCGACGGAGACGTTGTTGTTATTCGATATGAGGGTCCTAAGGGAGGCCCCGGCATGAGAGAAATGCTCAACCCGACTTCTGCCATTATAGGCAGAGGGCAGGGCAGCACAGTGGCGCTGATCACAGACGGCAGATTCTCCGGAGCCACAAGAGGCGCTTCCATTGGACACGTCAGCCCCGAAGCAGCAGTAGGAGGTCCTATTGCACTGATCGAGGACGGCGATATCATCGAGATTGACATCAATGCGAACACCATCAACGTCAGACTCAGTGACGAAGAGCTTGCCGCAAGAAAAGCAAAGTGGCAGCCCAGAGAGCCGAAGATTACAACGGGCTATCTTGCAAGATATGCTTCACTGGTAACATCGGGTAACCGGGGCGCTGTACTTGAAGTAAAGAAATAAATGATCCATAGGGCAGTCCCGATAGACTGCTATCGGGACAATTGTTGAACATAGGAAAAATGTATGCAGAGTCGAATGTGTAAGGAGGAAACTCATTGGGAACCTTGGCTTGTAGAATGTGTGCTGCACCGTTAAAGATTGATGCAAACGGAATCTATGCGAAATGTATTTACTGCGGAATGAATTATATGTTGCCGTTTGAAGATGAAACGGAAGAAGAAAAAGTAGCAAGGGCAGAACCGTATCTATTTCGAGCCAGAATGTATCTTGCAGATGGATTTTATACAGAAGCAGCAGAAAACTATGAAAAGGTGCTGGATATACTGCCGTGGCTTGGAGAAGCGTACCTTGGAAAAGGAATGGCGCAGTTGGGAGTTTCTGTCATCGAAGAGCTGTGTGCTATCAAACGGGAAGCAGTAAAGAATTATTACATTAAAAAGGCGCTGATTTTTTGCCGTGGAGAAGAGAAGCAAAAGCTGATGGAAGTATTGGGAATGTGCGCCAAAATTGAAATGCGTAATATGCCGATGATGCAGTGGCGTTCAGAGATTCTCAACACTCGCAAGGCATTTAAAAAGGAATTGCTGAAGCGTGTTGAATTTTATTCTACGGAATATACAGAAGCAATCAATGCGATTGATGAGAAATACGGTCCTCAGACGAGTAAACTGAGGAAAAAGCTGAATGAATGTGAAGCAAGCATCAGTGGGATCAAGGATAGAATGGGAGAGCCTCTTAGCATGGAAATAGTTAACTGTGCTGACAGAGAGTTGGCTGAGTTGAATAGAGAAATAACAATACTATCCAAAGAGCTTACCGAAATAAATGCGCTTCGCAATCGTGAGATTGCGGCTGTTGATGAGCAGTTTTCTGTTGACGAATATCATGTTGATAAGACAGTGTTTACAGAAGTAGCGAAAAAGTATCCTTTAGTTAACTTGAGCAGTGACGTTAAAGCAAACATAGTAGATAAAGTTTATAATATTATTTTGGCAACCTATGATTCCCTTAGCCTGGAGGATATCATGTCAGATGGTACGTTATATGAATATAACGAACAAAGGGTGGCAGCGGCGCTGAAGAAACTGCTTTACAAAAGATGGATCATTTCCAAAGATATCTTGCAGGCTGTTGGATATACAAAGCAGTCTTATAAGACTGTTTATGCGCCGATTGATATGGAAAACATCATCGTTGAAGATAATGAACCATCGAGCTGGAAAAACAGATCTTTGAGTAAAGATAATAGAATTTGGAATAAAGAATAATGATCAGTGTTTGTGCAGGGCAGAAAATGACTGCTCTGCACAATATATTTCTGTAAAGAGAGGTTTTTTGACCATGTTTGAACTACCGGAAAATCTACAGTATCTGAAAGAAACCATCAATCAAACGCTGCTTCCGTCAAACGTACTGCACTTTACGCCATCTGATACCAAGCCTTGGGAAAGCAAGTTGGGCGGTTGTCCCTATCTGAAGAGTGCAGAAGATTATCCAAGAGATGCTCATCAAAAGCCAATGATGTTTTTGGCGCAGATCAATCTCGAAGAGATGCCGAAGCTTAAAGGGTTTCCGCAAACGGGAATTCTGCAGTTCTATATTGCCGATAATGATTGCTATGGGTACGAAGAACCGTGTAAGGTTATTTACATTGACAGTGCAGATTGCTGTAAAGGTGTTTTGCTGACAGAAAAACCTGCTCAATTGCAGACGGAAAACGAAAATCTGCCCTATGAAAAGGAATGCAGAATCACATTCGAGCCAGAACAGATGCCGGTGTCATCTACGGTAGAAGGGTTTTATGAGATCGTCAAAAGGGCGCATAAAGAGGACGAAGACAAGATATTTGAGCTGTTATATGACGGCAGCTCACGAATAGGAGGATACCCTTCATTCGTGCAGAATCCTGTTGAGTGTTATGAAACAGGAGAGAAGAAGGTATTGCTGTTGCAGCTTGACTGTGACGACAATGCAGGTCTGATGTTTGGAGACAGCGGGAACTGTCAGTTTTTTATTTCGGAAAAAGATCTTGCCAATCTTAATTTTACAAATGTGTTTTATGATTGGGCTTGTTGTTAAAAAAAGAGATATCATACGGAGGGAACAGTATGCGAGAGGCACAGTGGAAAGATTATGAACTGATAGACTGCTCAGACGGAGAGAGGCTTGAGCGGTGGGGAGATATTGTGCTGATTCGACCGGATCCCCAGATCATCTGGAAGACGCCGAGGAAAAACTCATTCTGGAAAAAAGCCCATGCTCGTTATTTGCGCAGCAACAGCGGAGGCGGAGCGTGGCAGTATTATCAGAAGCTTCCGCAGCAGTGGAAGCTGCATTATCATGAGCTTACTTTCGGTATCAAACCGATGGGCTTCAAGCATACGGGAGTTTTTCCGGAACAGGCAGTCAACTGGGATTTTGCCTCTGAAAAGATAAAAAAAGCCGGCAGACAGGTCAAAATACTGAATATGTTTGCTTATACGGGAGCTGCCACGTTAGCCTGTTTGCAGGCAGGCGCATCTGTCACTCATGTAGACGCTTCCAAAGGAATGGTACAGTGGGCGAAAGAGAATGCGGCTCTCAGCGGACTGGCAGACAAGCCTGTGCGCTGGCTGGTTGATGATTGCGTCAAGTTTGTTCAGCGTGAACAGCGCAGGGGGAACAAATATGACGGAATCATTATGGACCCGCCCTCATACGGCAGAGGTCCGGGTGGTGAAGTATGGAAATTAGAGGAACAGTTATTTTCCCTTGTAGAGCTGTGTCTGCCGATATTGTCAGAAAATGCACTGTTTTTTATACTGAATTCATACACTACGGGTTTGTCGCCGTCAGTCATGGAATATCTGTTGGGTGTCATGCTTCAAAAGCGTTTCGGAGGAAGCGTATCCAGCTCGGAGATCGGGCTTCATGTTACAGAAAGCGGTCTGACACTGCCCTGCGGCAGCACCGCAATCTGGCAGAAATAATCCAACGAGGGATCATAACGGAGGGACAGCGGAAATGGGAGAATTCATAGAAGTAAAAGATGTATACTTTCAGTATGATGAGTCAGAATCTGCAGAAGAAGCGTTGTATGCGCTGAAAGGAATTGATCTGACGATTCAGAAAGGCGAATTTGTAGCGATAGTGGGACACAACGGTTCCGGAAAATCCACCTTGGCAAAGCATTTCAATTCTATCTATCTTCCGACAAGGGGAGATATTACAGTGGATGGTATGAACACCAAGGACGATGAGCACTTATTTGATATCCGCAAAAGGGTAGGGCTTGTACTTCAGAATCCCGATAATCAGATTGTTGCCGGAGTTGTCGAAGAAGACGTTGCCTTTGGCTGCGAAAACTTGGGAATTCCATCAAAAGAAATCCGGAAAAGAGTTGACGAGTCGCTGAAGGCTGTCGATATGTACGAGTATCGTAAGCATTCTCCGGACAAGCTGTCAGGAGGACAGAAGCAAAGGGTAGCGATAGCAGGAATCATAGCGATGGAGCCGGAGTGTATTGTACTGGACGAACCGACTGCAATGCTTGACCCTCAGGGACGGGACGAAGTTATCAGTACGGTGACAAAGCTGAACCGTGAGCGGGGCATCACGATCATTCTGATTACACATTATATGGAGGAAGCGGTATTAGCTGACCGGGTAGTAATGATAGACGACGGCAACGTGTTTTTGGAAGGAACACCGAGAGAAGTATTTGCCAATGTAGAGGTACTCAAACAGCATCGGCTGGACGTGCCGCAGGCAACGGAGTTGAATCACAAATTAAAAAGTTGCGGATTTGATTTGCCTGAGTGCGTTCTGAATGAAGAAGAATGTGTCAATGCATTGTATAACTTGTTAAAGGATCATGTTGTCCGGTAAAACGAAGAGTGTGATAAGGAGAGAGTACATGTCTGTCTTAGAAGTGGAAAATCTGAAACTGGTTTACGGAGCGGGAACAAGTTTTGAAAAAACAGCGCTGTCCGACGTCAGCTTTTCAATAGAAGCAGGCGAATTTGTAGGAATTATCGGGCATACAGGATCAGGAAAATCAACACTTGTGCAGCTTCTGAACGGTTTGCTCCGCCCCACGGAAGGGAAAATTCTGTTGAACGGAAAAGATATCTGGGAAGAGCCGAAGAAGATACGTGAAGTACGCTTTAAGGTCGGAATGGTATTTCAGTATCCGGAGTATCAGTTGTTCGAGGAAACGGTAGAGAAGGATATTGCATTCGGGCCGAAAAATATGGGATTAAGCGAAGAAGAAATAGCCGAAAAAGTGAAAGCTGCGGCGGATTTTGTCGGATTGAAGGAAGAATATATGACAAGATCACCGTTTGATCTGTCCGGAGGCGAAAAGCGCAGGGCAGCCATAGCGGGAGTCATTGCGATGGATCCGGACGTACTGATTCTTGACGAGCCCACAGCAGGACTGGATCCGCTGGGGAGAGATGCGCTTTTATCGCAGATCAAGGCATATCATCAGGTGAGAAAGAACACGGTGTTATTGGTGTCTCACAGTATGGAAGATATCGCCAGAATTGCAGACAGAATATTGGTAATGAATAAAGGCAGAAAAGAGATGCTGGATACCACCGAGAGGGTATTTTCTCGTGGAGAAGAGCTGGAAAAAATGGGGCTGCGGGTACCGCAGGTCACGAAAATCATGATGATGCTGCGCAAAAGGGGAATTCCCGTGAGTACCGGGGTACTTACAGTAGAACAGGGATTCAACGAGCTGGTCAATACAGCGTCACAGCACGCAGAATGATGGACAGTCTTAACAGGTAAAAGGAGGAATCTCCATGGTAAGAGATATAACGCTGGGGCAGTTCATGCCCGGCAGATCATTGATACATAGATTAGACGCCCGATCAAAAATACTGATGCTGCTGGTTATTATTGTATTTATATTTGTAGCCAATAACTATATGGCGCTGCTGCTGATCACGCTTACTTCCATGTTGATCGTGCTCATGACAAAGATCAGTTTCAGGCTGTACCTGAAGAGCATGAAGGTCATTCTGGTGGTAGTGATTTTTACAGGTCTGATTAATCTTTTTTACGGCAAAGGGGAGGTCTTGTGGGAATGGCAGTTTTTCCGTATTACAGAAGGCGGCATCAATAATGCGATATTTGTCATCATCAGAATCGCTACGCTGGTACTTATCAGTTCGGTTCTGACCTTTACAACATCACCCACCGATCTGACGGACGCCATAGAACGGTTGTTAAAACCGCTGAAGCTGTTTCATATCAAGGTTCATGAAATAGCGATGATGATGACGATAGCACTGCGATTTATCCCAGTATTGCTGGAAGAAACAGACAAAATCATGAATGCGCAAAAGGCACGGGGTGCAGATATGGAAAGCGGAGGTGTAGTCAAGCGTGTAAAAGCGCTGATTCCGGTGCTAATACCATTGTTTGTATCCTCGTTCCGTCGGGCAAATGACCTTGCCATGGCAATGGAATGTCGTTGTTATAACGGCGGAAAAGGCAGAACCAGAATGAAAGTGCTGCATTTTTCGCTGAGAGATCTGTGGGCGTCGTTATTCTTGCTGGTTATATTTGCAGGGGTCATCTTTTGCAATATCTATTTTCCTGCTACCGTGCGATAAAAGAGAGAGGAATCGGAAAATGAGAAATTTGATGGTAACCATAATGTATGACGGCAGAAGCTACCATGGCTGGCAGGTGCAGGAAAACGCCGATTCCGTACAAGAGCAGTTTCAAAAAGCGCTGTATCAGGTAATCGGTGAAAAAACAGATATTAAGGGGTGCAGCCGTACAGACGCCGGCGTTCATGCCAATATGTACTGCATCAGCTTTCACACCGCCCATTCAATACCCGCTGACAGACTGCCGCTTGCGCTGAACCGTTTTTTGCCGCCGACAATTGCTGCGGTGAGAGCGGAAGATGTTGGTGCAGATTTTCATGCAAGATATTCATGCAAAGGGAAGGAATATATCTATAAAATCAATAATGCACCGGTTCGCAATCCGTTTTTAGAGGGTTATGCGCTGCATTATTGGCATCGGCTTGATGAAGAGAAGATGAACGAAGCGGCACAGTATCTGACGGGAAGACATGATTTTACTTCTTTCTGTACAGTGGACCCACACCGTCAAAAGGGAGATTTTCACAGAACTATAAAGAATATTTCCGTTAAAAGGGAGGAGGAAATGGTGATTATTACTGTAGAAGCGGACGGCTTTTTATATAATATGGTGAGGATCATTGTAGGAACACTGCTTGCGGTTGCGCAAGGCAAAATTACGCCTGAAAGCATACCGGAGAGGATTGCAGCCAAAGACCGCAGTGCAGCCGGACCGACAGCTCCCCCTCAGGGATTATATCTGAACCGTGTATTTTATTAACAGTAGTCAGAAGAAGGAAGAGGAGTGAAAAAAGATGAAGATAAACAGGGGACGCTATCAGAATGATGAAAACAAGCAGGAAAAAAAGGCTGCAAAAAGAAAATACATGAGTTATGAAGATGTTCCGATAGAGGATTACCGTGAAGAGGATCCGATGCCTAATAATCTGACGAAACGCTTTTTGAAGATGTTTTTAATACTGTTTCTGGCGGTCATCGCAGTCATGGCAGTGCTGAACTTAGAGAAGCTGACGCCCGAAAACATAGCGCACTGGTTTCAGTACGACCTGCTGGGTAAGACAGATGGTGACGGATATCCCACAGGCTTTACAGGTTCATCTATAACGGACTGTAACTTTGACCTGATCAGCGGAGTACCTGCATATTGCAGTGACACAACGATAGCGGTACTCAATAAGAATGCCGGAATCTGTCAGGAGAAGCAGCACTCTTACGCCAGCCCGATTATGAGTACAAATGCCGGATATGGTATTGTCTATAATATGGACGCAACGGGCTATACGATCATCAAAAGAGACAGCATCGAATATAACGGTGCAGTAAAGCAAAAAATCTTTGCGGCAGATATTGCTCCGAACGGGGTATATGCTTTGCTGACCAAAAGCGAAGACTATCTGGCAGCATTGTCTGTCTACCGCAGTGATCATCTTGAAAAATTCAAGTATTCCTTTGCGGATTATTATATGAATACGGTGTCGGTCAACAAAGACGGGACAAAGGCAATTTTGTCAGGTATTTCAGCCAGAAACGGAGAAATGGTTTCAGTCATTTACATTCTGGATTTTACGCAGGACAACTTTATGCAGAAATATGAGGTGGAAAACACCTATATTTATGATGTAAAATATCTTGATAACGGCAATGCATTTGCAGTGGGAGAGAATAAGCTGTTTTTCATAGATATCAATAACGGTTCAAAATCGGAAATATCCTATAATGACCGTTACCTGACAGCCTATGCGCTGAAGAGAGATCAGGGAGTGATTATGTCGCTGTCCAAAAATCCCGACGGCAGAGAGTGCGATCTTCTCTCGTTCGATACAAGCGGCAATAAGGATTGTGAAATCAGCACAGGGGACAAGATTGTATCGTTGGATATGAGAGGCGATGACAGAGCTGCGCTGTCATCAGAAACGATAACTGTCTATGACAAGGGCGGAGAGGAAAAGGGCTCGGCAGACACCGACAGCGACGCAAGAAAAATTCTCTATAATGACCGAAACTCCTTTTATACGCTGGGAAAAAGCCGTATCTCAAGTGTCACCGTCGGAAACTGACAAGCAGGATACCGGCGAATGCTGAAGGTCAGCCGGTGATTGCAGGGTGATCTGGAACACGGGTATTAACACTAATGGATATACTGACAGATAATAAAAAAAGTTGGATATAAACCCTTGACAAACGAAATACAAGTTACTATAATAATATGGTATGGTTATTTGAAAATGTTCTGTTGAGGTGGTTAGAATGGTTCTTGATCTGAAGAAAGTTTTTCTTGTCGAGAATGAATCCGTCACCATGCACACAGAAGTTGACATGACAGAAGCAGAAGCTGCGGTGGCGTTCAGGGGAGAAAAGGTTCCTGCCGACATCAAGGCGGAAAATCATGCCGGTTTTGTAGAATTTACGGCTGATGTAAGTTTTACCTGTGACTATCGGTGCGACAGATGTGCAGCAGAAGTCAGCAGAGATTTTCATTTTCAATTCCGTCATATTCTCGTTTTGCAGCTTACAGAAGAAAGCGGCGACGATTATATCGAGGCACCTGATTATAAGCTGGACACAGACGCCCTTCTCAGGGACGATATTCTGCTGGAGCTTCCGTCAAAGCTCTTGTGTCAAGAAGGCTGTAAAGGCTTATGTATGAAGTGTGGCAAGAATTTAAACGAGGGAAAATGCTCCTGTGAATTAAAAGAAGCAGATCCCCGGCTGGCAGCACTGAGAGAACTGTTGTCAGCGGAATGAAATTACTGAACATAATGCAAGGAGGGCTATTACCATGGCAGTACCAAAGAGAAAGACTTCTAAAGCAAGAAGAGACAAGAGGCGTTCAGCCGTATGGAAAATCGAGGCTCCCGCTCTTTCAAAATGTCCTAACTGCGGCGAACTGAAGCTCGCTCACAGAGTATGCGGCAACTGCGGAATGTACAAAGGCAGAACAGTTATTGCAACAGAGGCTTGATTCAGCCTTCTTAAGATTTCATAAGAAAACAGAGAGGGAGTGATCCTTCTCTGTTTTGTTTGTTACGGAGAAATCAGTATGAGGAGGGAAAAGAATGTCAAAACCTGTAGTAGCCATCGTAGGCAGACCGAATGTAGGAAAGTCAACCTTGTTCAACAAACTGGTAGGACAAAGAATAGCAATAGTCAACGATACACCTGGCGTGACGAGAGACAGAATCTTCGGGGAATGTGAATGGCGTGGCAGAAAGATAACGCTGGTAGACACCGGCGGTATTGAACCATATTCTGACGATATCATCCTGAAGCAGATGCGCCGTCAGGCGGAGCTTGCTATAGATGCCGCCGATGTCATCGTGCTGGTGACAGATCTGACAGGCGGCGTAGTCGCTACCGACCACGATGTAGCCATGATGCTGCAAAAAAGCAATCGGCCGGTTGTGCTGTGCGTCAATAAATGTGACAAAGTAGGTGATCCTGACCCTGCCTTTTATGAATTCTATAATCTGGGTCTTGGGGATCCGATACAGGTGTCATCAGTTCATGGTCACGGTACGGGTGATCTGCTGGACGCCGTCTTTTCATATCTCCCTGAACAAAAAGAGGGAGAAGAAGAGGAAGATACAATAAGTGTGGCGATCATCGGCAGACCAAATGCAGGAAAGTCCTCTCTTGTCAATAAGATAACCGGTGAAGAACGGTGCATTGTATCCAACATTGCAGGTACCACAAGAGACAGCATAGATACTGTGATAGAGAATCAATACGGAAAGTTCCGTCTGACAGATACAGCCGGTATCCGCCGTCAGAGCCGAATTGATGATGAGATTGAAAAATACAGTATCATCAGGGCGAAAATGGCAGTGGAGCGAAGCGATGTATGTCTGATCATGATAGACGCTACGGTAGGATTTACAGAGCAGGATTCAAAGATTGCAGGCTTAGCGCATGAATCAGGCAAGGCGTGCGTCATCGTTGTCAATAAATGGGATGCTGTGGAAAAGAATGACAGAACGATGAATGAGTATCGCAGCAAGCTCGAAAAGGACTTTTCATTTATGTCTTACGCACCGATGGTATTTATCTCTGCAAAAACAGGTCAAAGGCTGGACAGGCTGTTTGAACTGATCGTTACAGTCGTTAATTCTGCAGCTATGAGAATATCAACGGGAACGCTGAATGATCTTTTAGCGGAAGCAGTAGCCAGGGTACAGCCGCCGACTGACAAGGGCAGAAGACTGAAGATCCTGTATATGACTCAGTCAGGCGTCAAACCGCCGACATTTGTATGTTTTGTAAACTCAGCAGAGTTGTTTCATTTTTCATATCAGCGTTACTTGGAGAATCGGATTCGTGAGACTTTTGGAATGCAGGGAACACCGATACGGTTTGTCATAAGAGAACGTGGAGACAAGAATCAGCGGTAAAAACAAGAGGTGTTATTTGTGGAAGAAATCAATGGGTTTTTATCAAGCTGTTGGCTTCAGATCATACTGGCGATTGCCATTTCATATCTGATCAGCAGTGTCAATACATCGATTATCGTAACAAGAATTGTCGTACATAAAGATATCCGCAGTATGGGCAGCGGAAACGCAGGTTTTACCAATGTGTTGCGATGTGTAGGAAAAGTACCTGCTGCCATTACCTTTATCGGAGATTTTCTGAAAGGAATAGTATCGGTAGGCGCTGCTATGCTGCTGATGCAGACGGTACATACAGATCATTCGCAGTTGTATTGCGGATATTTAATGTATATAGCCGGTTTGTTTGCAGTAGTAGGACATACCTTTCCTGTGTACTACAAATTCAAAGGAGGCAAGGGCGTTGTCACGACCTTTGCGGTTATGCTGATGACAGACTGGAGAACACTGCTGTGTGCGCTGGTGATTTTTGCGATTGTATTCATGATAACAAAAATCATTTCCGTGTGTGCATTGGTCAATTTCTCGGTGTATGTATTTACAGCCTTTACATGGCGTTTCCTTGATTATAAAGGTATCACCTCCGGATTTTCTCCCTTTCCGGCACCGACTATGCCGTTTGTCATTTTTTCAGCGGCAACAGCCTTACTGATCGGACTGTTGGTTATATGGAGACACAAGGATAACATCAAAAGATTGCTTAACGGAACAGAAAAGAAGATAAAAGCAAAAAAATAAGAGAAGGTCCGCTGTTTTACTTAGATAAGAAAACAGCGGATTTTTTGATAAAAGAGAATATAACCAATCACCGATGTCCCCCGGGTCTCGCCTGCCGGGTGCGGCAGCGTGACGCTGCCCCCGTGTCCGCCTTTGGGGTAGTTTTCTGCCTGCGATAGTCACATTAACGGCGGGTTCAGAGTTTTGCAGAGAGTCTGATACGCGGACTGAGCTTTTTGGTTGTAGAAATCAAGGGAGCGTTAGCGGACGTCCCTGCGAATCGTCCAGTGCGGTCACGCACCGGAGGTTCCTACTACTTATCCGAGCGGAAGCTTTCAATCAACCACAGCGGAATATGAAGACCGGTTCCGCTTTATCAATCAGAAAACAGGTGTTATCCCTGTTTTTTAACTCGGAGCAAAGCCCGATGTAAGCTCGCTTAACATCGGCTGCATTGATCCAACCTCACCGCAGGAGCTTTAGCTCCTCG
>JBGUWM010000133.1:0-4148 GCA_045221175.1 Acutalibacteraceae bacterium | reverse complement strand
CCGAGGAGCTAAAGCTCCTGCGGTGAGTTTGCCTCGTCGCAGCCGATGTTAAGCGAGCTTACATCGGGCTTTGCTCCGAGTTAAATGCTCAGCGCCTGAAAGAAAAGAGAGTTGCCGGACACGTTTTTTTTCATTTCAGGATAAACGGTCATCAATGTCTGCAAATGAATAGCTCGCAGAAGAAAAACTGGCAGTTTCGGCTGCACGCTATGAACCGTAACCGCCGGCAGACAGTTGACAGTTTTTTCCTTCCGGCTTTTTAACTGCTTGTTTTCTCTGCGATTGACGGTGACGCATTGAAGGGACAGAGATAACTTTCTTGTAACCGTTCAGAATCACCTGACCGGCGCATATCACATACTTTGCCGGTTTTGGAATGGTTCCGGACAGAACAGCTATCTCCGGTGTGATTATCGCTGCATCAAAAACAAGACTGACCCGCAAAAGCGTTTTTACGGCGGAATGTAAAGCGGAGTGATGAAAATGGAAATGAAATGGCATGATGACTTTTGTATCAGTGTGAAAACAGAAAACGGTACAACGCAGATATCTGCCAATAGAGAGGGACTGCTTTCCTTGGCAGACTTTCTGACGACTCTGGCAGATGAACAGCCGGGATGTCATTTTCATCTTGATGTATGGAATGCTCTTGAAGACGGTTCTGATGAACTGATTGTTGAAAAAATCTGATTACAAGGATATATCAAAAATAAAAGGTTGTCATAAAAACGCCGCTGACCTCTTTGCACAGGAAAGAGGTCGGCGGCGTTTCAGTGCTTTTTGGCATGATCTTTAAGAGCTTCTGCCACAATAAACACGGTTGCCTGTCTTTTCAGAAACAGAACAGCGTCATAACAGTTATCATCTATTCAATCAATCCTTCGATAAAACTTCCGACAAGCCCTTCAAAAACTTCAACAAAAAACTTCAACAAAAAACCGCCGCCGATACTCCGACGGCTTGAGGGAGACCGGGGCGGTATGAGGGATTGCTGCGGTAATCATTATGCCCGTCTGAGAAACAATCCTGTAATGCTGCACAGCAAAAAAGCAGCTACGTTTGCCGCTACAATAGTTGCGCCGACAGGGGTGCTTGCCAGAATGGAGATCAGTATGCCGGCAACGGCACAAATGACCGACAAGATAACAGAGAAGATAGTGACGGACTTGAAGCTTTTGAAAATACGCATGGAAGAAATGGCAGGAAAAATAACCAGTGCCGAAATCATCAGCGATCCCACCAGATTCATCGCAAGGACGATCACTACCGCAATAATGACAGCTAACAGCAGATTATATTGCTTGGTTCTGGTGCCGACAGCCGCCGCAAATCCTTCGTCAAAGGTAACGGCAAAAATCTTGTGATAGAACAGAAGGAATACCGTTACCACTACTGCGGAAATCGTTGTACAGACAATGACGTCTGTCATGGTGAGTGTGATCATCGAAGTGGAGCCGAACAGTGTACTGCAGACGTCGCCGGAAAGATTGGATGAGGTAGAGAAAATATTCATCAGCAGATAGCCAAATGCCAGCGCACCTACCGAGATCATGGCGATGGCAGCGTCACCTTTGATTTTGGCGTTTTGTCCCGCCTGTAAAAGCAAAACGGCGCTGATAATCGTGACAGGCATGACAATCAGCATCTGATTGGTCAGATTCAGCACGGCGGCGATTGCCATAGCGCCAAAGGCAACGTGGGACAATCCGTCGCCGATGAAGGAGAATCGCTTGAGTACCAGTGTGACACCCAGAAGCGAAGAGCACAGAGCAATCAGTACCCCGACAATGAGAGCGTAACGCACAAAGGGATACTGCAGATAGTGAATCAGTGTATCAAACATGGTTTTCGCCGCCTCCCTGCAGAATGAACAGCTTGCCGATATCGCTGCTTTGATAGGCTTCCTTTGTTCCGAAAAACATATTTTTTCCGATATGCAGAATATGACTTGCATAACATACAGCAGCGGCGATATCGTGGGATATCATGATGATGGTAATACCTTCTTTATTCAGCCCTTCAATCAGTTCGTACATTTCTGCCGTCACTTTCGGGTCTAAACCGGAAACCGGTTCGTCCAGCAGCAAAAGCTTTTGTGTGGCGCACAGCGCTCTTGCCAGCAGGACTCTTTGCTGCTGACCGCCGGATAGGTCACGGTAGCAGCGGGAGGCATATTCTTTGATGCCCATTCGCTCCATATTTTCTTCGGCAAGCCGCTTTTCGGCTTTGTTATAAAAAGGCCGCAGTCCGCATCTTGCCTGACAGCCGGACTGAACAATCTCTCTGACAGAAGCAGGAAAATCCCGCTGTACGATTGTTTGCTGCGGCAGATAGCCGAGTTCGTTTTTTTTCAGACCTTCTCCGAAAACGATCTCTCCGCCAAGAGGCTTCTGCAGCCCCAGCAGGGTTTTGATCAGCGTAGATTTTCCGGAACCGTTTTCGCCCACGATGCAGAGATAGTCGCCCCGGCTGACGGAAAAGTTCAGGCTGCTGACAATCACGTTGTTTTCATATCCAAGGGATAATTCTTTTACTTCGATCAATGACATGGTATACCTCGTTTTTCATGCGGATTTATAACCAATCACCGATGTCCCACGCCTCTTAGGCGGCGGGGGACATTCGGACTTTCAGTGGGGGTTATAATCCCCCACTGAAACCCCGAGGAGCTAAAGCTCCTGCGGTGTGGTTGGATGAATGCAGCCGATGTTATGCGAGCTTACATCGGGCTTTGCTCCGAGTTAAAAGATAACCGATTAAATTTTCCCTTCGGCAGCAGTGAATAAAGTGCCCATTTGCTGACCTTCAAGAAGCTTGTAAATATTCTGCGGATCATTTCCGCTCATCACACAGCAATTGATTCCGGCGCCTGTTGCAGCAGCGGCAGCGGTAATTTTTGTAGCCATACCGCCGGTTCCTCTGTTAGAGCCGGAACCACCTGCCATTTGTCGCACCTGATCGTCAATATGGGATACAACCGGAATCTTGACAGCGTTGGGATTCTTTCTGGGATCAGAGTCATAAAGGCCGTCAATATCTGTGAGGATTACCAGTAAATCAGCGCCTACAAGGTCTGCAACGATAGCAGACAGATTATCATTATCTCCAAAATTTGCACCGACAAGTTCATCTATCGCAACAGTATCGTTTTCATTCACAATAGGAATGATTCCCATTTCCAGCAAAGACTGAAAAGTGTTGACTACATTCTGTCGGGAGTGGTCGTTCATTACAACATTCTTGGTTAAAAGAATCTGAGCGACGGAATTATTGTATTCTCCAAAAAATTTATCATACAAGAACATCAGCTCACATTGTCCAACGGCAGCGAGAGCCTGCTTGTAACGAGTTTCATCCGGCCTTTTTTTCATTTTGAGTTTACCCATACCAACACCGATAGCGCCGGAACTGACAAGAATAATTTGCTTGCCGCTGTTGTGAAGGTCACTGAGAACCTTGCAGAGCATTTCGAGACGGCGAAGATTTACCTGTCCGTTCTCATAGGTAAGAGTAGAGGTACCGACTTTTATAACGATTCGTCTTGTTTTGAACATATCCATTTTTCTTATTCCTTTCGGATCAGACATTCTGATTATTCAGGTAAAAGTATAGCATATTTTGTAAAGTCGGTCAATAGTTACAACAGATCCGTCAGAGGAATCAATGTTGTCGGTGCAGTTACATCGGGAAAACCCTTTTACGGCGAAAAAACGTTATTCCTTTATCACGCCTGTCGGTTTGGTCAGTGCTTTTCCTGCGGAAGAGGTGTCCACCGCAGGCAGAAGCACCCTTTCCCTAAAATTGCTGACCTGCCGGAAAGAAGTATTTCAAATCAGCATGACTTACTCTGATGTCGACGTTGAAATTTTGAAAATTTATTTTCCTGTGGAGGCGGCAGAGAAATCAATCCTGTCGGGTCAGCCACAAGGGAAAATTCTTACATATAACCGCTGATTCTATCCCGAATGGACTCCGACTCTGTTTGTTAACATAGATGTTCAGAATAACGAATGGTTGTGCAATTGTCTGTTAGTTTTTATAACTCTATTTCCGTGCGTAGCTAAGGAAACACTTATTAAATCGAAATTTATAATTCTATATGAGAATAATGAATTATAAATGGCTCAGAGCATGCTATAATATAGTTA
>JBGUWM010000132.1:0-2924 GCA_045221175.1 Acutalibacteraceae bacterium | reverse complement strand
TATGACGTATCACCCTTTTCTTGAGGAAATACTTCCAAAACAAGTTGATATAAGTGTTGATTAGAGTGATTTATATACAAGGGAGGACGAACAGTGAAAACAGTAAGAAAAATAGAACAGAATCAGTCAGTTCAATGCTCCAGACTGCGAGTGGCTGCATACTGCAGAGTATCCACTGACTATGATGCCCAGCTTGAAAGTCTGGAAACGCAGAAATCACATTATGAAAATTACATCCGTCTGCAGGATAACTGGGAGCTTGCCGGGATTTACTTCGATGAAGGGATATCCGGAACCAGGTCGGACAGAAGACCGGAACTGCAGAGACTGATGGCAGACTGCAGGGCAGGAAAGATTGATTATATCCTTACCAAGTCTATCAGCAGATTTTCAAGAAACACCACGGACTGTATTGATTTGGTGAGAAGTCTTTTGAGACTCAACATTCCGATTTACTTTGAGAAGGAAAATCTGAATACCGGTTCGATGGAGGGAGAGCTTATTCTGTCAATTCTCAGCTCAATGGCCGAGGATGAATCACGCTCAATTTCAAATAACAGCAAATGGAGTTTGGAGCGGAGGTTTCAGAACGGAACCTTCAAATCAAGCTCTTTACCTTACGGCTACAAAAGAGAAGGTGAAGACATTGTCATAATTCCTGATGAGGCAGATATTATAAAACGTATTTTTGCCGAAGCCTTGGCTGGCAAAGGAGCTTATACCATCGCAAAGGGGTTAAACAGTGATGGAGTTCCGCCCATACGAAAAAATGAATGGAGCTCTACAACGGTATTCTGGATTCTGAGAAATGAATTTTACATCGGAGATGCGGTTTTTCAGAAAACCTTTACGGATGACTCCTTCTGCCGGCACCTCAACAAAGGCTACCTAACTAGATACCGGAGCAATGGTCACCATGAAGCCATTATCAGCAGAGCGGATTTTGAAGCAGTTGCCGCCATTATTGCTCAGCGAGCTTCAGAAAAAGGCATACCGGGAGCAAAAGCAAAATTCTTAGACCGCAGTGCCCTGTCAGGAAAAATCGTCTGCGGAGAATGCGGCGGTATTTTCAAACACCGGATTCACCATTCCTTATCAAGCAGAAGTTATGCTGCATGGTGCTGCAGTACCCACCTCCGAGACAAAAGCAGATGCTCCATGAAGTTCGTCAGGGATGAGACGGTAAAGTTTGCATTTTTAACCATGATGAACAAGCTCATCTTTGCCAAAGAGACCATTCTGATGCCCTACCTCAAAGCATTAAAGGGAAACTCTGAAAACAAGGATATGCAGAGAATCAGCGCTCTTGAACAGCAGATTTCAGATATTGCCGAACAGCAGAATACCATCACCATGCTGATGGCGCAGGGGTGCATCGACCAGGTTCTTTTCAATCAGGAAAACAACGAACTGAAAGCCAGAGCAGCAAGATGCAGGACTGAGCTTAACGCCATCAAACAGAATTCCAAAGGTGAATGCTCCGTTATTAGAGAAACCTCAGAGCTTATCGCCTTTGCATCTTACAGCGAAATGCTCACTGACTTCAGTGACGAAGTGTTCAGCAGATTTGTTAACAGCATTACTGCAGTAACCCGAAACGAAATCAGTTTTGAACTTAAATGCGGTCTTACACTAAAGGAGGAAATTGAATGAGGAATACAGCTCTCGGTTACAGAATTGTTAATGGCAAGGCGGTTATTGATGAGAAAGAAGCCATAATTGTCAGAGAACTTTACCGTAATTACCTTGATGGTATGTCCCTGTGTGCCTCTGCGGAGAAAGTCGGTCTTAAGCTTCCGGCAAGCTCCGTCAGCAGAATTCTGCAGAACCGCCGTTATCTGGGAGACGATTTTTATCCGCCTCTCATTGATGAAGAAACCTATTCTCGAACTTTACAGGAAAGGGAACGACGTATGAAGGCGTTAAGCCGTACCAATCTTCTTAAGCCGAAGGTACCCAAAACCGCACCGGCTGAATTCTTCTTTTCAGATAAGGACAGCCTGCACAAAGGTACTCCGGCTGAAGTGGCTGAATACCAATACTCCTTGATTAGAGTTAAGGAGAAAACGAATGGCTAACGTAAAGATTATACCGGCAGATCCGCACAGAACAAAAAGCAAAGCCCGTATTGAAGAAACTCCGAAACTGCGCGTTGCGGCCTACTGCCGAGTAAGCACCGACACTGATGAGCAGGCCACCAGTTATGAAACTCAGGTGGAGCACTATACCGAGTACATCAGCAATAATCCTAAATGGACTCTTGCGGGGATCTATGCCGATGACGGCATCTCCGGCACCAACACAAAGAACAGAACCGAGTTTAACAGAATGATTGAAGCCTGTATGGCCGGTGAAATTGATATGGTAATCTCCAAGTCCATCAGCCGCTTTGCCAGAAATACTTTGGACTGCCTTAAATACATAAGACAGCTCAAAGCTCAGAACATTCCTGTTTACTTCGAGAAGGAAGGAATCAACACGCTTGATGCCAAGGGCGAGGTTCTGATTACCATTATGGCTTCACTCGCCCAGCAGGAATCGCAGTCCTTAAGCCAGAACGTCAAGCTGGGACTTCAGTACCGTTACCAGCAAGGCAAGGTGCAGGTGAACCATAATCACTTTCTCGGCTACACCAAGGATGCTGACGGCAATCTGATCATAGATCCGGTTCAGGCTGAAACCGTAAAGCGCATCTACCGGGAATATCTGGAAGGCTACAGCATGGACAAAATCAAGGCCGGACTTGAGCGGGACGGCATTCTGACCGGAGCGGGCAAAACCAGATGGCACACCTCGACCATCAACAAAATCCTCCGTAACGAGAAGTACATCGGTGATGCCCTGCTTCAGAAAACCTACACCACCGATTTTCTCAGCAAGACCAGAGTCAAAAACAACGGCATCGTACCGCAGTATTATGTGGA
>JBGUWM010000131.1:0-9275 GCA_045221175.1 Acutalibacteraceae bacterium | reverse complement strand
TCGGGGGTGTCGGGGGGGCTTTTACGCAAAAGCCCCACTGACTCGCTGCCCGCAGGCAGCGAAACACTCTAACGACAGGCGCACGGCAAGGGGTGAATCAAAAAGCAGTCCGGTGGACTGTTTTTTGAGAGGGGACGCCCTGCAAGAGAGGGCGTCCCCTTGGCGGAGTGCCTCCGCTGTCAGTGCGTGACCGCACGGGACGAGTCCGCTGTCGTTCGCTGTCGCTCACTCACTTTATACAAATCTGTTCATTCTATTCCGCAGCCAACCGGGTGCGTGACCGCACAGGACAAGTCCGCTGTCGTCCGCTGTCGTTCGCTGTCGCTCACTCACATCATACTGATTCTCAACTTCAGTTCCGCAACCGGACGATTGACGAGGTTCACAACAAACTCACGAAGCATACAAGTGAAAAGTTTTGCTCATGTTTCAGACAAACGATAGAGCAAGCAAGTCTTTCAGTTCCCGCAAAATTCACGAAACATACAAAAAGAAAAAGCTTCGCTCAAGCCTGTTCATAGACTTGGCGAAGCTTTTTTGTTGTTCTTTTGTTGTTCTTTTGTTGTTCTTTTGTTGTTCTATTATTGTTTTTCCCCTTGTGTTTGTGACAGTAAGTTGACACGTTTTCGTATGATTGTTTCAGGATTGCTTCTTTTTCAGTGAAAATTTAGATTCCGTACCGTTTTTCAGCCTTTTAATATTTTCCCTGTGTCTGAACACCATCAGAGATACGCACAGCAAATAGAGAATCACACAAGCAGGATTCGTTCCCAAATGCAATACCGCCAGAACCACAGCACCCGTGACCAGTCCTGCTATGGTTGCCAGCGACATATACTTCATTGTCAGCAGTAAAACAGCCATCACGATGAAAGCAGTCAAGCCGCACCGCCAGTCAATTACCCAGAGCGTAGTCATCGCTGTTAAAAAGCCTTTTCCGCCCTTAAAGCCATACCATACCGGCAGACAATGCCCAATCGTACAGAATAATCCCGACACGGCAGCGCCTGTCTGCCACAGTCCGTAGAGGTTTTCCGTCAGCACTGCGCTCAGCAACACCGGCAGCACCGTTTTGAGGATATCCAGCAGCATCACCGACCAACTGATGATACCGCCGCCGTAAACACGCTTAAAATTCGTAAAGCCCGGGTTTTTACTGCCCTTTGTCCGTATATCCTCACCATACACAAGCTTTGACAGAATGATAGCGCTGTTCAATCCGCCAATCAGGTAAGAAACCGCCGCACAGATCGCCAGAACCACCACACTCATACAGAAAACTTCTCCACGTTCTCGCCAAAGCTCAGCAGAGCGATTGCGTCCGGTCCGATAGAAGCGCCGATAATCGGTCCGATATAGCAGGTATAGGTTTTGACGCCGGGAATGCTTTCCTTCAGCATTCTTTCAAGCTCGGACGCATCGTCAGGGGAATCCGCATGACAGATATATACCGTCTGGTTTTCCGGCTCGACAATGTTTTCAGCCGTCAGTCGGACAATTTCCCGCATGGAGTTGATACGTCCCTTCACTTTCTTGATCGGCTCATTATTGCCGTCTTTATTGGAAATAATAATCGGTTTGACACCAAGCAGATTGCCAAAGAAAGCGGCGGTTGCCTTCACTCTTCCGGCACGCCTGAGAGCTTCCAGACTGTGAACCGTGCAGAACTGGTTGACGTTATTTCTGACCGCTTCAATTTTTTCGGCAATCTCTTCCGCACCGAATCCCTGATCACGGTATTCTGCCGCTTTAATTGCCAGAAGCCCCTCGCCCATACAGGCGTTAAGAGAATTGATACAAAAGATTTTCCGTTCGGGATATTGTTTCAGCAGTGCTTCCGCCGTCACTCTGCCCATCTCTACTGATCCGGACAAGACAGACGAACAGCCGATATAGACAATATCACAGCCTTTTTCAAGCCATTTTGTAAATTCTGTTTCAAATTCCTGCGCCGGAACCTGTGTTGTCGTAATTCGTTCTCCGCCACGCATAAAATCATAGAACTTTTTCGGTGTGTAATACTCCCAGTCCAGACTCGCCGGCTGTTCTTTTCCCTTTATGATCGTGTTCATCCGGCAATATTCTATGTCGTATTTTTCTCTCAGCTCTTTGGTCAGATCCGAACATGAATCCGTAAAAATTTTAACCATTAATGGTACTCCTTCCCCAGATAAAACCGAAAACAGATGATCCTGTCCATCATTCATACACCGCCTGCCGTCTGCTGCCACTTCCGGAATGCCTCTTCCCTGTAAGCGGACCGGTCAACTGTATGAACCCCGTTTTCTGTTTTGCTTTTTAATGTATTTTCTTGATTTATTCCACACATGTATATTATAATGGAAACAATCATTGATTTCTATGGTCAATCATCTGACGATTTGTCCTATAAGCAACATTTTTGTCATAAAATGTCGAATTACATACAGCAGCCGTATCCGACTTACAGGCAGGAACCATATTCAGCTCACACACAGGAGCCGTATCCGACTTACAGACAGGAACCATATTCAGCTTACAGACAGGAGCCGTATCATGAGTAATATAAAAACCGATAAGCGAATCAAAAAAACAAAAAAATCCATTTACAATGCTGTCGCCATGCTGCTGACAGAAAAGGAACTGAAACACATCACCATCAAAGAAATCTGCGAAACAGCCGATATTAACCGAAAAACCTTTTATCATTACTATCCGGCTGTGTACGACGTGGTCGAAGAAATGGAGGACAACGTCGTCAGTATTTTTTTCGAGTCCCTTGAAGACATCGACCTTGCGTCCGCTCTCGAAGACCCCTTCATTGTTTTTGAAAAGCTGAACGAAATCATCAATTCCGATCTTGAGTTTTACGGCTATCTGCTCTCACAAAAATCAGACTGCGGTTTAGTCAAAAAGACTGTTGCCTGTCTGAAAGACTATACAAAGCAGTCATTGCGCCAGTCGGTAGCGATGGCTGAGCCTAAGCTCGATATCATGCTGGATTTTGCTTATTCAGGTATGCTGAATGTCTATCAGAAATGGTTTAACAATGAATACCCTCTTTCTCTTGAAGAAATCGCCAAAGAGGTAAGCGTCGTGTGCTTCGGGGGAATTAACGCCATGCTGGAGGAAGAGCAGGCGCACAACCATCAGCCGGCATAAAGACATAATCCGTGCGTTTCCTATCCGATGAAAAGCTGCTCGCCGGAAAGCTCCTTGCAAAAAAGCGCCTTGCCGAAAGCTCCTTGCCGGAAAGTACATTGTCGAAACTCACCTTACTGAAAAGCTCCTTGCCGAAAGCGCCTTACTGAAAAGCACCTTGCACGAAAGCGCCTTGCCGGAAACATCTTGTCGAAAGCCGCTTTTCCGGCAACTACTTGTCAGCAAACAGCTTCTGACGGATTTTTTCAAAAAGCTGCCCTCTGCCGGTATTATTTTCCTTGGTTTGCTGCTTTTGCCTGAAATTATCGCATTGTTAACCAATCGTTCACTGCCAATTCATATTGGTATGCTAATAATGACAGTATAATAGGAAGAGCAGATCTGCCTCTTCATCAGGAGATGAGTGATATGATGGAACAACATAAAAAATATCTGAAACTGCTTTCGGAAAAATATCCTACCATGCGTTCCCTGTCCAGAGAAATTATCAATCTGTCTGCTATTCTGAATCTTCCAAAGGGAACCGAACATTTCATGAGCGATATTCACGGAGAATACGAGGCTTTCTGCCATATCCTCAACAACTGCGCCGGTGTTATCCGTGAAAAGGCGGATATGCTGTACGGCAGCACACTGACTGACGGTGAAATTGAAGAGATATGCACCATTATCTACTATCCCAGAGAAAAACTCCGTCTGATTAAAAAAGACAGGGTCATCAGCGCCGAACGCTATAAGCTGATGATTAACCGTATGATCGGTCTGGCAAAAATGCTGTCCTCCAAATATACCCGCTCCAAAGTCAGAAAAGCCATGCCGCCTGATTACGCCTATATCATTGACGAACTGCTGCACGCACAAAAAGACGAGGACGATAACCAGATCCGATATCATGAAAGAATTATCGACAGCATTATCAGCATTGACGCCGAGGATTTTATCGACGCTCTGGCAGGTCTGATCAAGCATCTGGCTGTTGACCACCTGCATATTGTCGGCGATATTTTTGACCGGGGCAAAGCCGCCGATCAGATTCTTGACCTGCTGATGCAGCACCATTCACTGGACATTCAGTGGGGTAATCATGATATGCTCTGGATCGGCGCCGCAGCCGGCAACGACGCCTGTATCGCCAACGTGGTACGCAACAGTATCAAATACAACACCCTCGGCATATTAGAAAGCGGCTACGGCATCAGCCTGAGAGAGCTGACTGTCTTTGCCGACAGTACCTATCATCAGAACGACATGATGAAAAACGCTCTGCGTGCCATTTCCGTTATTCAGTTCAAAACAGAGGGGCAGACAATCCTGCGGCATCCGGAGTATCAGATGAAGGACAGACTTCTGCTGGATAAGCTGAATCTGTCAGAAGGGACGTTTACTTCCGAGGGCAGCGTCTATCCCCTGAACAGTACGGATTTTCCGACGCTGGACAGCAGCAAGCCTTATACGCTGACGCCGCAGGAACAAACTGTGCTCAATAACCTGAAGGCAGCTTTTACAGGCAGCAGCCGTTTGCAGCAGCATATCCGCTTTTTGATGGAAAAGGGCAGTATGTATCTGTGTTATAACAACAACCTGCTTTATCACGGCTGTATTCCTTTGGACGAAGCAGGCAATCTCTTCGGCGTACAGATTTTTGACGGCATTTATAAAGGCAAGGCACTGCTGGATATGGCTGACAAGGTGGTTCGTCACGTCACCTTCAGCCGTGAAAAAGACCAGGAAGAACTGGATTTTTTGTGGTATCTATGGTGCGGCAGACGCTCCCCCCTGTGCGGCAGAAATATCAAAACCGCCGAACGGTATCTGACAGACGACAAGAATGCCTGGCATGAACAGTCTGACCCCTACTACAGCTTTTACGAAACCGAAAAATGCTGTAATATGATCCTGCGTGAATTCGATCTGTATTCGGAAGCTTCCCACATCGTCAACGGACATACACCGGTGCTGGCAGCCAGCGGCGAACAGCCTATCAAGGCAAACGGCAAGCTGCTGGTGATTGACGGCGGCTTCTGCAAGGACTATCACCGCAAAACCGGTATTGCCGGCTATACCCTGATCTACAATTCTCACGGACTGCGGATCAAGGCGCATCAGCCTTTTGAAAGCATAGAAAAAGCCCTGACCGAAAACATTGATATTGTGTCCAGCTCACAGTATGTTGAAACACAAAAACAACGTATAATGGTCAGGGATACCGATAACGGAAAGCGTATTGCGGAAGAAATAGATGATCTGTATGAGCTGCTGGAGCTTTATCGCAGCAGAGCCCGATCATCACGGTCAAATCTCTTCCGGTCATAAACACCGCATAAAATACTTGAAGGCTGTCGGCAGCGCATACTGCTCCGACAGCTCTTTTTTCGTCACCCACCGATACTCCGGCGTTTCGCTGCCTGCCTGCACACGAAAGCCCTGCATCAGCCATTCTATATGCGTGAAAATATGTTTGGCACCGCCCACAGACAGCACCTCCCGGACAATCAGCCCCTTGCTTTCCAGTGCCGCTCTGATCTCTTCTTCCGCCAGATGTCCGCTCATATTCGGAAGCTGATATAAACCGGAAAGCAAACCTTTTTCCGGTCTTTTTTCAATTGCCAGTCTGCCTTGTTCCGAAACCAGAAGCAGCACCGTCTTTTTTTCCTGACGCCGCTGCTGCTTCTTTTCTCTTACCGGCAACTCATCGGTCAGTTGCCGGCGAAAGGCTGTACAGCTCTCCTTCAAAGGACATTTTTCACAAGCCGGTCTGCCGTTTGGCAAACATACCGTTTCGCCTAATTCCATCAGTCCTTCATTGAAATTGCCGGCATCATCGGGCATAATCTGCTGTAAAAGATGCGTCATCTCTTTTTTTACCCGTGGCTCCAGTACGTTGCGGTAACTGCCCGTTACTCTCGCAATAACCCGCAGGACGTTTCCGTCTACGGCAGGCACCTTCTCTCCAAAACAAATGGAAGCGATCGCACCTGCTGTGTATTCTCCGATCCCCGGCAGCCTGAGCAGCTCCTGATAGGTTTGCGGAAAGCCGCCCTGCGCTGTGATGATTCCGGCTGCTTTGTGCAGATTTCTCGCCCGGCTGTAATAACCCAGCCCTTCCCAAAGCTTGAGCAGCTTTTCTTCCGGCACACTGCTCAGCGCCTCTACTGTAGGAAGTTCCTGCATGAAGCGCAGATAATAGGACATCGCAGCTTCTATCCTTGTCTGCTGCAGCATAATCTCCGACACCCACACATGATACGGCTCTTTGTCCTGCCGCCACGGGAATTCTCTCCTGTTCTGTTCATACCACAATAATATCGGTCTGACAATTTCACTCAGATTATCCTGCATTCACTTCTTCCCTCCGATCCAAGGTCATTTTCAACAAGCATATAGACAAGAACATCTTCCTGCTCACAGACAAGGACAACTTCCTGCTCACAGACAAGGACGTCTTCCTGCTTACAGACAAGAACGTCTTCCTGCTTATAATATATACACAGTATATATTCCTGCGCCCTATGTATGTTGGGTTTACGCATCATTTTCCAGTGCTTCTATCAAAAAACTGACAGGGCGAAATCCGTCATTGCAGGAAATCATAGCGCTTTTTTTGTTTTTCATCCAGCCGCTGTAAATATCCTCTCCACCGAAAGCCAGCGTCATAGCAAAGGGAGAAATGCTTTGCCATGCGCTGTCACAGAAATCATCAGGCTTTTGCCAGCCTTCTGTAATGAACACCTGCCCCACCTTCATGGTACAGGCGTGTTCAAGAGGATTCTCATATTGTTCTATCAAGTCATCATAGACTGTCTGCCGAATGACAGTAATTTGCAATTTTTTCATCTGAGATGCTCCCTTTCTCAAAATTCTGTAACTCTCACGCCCACCGAAAACGCTGTTTGAAATGATATTGGTAAAGTATAGCTTCAAAAACAGATACAGCATAGTGTTTCGCACTCTGCGGAAAGCATCATTGTCTGCGGAACTAAAGTAGCAGATTTGAATTAAGTAACAGCGAAATTGACAGCGGAGGCACTCCGCCGCTGCCCCTTGACCCTGCAAGCCTTTGAAACGGCTTGAGCGAAACTTTTGATTTGTATGCTTAGTAAGTTAGTGTCAGTATCATCAATCGTCCCGTGTAGTCAACATAAAATCGCAAAAAGCAGGCACGGTGAAGTGGGGGCGGGAATTGAATTTGCGTTTTCAGATAAACCAGCCCTGAGCAGCCCTTCGGGCTGCGACGGCGGAATGCGTGAAAGGCAGCGGCGGATTGCCGCTGCCCGTGCCGGACGCCTACGGAACTGAAGGAGCAAATCTGTATGAAGTGAGTGAGCGACAGCGAACGGCAGCGGACTTGTCCAGTGCGGTCACGCACCCGGTCACGCACATCAGACTGACAGTTTTTTCAGGAAAGCCCGGGTTCTTTCGTTGTCGGGATTGTCAATAACATCTTTTGGCGCACCCTGCTCTACGATCAGACCGCCGTCCATGAATATAACACGGTCTGATACCGCTCGGGCAAAGTCTATCTCATGGGTAACGATAACCATGGTCATCTTCTCTTCTGCCAGTTCCTTCATAATCCGCAGAATGCCTGCGGTAATCTCAGGATCCAGCGCAGAGGTGGGCTCGTCAAAGAACAGGATATCCGGATTCATTACCAATGCACGGGCAATGGCAACTCTCTGCTGCTGTCCTCCCGAAAGCTCACACGGATAGGATTTTAACTTATCGGAAAGTCCGACCTTCTCCAGAATTTGCTTCGCTTCCTGATACACTTCTTCCTTGTTCCGCTTCATAACACTGATCGGAGCATCTGTCACATTTTTGAGTACGTTATAATGCGGAAACAGATTAAAATTCTGAAATACCAGACTGAATTTTGACTTTGCCTCCTGCATTTCTGCTCTGGAAGGATAAACGGCTTTGCCTTCTACGCTGCGGACGACCTGTTTTTCACAGTAACTCAGTTCTCCGTTGTCCATGGTTTCCAAAAAGGTGGCGCACCGCAGCAGTGTGGATTTTCCCGAACCGGAAGGTCCTATAATGGAAACCACTTCACCCTTCTCTACCGACATACTGATATCCTTCAAAACGACCTTGCCGTCAAAGCTCTTGTTAAGATTCTTGATTTCAAGCAGTTTCATATTCTCCACCTCCGATTATCTGTAATAATTCAGTTTCTTTTCAATCAGTTCCATCACAAAGGCAACCACAAAGTTGAATACATAGTAGAAAATACCTGCTACAAACAGCGGTATCAGATTGGAATAGGTTGCGGCAATCTGCTTTGCGATTGTGAACATTTCAAGATAGGTCAGCACAGAAGCCAGCGAGGTGTCTTTGACCAGCGTAATGATCTCGTTTGTCACCGGCGGCAGAACGTTCTTGACCATCTGCGGAAATACAATCTTGCGGAAGGTCTGTCCTCTTGAATACCCCAGTACAGAAGCGGCTTCCCGCTGACCTTTTGGTACCGCCTGAATTCCCGCTCTGTAAATTTCGGCAAAGTATGCCGCATAATTCAGTGAGAAACCAATAATGACCGCTATGAAACGATAGCTTTCGTCCAGCCGTATGCCGAACACATAATAGGGCGCAAAGCATACAACAATAAGCTGCAGCATTAACGGCGTGCCTCTCATGATTGAAATGTATATTCTTGCCAGCCACTGCACTACCTTGAAGCGTGACATTCTGATAAACGCCAGCACCAGTCCAAGCGGCAGTGAGAACAGCAGCGTCAGGAAAAATACCAACAGCGTCTTTCCCATGCCCTTTGCCAGTTCGCTGAGCATAAAGCCCCAGTCAATGCCGCTTTTCTGCTGTCCGGGCAGCGCCGATACTTCTTCTGTTTCTTTGTCGATAAACTGATCGTTTTCGCTCAGACATACGCTGTCCTGCAGCTTCCATTTTTCAGCGATCTTGTCAAAGGTACCGTCTTTTTTCATCTCTAACAGAGTTGCCTGTACCTTGTTTCTCAGCTCTGTGTTGCCCAGCTTGAAGCCGATACCGTATTTCTCACTGGACACCTGCTCTTGCAGCATGACAAAACCGTCTCCACGGGTTTTGAGCTGATAGCCGGCTACGCCGATATCCATACAGATTGCGTCCGCCATGCCGCTTTCCAGCTCCAGGAACGA
>JBGUWM010000130.1:0-12897 GCA_045221175.1 Acutalibacteraceae bacterium | reverse complement strand
CCTGTCTGACAGAATCCTGCGATAGTGCTCATATTCACCTGTCTGACAGACTCCTGCGATAGAGCACATATTCTCCTGTCTGACAGTATCCTGCGATAGAGCACATATCCGCCTGTCTGACGGAATCCTGCGATAGAGCACATATTCACCTGTCTGACGGAATCCTGCGATAGAGCACATATTCACCTGTCTGACAGGATCGTGAGTTCAAGGAAAACAGCACATTGAATAAAATATTGCGCTAAATGAACAGAAAATGCTTGACAAACATTTTCTGATATGCTATTATATATAACGCAGTCAGTTATGATTGATTGTTTGGTCCGGTAGTTCAGCTGGTTAGAACGCTAGCCTGTCACGCTAGAGGTCGACGGTTCGATCCCGTTCCGGATCGCCATATCAGACAAACTCTCTCTTAAGAGGGAGTTTGTTTTGTGCTGGTATAGCTCAGTCGGCAGAGCGCATCCTTGGTAAGGATGAGGTCACCAGTTCGAATCTGGTTATCAGCTCCAGAAAAATACAGTGTTTATGCGGCTTTCAGGTTTTGAGAGCCGCATATATTTTTGCCTTATTTAGTTTTGGGAACAGCGTTTATTGCGAAGAATACAATACAATTTCGCAAAAAGGCGTCTCTATATTACAAACAGAAAAGAATCCTGAAGCTAATCTGTGAAGATTAAACAAGGAGCAAAGCTCCAACAAGCTCGCTTGATTGGAGCGAGCGACGCCGTCAACAAACGTCGGGAGCTTTAGCTCCTGCGGACGTCGGTGGGGGATTTTTACCCACCGACGGACGTATGGTACCCGCCGCCTTAGAGGGTGCGGGTGTCCAGTGGACACCTCTGCGAAGCAGAAGCACCGACCGAGCCGGCAGGCGAGACCCGGGGGACATTGACGTTTGTTATACCTATACCGATCCGGTATTATTGTTGCCTGAGCAGTGTGTCCTCCTGTCCGATACTTATTCTCCCTGTCTTAGAGGCAGACCTTTGCCGGATATGAGAAGATATGATCCGTTGTGCTGTCAGATCACCTGCTTGCCCTGCCCCTTCGTCTGAATATCACGAAGGCAGCTTAAGGCTTGCCGATTCAATAATGCTGCAGCAGCTTGCGCTTGCATCGGCACCTTTGTCAGTATCTGAGAACGGCCGGTTTTTCCTTCCGATAACGGCTTGACGGCACGCTCGGCAGATGTGTTTATTGTAGCATCGTTTTGGCTGCTGTCATAGGCGGCAGATGATTGAGCGGGTACGATACGTCAAAAAATGGCGCCCTCCGAAAGTCAGTCTTGCATTCTGAATTTCGGAGGGCGTGTTATCATTTATTCCATCATTTCGTGCCGCTTTTTTTATGCTTCCTTCTGTTGACGCAATAGTACGTCATCGCAAATGTAAGCATTCCAAAGATCAAGAAAACGATCTTTAGCCTGTCATCGTGCGTTCCTGCCGCCGGAAGCTCATAGGGCTTGAATTCATACCTGTTCGTGAATACAAATTCGATGTCTGTATCGTTGGTATCAATTCTTTCAGCAGCATTCAATGACAATGCGGTGTTCTTTGCTTCGTTTGATCCCGGTCTTGCCTGCAGCTCGGCTTCAGTATTGCTTTTTACGATGTAGGACGCATAATAGTCTTCGCTTGCCCGCTCTGTCACTTTGCAGGTCGCTCCGTAAGGCAGGTTCCTTATCTTGAAGGACTCACCGTGGTGCAGCGTTATCGAAAACACTGCTGAATCAACAAGCTGCTGACCTTCCTGTTCATTCAGTCCCATAACCTCAGCAAGCGTTTTCTTTACCGATCCTGTCGTATCCTTGTCAAACAATTCTGTCATTATCTCATTGTACTTTAATTGAGACCCTGACAGCCCGTTAAGCTCGACTTCAAATTCGAATCCCTGCGTTCTGTACTCATACTCAAGCAAATTACCGTAGGTCATGTCTATGCGTTTCGTTATTGTAATATCGCAGGCTATCTTGCGGTTCGTGAAGATGACTTCGGGATCGGCTCCGACCTGAATGCTTCTCTCACCTGTGGACAGTGAATGGTTCGGTGCTTGATTGGAGCCATGATAAACGACAGAGTTGTTATGCTTTATCTCGTAGGACGCCTGATAATCGGACTCCGCTTCAATAACCTCATAGACCGCTCCGACAGGAATATCATATATCTCAACTGTCTCTCCGGAAGCAAGGCTGAATTCTATCGTAATCTGACCATCAGTGACGACTAATCTTCCGATCGAGCTTTGCAGGATCGTTCCTGATGTTAGCCCCGTGATATTCAAAGTGAAATCAAACTTGTCAATATTGTCATCAGAGGCATTTAAGAGTTTCTTTGAAAGAGTGAGATTCTGCGTGACATTCTTCACGTTTGTAAACGTGATCTCTATCATTTCTCCGGCATCGGCAGTCTCTGTTTCAGTAGAGAGAGTCGTGTTTTCGATAGTGTTGTAAGCAGAGCTGTTATTGATCAGCCCCTTACCGGCAGCATCAACGATCTGATACGAAGAAGTATATTGTCCCGCCTGCTCAGTGACAGTATAATTTGTGTTTTCAGGTACAGTAAAGGTTGCAACCTCGTCCTTTTTCAAATCCAATTCTATGTACGCAGAGCCCGACTGTGTGGCAGTGAACTCTTTAGAGCTTCCGTCTCCGCAAACATAGGAGTATGTACCTTTTGCACGCAGACCGGAAAGATCAACAAAGAACGTATACTGCTCGTTCGGGTCGATCACGTTTCCCGTGACCAGCTTTTTGATACTGAAGCTGACGTCCGGTATGGTTTCTTCATGTTTCCTGGTGTTATTGAACACAACTGATTTTATAGTGTCTGCTTCTATTGTACCCTTGGCATTACCGGACGCAACTGTGCTTTCATAACCCTCCTCAGCGGTCTCTGTGATAGAATAGTGCCAGTTTTCGGGAATATCAGTGAATACTGTTTCCCCGTCGGAAGCGCTCAGCTTGATCACTGCCACACCGTTCATGAACGGTGTGTTTCCGTAGAAGGTGCTGCCCGTAACAGGTTTGTTGTTTTCGTCTGTAAGAGTAACTGTAAACGTAAACTTTCTGACCAAGTCTGACTCATCAAGAGTACCTTCTTCGGCATTCACTGTCTTTTTCAGCTTAAGGGCGCCGTATTTCGGAGAATCAGGGTTCGTGTTTGTTATGGTAAACGCACCCTCCTCCACAATACCGGGATGATACTTTGTCGCTGTGCCTGTGTAGCCTTCTAAATCGTCCTCCCAGACATAATATTCTACAGTGTCGTTTATTCCCGTAAAGGTATATGTCCAGGTGTTTGTATCGGCATCCTTGTTCAGTACACATTTTGCGCCTCCGGTCGAACTTCCGTCTGCCATGCGCAGTCCATCGGGGAGGGTCATATCGGTGATATAGTGTACGCCTTCCTCAGATTCGGTTTGTTCATCCGTTTCGTCCGATTCAATTTCTTTTTGCGTCAGATAACCCGGTTTGCTGTTTTCCGGGGCATCTATGCGGGCATAGGTTTTGTCTGTATGAGAAGAATTGTAAGTGGTACCCTTTTCGCCACATATAGCCGTACATCCTGTAAACATATTGTTGCCGGATGTAACATTATCAGTTTTCCATAACTCTTCTAATACATATATGGTAGTTAATTTGGAACAGCCGTTGAACATATAGCTCATGTTCGTTACATTTGCAGTGCCAAAGCCGCTGACATCAAGGGTTGTCAAGCCGGAGCAGTTGTTGAACATATAGCTCATGTTCGTTACATTTGCAGTGCCAAAGCCACTGACGTCAAGGGTTGTCAAGCCGGAACAGTTGTAGAACATATAACTCATACTTGTTACCTTTGACGTGTCAAAGCCGCTGACATCAAGGGCGGTCAAGCCGGAGCAGCCGGAGAACATATAGCTCATGTTCGTTACGGTTGCAGTGTCAAAGCCGCTGACATCAAGGGTTGTCAAGCCGGAGCAGTTGTAGAACATATTATTCATGTCCGTTACCTTTGACGTGTCAAAGCCGCTGACATCAAGGGCTGTCAAGCCGGAACAGTCTCTGAACATATAGCTCATGTTCGTTACGTTTGCAGTGTCAAAGCCGGTGACATCAAGGGCTGTCAAGCCGGAACAGCCTCTGAACATATAACTCATGTTCGTTACGTTTGCAGTGACAAAGCCGCTGACATCAAGGGCTGTCAAGCCGGAACAGCCGGAGAACATACTGCTCATGTTCGTTACCTTTGACGTGACAAAACCGCTGACATCAAGCGTGGTCAATTTCTGACAGTTGCAGAACATATAACTTATGTTTATTACATTTGACGTGTCAAAGTTGCTGACATCAAGGGTGGTCAAACCGGAACAGCCGGAGAACATATAACTCATGTACGTTACCTTTGACGTGTCAAAGTTGCTGACATCAAGCGTGGTCAATTTCTGACAGTTGTAGAACATATTATTCATGTTCGTTACCTTTGACGTGTCAAAACCGCTGACATCAAGCGTGGTCAAGCCGGAACAGCCGTTGAACATATAGCTCATGTTCGTTACGTTTGCAGTGTCAAAGCCGCTGACATCAAGGGTTGTCAATTTCCGACAGTTGTAGAACATATTATTCATGTCCGTTACCTTTGACGTGTCAAAGCCGCTGACATCAAGGGTTGTCAAGCCGGAACAGCCGTTGAACATATAACTCATGTATCTTACCTTTGACGTGTTAAAGCCGCTGACATCAAGCGTGGTCAATTTCTGACAGTTGTAGAACATATAACGCATATCCGTTACCTTTGACGTGTCAAAGCCGCTGATATTAAGCGTTTTCAGTTTCTGACAGTTGTAGAACATATAACTCATATTCGTTACAATTGACGTGTCAAAGCCGCTTAAATCAAGCGAAGTCAAGCCGGAACAGTTGTTGAACATATAATCCATGTACGTTACATTTGACGTGTCAAAGCCGCTTAAATCAAGCGAAGTCAAGACGGAACAGTTGTTGAACATATGACTCATACCCGTTACATGTGATGAGTCTAAACCACTTAGATCAACTGTAACAAGTCTGTTACAGTCACTAAACAAGGAAGAACAACTATTCGGCAAATACGTGATTTCGGCGTCAGACCACCAGTACATGGTTGTCCCGTCAAGCCAGGCGTAAGCAGAATATGCTGTCGTACCACCATCTATTCGCACAGCAGTATCCGGAACCGACTCCTGACCGCCGTCATATGGCCTGAACTCAGTTAAAGAAGACCGATTATTTCTTATATAATCTCTCAAACCTGCAAGATATACAGTTTTTTTCTGTGAAACCTGTAGAGGTTCGGTAAAGTATCCCGGAGTTTCGACTGTATCAATTCGTGCATATGTTTTGTTAATGTTAGATTCGGAGTATCGTGTTCCGTTGCCTCCTACCAACCTTATACAACCGAAGAACATATTTGCAGGACGATTCTCATTTCCTATATACCATGAATTCGCAATTATAGTAGTAAGTTTACTGCAGTTGTAGAACATATCACTCATGGATGTTACCATTGACGTGTCAAAGCTGCTGAGATCAAGGGTTGTCAAGCCGGAACACAGTTGGAACATCTGAGCCATACTTGTTACATGTGTCGTGTCAAACCCGCTGAGATCAAGCGAGGTCAAGCCGGAACACAGTTGGAACATACTGCTCATACTCGTTACCTTTGATGTGTCAAAGCCGCTGATATTAAGCGAGGTCAAGCCGGAGCAGTTGTAGAACATAGAACTCATATACGTCACTTTTGAAGTGTTAAAGTCACTGAGATCAAGCGAGGTCAAGCCGGAACAGCCGGAGAACATATTGCCCATGTCCGTCACCTTTGACGTGTCAAAGCCGCTGACATTAAGGGTTCTCAAGCTGCGACAGCTCTCGAACATATAACTCATGTCCGTTACATTTGACGTGTCAAAGCCGCTGAGATCAAGCGAGGTTAATCTGGAACAGCCGGAGAACATAACTCTCATTTCTGTCACCTTTGACGTGTCAAAGCCGCTGACATTAAGGGTTGTCAAGCCGGAACAGTATTGGAACATACGCGTCATATTCGTTACATTTGATGTGTCAAAGCCGCTAACGTCAATGAATCTTAAATTGCTACAGCGAGCGAACATATCGCTCATATTCGTTACGTGTATTGTGTCAAAATTACTGACATCAAGCGATGTCAAGCCGGAACAGTAGTAGAACATAGAACTCATGTCCGTTACATTTGACGTGTCAAAGCCGCTGAGATTAAGCGTGGTCAGCTTCTGACAGTTGTAGAACATAGAACGCATGTTCGTTACCTTTGACGTGTCAAAGCCGCTGAGATTAAGCGTGGTCAGCTTCTGACAGTTGCCGAACATATCACTCATATCCGTTACATTTGACGTGTCTAAGCCGCTGAGATTAAGCGTGGTCAGCTTCTGACAGTCGTAGAACATATAACTCATGTCCGTTACCTTTGACGTGTCTAAGCCGCTGAGATTAAGCGTGGTCAAATTGGAGCAACCCCGGAACATTTCACTCATATCTGTCACATTTGACGTGTCTAAGCCGCTGAGATTAAGCGTGGTCAGCTTCTGACAGTTGTAGAACATTTCACTCATATCTGTCACATTTGACATGTCAAAGCCGCTGACATTAAGGGTTGTCAAGCCGGAACAGTCGGAGAACATATACCTCATGTCCGTTACATTTGACATGTCAAAGCCGCTGACATCAAGCGTGGTCAAGCCGGAACACCCATAGAACATAAAACGCATGTCCGTTACATTTGACGTGTCAAAGCCGCTGACATCAAGCGTGGTCAGTTTCTGACAGTAGTAGAACATAAAACTCATGTCCGTTACATTTGCAGTGTCAAAGCCGCTGACATCAAGGGTGGTCAAGCTGCGACAGTTGTAGAACATATACCTCATGTCCGTTACCTTTGACGTGTCAAAGCCGCTGACATCAAGGGTTGTCAAGCCGGAACAGTAGTAGAACATATAACTCATGTCCGTTACATTTGACGTGTCAAAGCTGCTGACATTAAGCGTGGTCAGTTTCCGACAGTTGTAGAACATAGAACTCATGTTCGTTACATTTGGCGTGTCAAAGCCGCTGACATTAAGCGTGGTCAGCTTCTGACAGTTGTAAAACATAGAACTCATGTCCGTTACCTTTGACGTGTCAAATCCGCTGACAGAAAGTGAAGTCAAAGCAGTGCATCCGGATAACATGTAACTCATATCTGTCACATTTGACGTGTCAAAGTCGTTGACATTTAGCGCAGTCAATCCTGAGCACCCATAGAACATATAACGCATGTCCGTTACCTTTGACGTGTCAAATCCGCTGACATCAAGGGTGGTCAATGCGGAACAGTCGTAGAACATATAACTCATGTTCTTTACCCTTGACGTTGAAATGCCCGAAAAATCAACCACTGTCAAATTATTCATTCCTCTGAAAAATGATTCGGAATTTTTCGGCATGAACACTTCCTGGGCATCGGACCACCAATACAAGGTACCGTTGCGGCTGTCAAACCAGCCGTAAATCGGTAAATCCGTTTTATTATCATCCATCCTGAAAACCCGGTCAGGATCAGGCTGTACACCCGACTCCGGAAGCTGCATGAACCTTTTGACCTGCGAAACATTTGTAAATCCGTTCTGACTGACAGCATACGGGTATAGTGCGGAGTAATAACGGTTTATGGTTGGTCTGAAGGTTGCCTGTGATTTTTTGCGTTCGCTGGAAAGATGTATGACCGGTACGTCACGATCATTGTTTGCTTTCTTATCCACCCACAGCTTTGTGATCGTGACAGTGCCGTTTTTCTTGTTGTCAACAATGAAATTGCCTGTTTCGTTCTTCTCAAGACCGCTGATGGTTATTTCGCCATCCTCGGTTATCGTTACGATACGCTTTGTGTCGTCAATGAAATAACCATCCGGCTGTTCAATTTCCTGAAGGACATAGGTGCCTTTCTCAAGATCATTGAATGAAAGTCTGCCCGTTGTTTCATTTGCCGTTCCGGTCACATTGAACTCAGTGCCGTAATCCGATACACCTGACAGATTAAACTTTGCTCCGCCGAGCGCCTTGCCGGTGGTAAAATCTATCTTTTGCAGTGTAAATGAATGCAGCGGTTCGTTATAGAGTGTAAGTGAACCGTTCTTTTCCATCGTGCTCGGTGTGATGCCGAAGTTGCCGTTGTCGTCTACTACAACTGAATACTCGGTGTTATCGAGAATGTATCCGGGAACCGTGGATACTTCTACTAATTTATAGTTCCTGCCAAGCTCGACGTCCTCAAATATGACGGTGCCGTTTTCATCAGATTGTGCGTACATCAATATATTGTTGCCGTACTCCGATCTGCCGCTGAGCTTATACTTTACTCCTGCAACCGGTTTCCTCTTGTTTACGGAATCCCTTTTATTGAACATGATGTCGGCATGAATTCTTGGAGGATCGTTTATAACGTAGCGGGTTCCATCTCCGAGCTCCGCACCGTTTATAAGCACCTTGCCGTCTGAGGTGATCTCAACATCTGATGCTTCCACGATTCGCCGATAATCCCGTGAGCCTTTGCTTTCAATCAGTTCATAGTGACCCTTTTCTATGTTTTTGAAGGTCAGCCTGCCCTCATTGTCCGACTCAAGCTCAATATCAACATTGGTGCCGTAGTCTGAAATCCCCTGCAGTCTGAAATATATTCCCGATACAGGTGTCGTATGGTCGGTTTCGTCAACCTTCAGAATGGGAATGTCACACATGATACGTAATTCTACCGTATCATATCCCCATTCGATTAGCTTGTCTTCAGAATAAGATCCCGATACAATGCTCACCAGACGACTGCTGATGCTTGTATCATTGTATGCGTGCGCTGCAATTTGATCCTGCGGCAATTCAACGTCAGGTTCTGCTGAAGGCGATCTCATATACAGCAGTACCACAACGGATTTGCCTGCATCGAGAACAAAATCATTACCGCTTTTATCTTTACTCATATCTACCGCAATTGAGCGAGCCTTTGATATGTCTCCGAATTGATTCTTCGGTTTCCATATATTTCTATTGCTCAGATTACGGTTGTCAGGGTCTGACGTATCCACATTTAGCTCTGAGAGGTATATTACCGGTGCTACACCTTTGCTGACAGGTTGTGAAACATCAACAGACTCCAGTGTACCCTGCCACTGACTTGTCACTCCGGTATTCGGATTCTCATAGTTATCAAGATTATCGAACAAGATCATATTTTTTGATTTTGTAAGAAAATCCGTTTCATAGCGCAGACGGTAAATATACTGCTGATTCTGATAAACGATCGCCGATTTGGCAAACCCGGAATCCGAATCCGACTTAACCTGCTTGAATAAGCCTGAATTGACGGCAAGCAGGATCTTCACCACACGGCTTTGCTCAGCGTATAAAAACTTCCTTTCATTTGTATTAACATCAAGGTCTCTCATGAAAGAAGAATCTCTTATACCGCCGCCGTTATCAGGATAACCGCCGGCTATTCTGTCGTTGCCGGTTTCGTATGCCACAGAATTGCGGACTGTGTCACCATAGTCAATCAGGCTTTCCCACGAATGAAGCGTTGAATACATCAGCGTATATTTTTCGGAAGTGCTCTCTTTGACTTTTACGATCAAAAGAGTTCTGCCGGAATTACGGTAGTTTACGATCGTTGAAACATCGTACTGTGAATCACGAAGTGTATTACCGTTTGCACTGACCGTCACCGTGGAAGGTATCAGGTCTCCTCCAAGCGGCAGCAAGTCATAAAACATACCGGATTCCTGAGGCACATACTTCAATCCGTCCTGCGTCATGTAGTGCTCGTCAACCTCTACGTTCCAGCCAAGAGTAACCGTTCTCTTTGTTTTATCGTTTCTCATAAAGGTGTTTGTTTTTTCTATCTGCGATTCTTTTTCGTAACCAATAATATAATTGCGGGCATACTCGGATTTGTCAAATATCTTATTTCCATCGTTAGCGGAAGCCTCGTCTTCAGATTTGTAAATCTTTACATTAGCGATATTTGTCAGCCACGCACGTTTTTCGCCGCTTGCGTATGCACCGTTTATCAGTCGGTGTATCCTTTCGGAATGCTTTATCCTGCATGACGGATATACATTGAGCAGGGTGTTATAATATGCATTCGAGATAACGATCTTGTATCCGACGCACTGTGCGTCCGGCGCAAAAGTAATATTGTTGACGGACAATTTTGTGACCTTATCGCTTAGGATTTCTCCTTTTCTCTGATCCAGATGAAATATTCCAACCGGACGAAAAGTTGTATCTTTGCCGAATTTAGCATAGAAATATACATCATCGCCGCTCTTGAAAGCAGGATTCACCTGGACAAAATGAAGCGCTGTTGTGTCCCATTCCGCATCCTTTATATTAAGTGAGTAGCTCACGTTTGTGATCTCAAAATCGTCAGCGTCAAGCTGCTCGGTACCGGGCGGTACAACATAACCTGTATCCATCGTGTCGTAATCGTGGTATGCTGTAACCGTATCTCTGAAAAAGAAAACATCATCGGTCATGACGTAAGTAACTTTTTTTACGCCGTAATGATCTACGTCCGGCGGTAAAAATCCGTCCTCAAGCGTCCAGGGATACGGAAAACCTACCATAACCAGCTTATAGATCATTCTGTCTTGAATATCGTTTATAAAATGATTCTTAAATTCATCAAGCTGATAATTCATGATATTTGAATTATATATTCTGTCATTATTATAATATGAGTAGTTGTTGTATTTCCAAAAATTAAAAACTCCGATCGGATAATCCGGTTTTGGCTGGGAATATGTATATTCAGCAGTGGTTGACGCAGAGGTTTTTCCGTCTTTTCCGTCAATCGGTATAACCTCAACATTTATCCTGTTTTTTATTTTATATGTTTCATGCGGTTCGTACGTTGACTTAAGATGTTTAGTAATAACAAAGTTATAAATTGTATCAGGTTCGGTTTTTCTTAATACCCCGCTGTGCATATCTGTCGAGTAAGAGTTGCTTACATTATTGCTGATACCAACTGCTGAAGCATCACCGAAGTCACCGGTGACAGTATCATAATAATATAATGTATATGGCTGTGTGGCTTTTACCTTGGTGCTTATCTGCCAGATCAGATAAATATAATCGTTTGGATGATCAATGCCGAGCTCTGCCGCATTGCCCCATGAATTATTCCATGTATCATACGTACCGCTCAGTTCTTTTTTTACTGAACGAATGACCGCACTTGTGTCTATCCTGACTTCCGGAACAACTGCCTCTGTATGAAGTCTTTCACTCTCGCTCTTGTTAATGTTCAGCTGTACATTAACAGAGTCCGTCAAAGACATATCCTCATAGTCAAAAGTCGACTGAGATGGTTTATAGCTGAATTGCACAGAGCCTTTCTGTGCAGCGGAGATTCCGATACGATTATATACCAGAATATCGTTTTGTCTTTCAGTGAAAACGAATTCGTTTTCTGCGTCATCATTACTCACCTCAGAAACATCAGGAACAGCTATCTCAAATATATCCGCATACTCACCGTTACGGTTTTTAATAATATGCTTAGGAATGATAAACTGCACTGATTCGGCTGCTAATTCTCCCTCTCCGGAAGTATTGTAGTCAATCTGATATTTGATCTCATCTTCTAGATTCCAATAATAATCCGGTGCTGCCGCAGACCCTTTGTTTACTGCGCCGGAAACAACACTTACAACAAAGTCCTCGATTTTCTGGGTCGCTGTTTCGGTTACTATTTCCTCGGCATTCACAAAAAATGAAAAAGACGAGACGAAACAAGATGTCACAATCACCCAGACAAGTGTCAAAGCTGTAAATCGTTTGACCTGTGTTTTCATGTTAGTCATTATAATCACTCCTCGATCTGTTTAACTATCGGAATATTCCGGTATTTAATGCGGCATTATCCGGACATAAATTAAAAAACAGCCGTCCTCCCTGAACAATCCATATCGGTTCGATCAGAGAATACGGCTTTCATCCGGATAATATTTCAACTGCTGCAAGGGAGCAGACGATCCTACCGCCGATCCTCACTGTCTGAAAAGACAGACATTCTATCCAACTCCTTTCCGGATTGATAAATCATGCTGTCAATCCTTTTTACGATTGCTCTTCCTGCCCGATACAACAGCAATAGCAAGTGAAACTCCGGACGCTGCAGACATCAACAAAGTCTGCACCCCCATTTCGTATTGTTCCAAGGGGATTGAAAGGCATCTTTCGTCAAGAATAATCACCCGATTCATCTGAGGCTGTTGTCATTTACTTAAGGCAGCACCCCGCAAAGAGCACCTGCCGGCTTGCCGCCGGCAAGCTGCCGGCGTCGGTATAAGAGCAGTTCGACGGTTAATAGCATTACCCAAAACCGTCCTGTGCGTTCACGCACCTGACGGTGCATCTGCGACACTGTCTTTGTCCGGTATTACCATAAATGAGATGAAAAATTTCATTCAAGTGCATAAATCTTCCGTCCTGTTTTTGTTTTGGAGAGATTCATATATATTCTTTCTAAAACAAATCCGGAGCCGGCAACCTGCCTGTGCTCAGTCCGCAGGACGGGATCTATTCAGTGGTTCCTTAAGAAAAAATGATTACAGAACTGCCATTATGTGTTCGGTCAAAAGAACATTTTCGTATAAAAATTAGTCTATACTCACAATTATAGTACCATTTTGTTGATAAAAAGTCAACGTTTTTTTACACTCAAATCAAACATTCTTTACAGATACCGCTTTGGTGCTATGGCGTATGAGATGATACATGGAATATTCTTTAACTCGGAGCAAAGCCCGATGTAAGCTCGCTTAACATCGGCTGCATTGATCCAACCTCACCGCAGGAGCTTTAGCTCCTCG
>JBGUWM010000129.1:0-46108 GCA_045221175.1 Acutalibacteraceae bacterium | reverse complement strand
AAAGATCGTTACCGGAACATATTCGTCCGGTGCGGTCACGCACCCGGCAGGCGAGACCCGGGGGACATCGGTGATTGGTTATAAGATTAAGGCTATTTTTTAAGAGTTGGTGTAAACCAGCATAAAGCTTTTGTTGTCATCTCAAAAGTTGGGGGTAAACCAGAATAAACAGAAAAGAAGAATGGAACAATCGATGAAAGAGAATCCGTCGTTTGTTTTTTTGTCTTTTTCAGATTGATCAAAGCTCAAGAAGTTAGTTGTTATGTAGTCTTCATAGCGTTTGTGCATAATGCTCAGTAACATCTTGTCAACAGTATTGATAAGGATTTCTAAATTTTTTTCTTTGTTTGTATTTCCTTAGAATTCACTGGCGTGAACCCTGTCACTATAGCTTGATTTCTTTCGAAAATTAAATCTTGTAATCCGGTGAGTTATTCTGTAAAATTGGTGCAGAGCATATTTATTCCTCCGTTTATGGTTTCACATCAATTCCATTTTACGGATTTGGGACAAATTTGCTCTACTTTACATTTCTGTGGGCTCTATTTGTTACACAACATGTAATTATATAACAAATCAATGCTGCCGCTTTTTTTTATTACTACAGCTTATGATTTTTTTTACACTATGAATCAGATAGAATGAATCAGATAGAATAGTACCCATAACTAAAACCAATTGCCATCCATCTGAAAACATGACTCAAAGCACATTGCTGTGAATATCAAGTCGGTAATGTTCATGTTATCTTATGAAGACGATCAAAACCGATTATAACAAATTCATCACCTGTACACTTCTTGTTACAAAGCCTTCCATTTCTTCGGCTGTCAGTTTGCGTTGACTGATGAGAGCCAAATCAAAAATATGTCGACAGAGCAGTGTTTTTTTATCATCGTCAAGCGTATTCAGCTTTTTAACGATACTGCAGTTAGAGTTGACAATCAGCGTTTCAGAGGCAGGTCCGGTTTCACCAAACATATTGCCGTAAATCTTGCTGATATCATTCATACGACGCTCATATTCGTTGATCGTCAGAAGAGCCGGTGTGTTTTCTGCTTTAAGGTTTTCTACTTTTATCGTCAGTTTATCTTTTTTCAGAGCTTCCTTAAATAGACTGATAAGCTTTTCGTTATTATCCTGATCTTCTGATGCATTGCTGGTTTTCAGAGCATCTCCGATCTCGGAATCTATTCTGACAAATTTAGTACCGGATTCCTTATACTCCAGGAAGGTGACAAAATGTGCGTCAATGTTATGTTCCAGTATAACAGCATCAAGTTTGTTATCCTTGAATATTTTGATATATTGACCCTGTACTTCGGTTGAAGAAACATAATAAACCTTGTCGTTTTGTTTAGGAATCTCAGAAAAAGTTTTATATTCGTCATAGATCGTCTTATAAAGAATAATATCCTTTACTCTGTCATAGAACTTTTCATCCTTAATACATCCAAATTTAATAAAGGGAGAGATATCATCCCAATAGCCTTCATAAGATTTGCGTTCGTTATTAAAAACGGAAGTTAACTTATCTGCGACCTTTTTGGTAATATGTCTGGAAATTTTGGCAACCTCACCATCGTTCTGAAGAAAAGATCTTGATACGTTCAGCGGCAGATCAGGACAGTCTATTACACCTTTTAGAAGCATCAAAAATTCCGGTACGACTTCTTTGATATTGTCAGCGATATACACCTGATTAGCAAAGAGTTTAATCTCACCGGGCATCACCTGCAGCTTATCGGTTTGTTTTGGAAAATATAGAATACCTTTCAGACGGAAAGGATAGTCCACATTCAGATGAATCCAGAACAAGGGAAGATTCATGTCTGTGAATGTTTCCCTGTAAAAATCTTCATATTCTTCTGTTGTACAGTCTTTCGGAGCTTTCAGCCAAAGAGGAGTGGTATTATTCAGTGGTTTTTCTTCAGGGGCTGATTTTTCGTCAGAAGACAGATTATCTTCTGAATTATTATTATCATCCTTAACCAGATGAAAATAAATCTCATAGGGCATAAAATGACAATATTTTCTCAGAATTTCTCTCAGCTTGAACTCACTGAGAAACTCTTTGCCGTCGTCCGAGATATGCATGATAACTGACGTACCTTTTTGTGTTCTTGATCCGTCTGAAATATCGTATGTATCGCTGCCGGTGCTTTCCCAGTGGACAGGTGCAGCTCCCTGCTGATAGGAAAGTGTTTCAATCTCCACATTGTCAGACACCATATAAGCAGAATAAAAACCCAGTCCGAAATGACCGATAATGCCGCCTTCAGCATCCGTTTTATCCTTATATTTGTCCAGAAATTCTTTTGCGCCCGAAAAAGCAATCTGTGAAATATATTTTTCTACTTCCTCTTCCGTCATACCGATACCGTTATCACTTACGGTTAGGGTTTTAGCTTGAGGATCAAGTATTATGTCAATTCTGGGTGTACTTCCGTCATCATCAGCTTCACCGATCTGACACAAGCTTTGATACTTCTTGATGGCATCACAGGCATTGGCAACAATTTCCCTGATAAAGATGTCTTTATCAGAATACAGCCACTTTTTGATAATCGGAAACAGATTTTCCGAATCAACCTTAATCTGACCTTCTCGTTTCATTTTGCATTACCTCCGTAATTGTTAAAATTATATGAAAGTGTATCTGTCAGTCGTTTTGTGACATATTTCTTTCCAGCCACTGTTGATATGACATCAGCACTTGTCTTGGCTTTGAACCTTCGTGGGGACCTACAATTCCCATCTGTTCCATTTCATCTATCAAACGGCCGGCCCTGGCGTATCCAAGGCGCAAACGACGCTGGAGCAGTGAAGTAGATGCCTGACCCGCTTCAACAACACACTGAATGGCTTGTTCCATCATCGGATCCGTATTACTGTCATCGTTCGTATCAGATACTTTGGCATCTTTTTCAGGAATAGCGCTATTTTCGATTTCTTCAATAACCCGTTTGTCATATTCGACAACCTTATTTTCTTTAATAAAGGACACAATACTTTCGATCTCCTCATCGTTGACAAAACAACCTTGTACCCTGACAGGTTTTGTCGTACCGATAGGGGAGAATAACATATCACCTTTGCCTAACAGTTTTTCTGCGCCGCCGGAATCTAATATGGTACGGGAGTCGATCTGTGACTTGACGGCAAAGGCAATACGACTGGGAACATTTGCTTTGATCAGACCGGTGATAACATCAACGGAAGGTCTTTGTGTAGCGATCACCAGATGCATACCTGCGGCACGGGCCATTTGTGCCAGACGGCAGATAGATTCTTCCACTTCGTTAGGAGCCGCCATCATAAGGTCAGCCAATTCGTCAATAACGATGACGATCTGACTCATTTTTTCCAGTTTGGTGTTCTTTTTCGGAGGATCATCAGACTGTTTCAATTCAGCCTGAGCCTGAGCAAGCATCTCGTCTTCTTCAAAGCTTCGCTCCGTATCTTCAGGGTAAACGGTATCTTCTGTTTCTGCATTCTGTTTATCTACAAGACGATTATAGCTGTGCATATCTCTAACGTTATATTCTGCAAAGGTCTTGTATCTATCGAGCATTTCAGTCACAGCCCAGTTCAGCGCACCGGCAGCTTTTCGGGGATCGGTTACAACAGGAACCAATAAATGCGGTATGCCGTTATAAACACCCAGTTCTACTACCTTTGGATCAATCAGCATCAGCTTGACTTCATCAGGATTTGCCTTATATAGCAAACTGACTAACATAGAGTTGATGCAAACAGACTTACCGGATCCTGTAGAACCGGCAATCAGTAAATGGGGCATTTTACTAAGATCGGCAAGAGTGATATGCCCTGTAATATCTTTGCCAAGGGCAACAGTCAGCTTGCTTTTGGCATTCTGAAACTCAGAAGATTCCACAAGACTTCTCATTTTAACGACGGAAACATTTTTATTCGGTACTTCAATGCCTACAGCATTCTTACCAGGAATAGGCGCTTCGATTCTGACGCCGGTTGCTGCAAGATTCATGGCTATATCATCGGCAAGGTTAGTGATCTTACTGATTTTGACACCGGAAGCAGGCTGAAGCTCGTAACGAGTAACAGACGGACCACGACTGATATTCATGATTGTTGTCTGTACGCCGAAGCTTTTTAAGGTATCCACAAGTTTGTTGGCGCTGGTGTGCAGTTCTTCTGAAACATTCCCGCCGTATTCATCAGGCTGGGGTTCTAAGAGCGTAAAGGGCGGTTTTATATATCCGCCGGCTATCAATTCAGGTGCCGGGGTTGGTTTAAGTTTCATATCGTCACCTGACGAGGCTTTAGACGATTGTAAAGCAGAAGATGGGGACTGCTCGGAATGACGCTCAGAAGAAAGTCCTTTTGCAATATTAAGCGGTTTAGCAAGGTCAGACGTTTCTTTTTTGGAGCCGAATACTGTTTGTAACGTATCATCATATTTGTCTTTTATTGGTTCTGTCTTTTTGTTATCTTTTTTTATTAACAAAGCGATATCCATCACGTCAGTTGAAACACCTGATTCTCCACCGATATGTTCCATAGAAGGTATTTGTTCTGATTGAGCAGTATTTTTGGCCTTGTTAGGCATGATATCCGGCACAACACCATCTATACCGGTCCCTTTGGTTGCCGGCACAGATGATGAGCTGTCAGCAAGGTTTTTAGATAGAGAGAGTGGTTTGCCTGTTTGTTGGATACTATGTTCCGGCTCATAGATCGGAGACTTGTCGATACGAGTAAAAGTATTGTTTACTTCGGACTTCTTTTTAACGGCATTCAGTTTCTGGTCTACTTTTCGTGTGACGTATTCCTCATGTGCCTTCTGACGGGTTTCAGCACGAAGCTTGTTTTTTTCTTCCCGGACTTTCTCTCTGATTTCTTTGTGTTCATTCAGACGATCGCTGACAGGTTCTTTGATCCTGTCAATCAGATTCATAAACAGCGCTTCAAAAGACATATACAGGAAAAACAAAAAGATTAAAAAAGCGATAATTCCTCCGGCAACGGAACCGAAAATTTTAGCCAGGGGAATACCGAGTATACCACCAATAAACCCTGTACCTCCGTATGTAAAACCGTTGGTAAAGCAATTCATCAATTCTGTGCCATAGTCTTTTAATTCCATACCGGAAGAGCTGAAAGCATAGATGACTGTCGAAAACAATATTACCGTACCCGTAAAGAAAAATACTTTTAGCGGAAAACGATAGGTAGACTGTTCCTTGAACATCTGAAAACTGCAATAGGATAAAATGACAGGAACCATGAAGCCCATAAAGCCAAATAATCCCCAATAGCATTCATGAAGTGATTTCCAGACTTTTTCACCGGTCATAAAAAAGAAAAGTATACATAGAAAGGAAAGAGCGAGCAGTATAATACCACGAATAAAACGACTTCGTTTGATGTAGTACAATGCTTGTTCGTTGCTTACTTTTTTCGTACTTTTTCTTGGTGCAGCATGACTTCTTTTTGAATCAGAAGCAGACCGTGCAGTAGTTTTTTTTGTGCTGCCGGAAGACCTTGAAGAATTTGTTTTCTTTGATTTCCTGATGTTTTTCTTTTCTGCTGCCATAATACTATACCACCTCCAAAAAACAATACACCAATGATTGCAAAACCTCTTCGCTGACGAAAAAGATCCGAAACCAAGGGTGTAGTGTTATAACAACCGCAGATTTATGTTATATGATATCAGATACAAATCATGCTATTTATCAAAAAGAAAGCTGCTGTTGTGTAAACAGATTGGTACCGGACGACAATTCTATAATGCTGATCAGCAAAATGATCATGCCTACCGCTGCCGTGTAAAGAATGAAAATGTACATTCTGTTTGTTGTCAGAAGCCACTTGAAAATTTTTATGGCAAAGAAGCCAACAACAGCAGCGCAAATCATACCGACTATCACATAGAAAAAGTTTATTTCAGAAGCTTTACTGTCAGCAGAGAAGAGCGCTTCTTTTGTTTCAAGCAACGCAGCGGCAACAATTGCAGGGGTACCTAACAAGAAAGAATAATCAAGTGCAACCTGTTTGTTAATTCCTCTGAACTGACTTGCTGCAAGAGTAGAACCTGATCTTGAAAGCCCCGGAAAAACAGCAGCCGCACATTGTGTGATACCAACGCAGAGAGCGTCAACTACCGTGTATTTTCTTCTGGTTTTTTTTCTGTATTTTTTTCCGTTGATTATTTTAACAGGCTGTTGTTTTTTTCCGCTGAAGAGCAGCAATAAACTAGTTGCTATCAGCGATAAACCAACAATAAAGAAATAACCGTCCAAAGCAAATTTATCTGCCAGATCTTTAATTTTCATGTCCGTACCCGGGATAGGAAGGAAGAGTAAGAAAAGGGGAATAAGACCGATAATAATCATCATGGCAAGGTTTTCTTCACCGGTCATTTCTTTCCATCTGAACTCCCGTTTGAATATTTTTTTAATAATACTGGCCAAAGAACCAAAAAGCTTGATAATCAGTTTGATATATATTGCAACGACAGCGGCAAGTGTTCCGATATGCAGCATGACGGAAAAGAACAGGTTGTTATCATTCATTCCGACAATATGCTGATAAATAGCGAGATGTCCGCTGCTCGAAACCGGCAGAAATTCTGTCAATCCCTGTAGTATACCCTGAAAAACGGCATCCAGAAAATTCATGTTGTATGTAACCCCCTAAACGATAAATGGCAGATAAACTGCCGGACACATTAATAATTATGATAAAGCTTTACGAGATTTGTCAATCATTTTATAAAGCTCACGGACGGCGTCGCTTAAAGATCCTATTCTATTAATAAGACCTTCTCTAACTGCTGCTTTACCGTCAAGAATCGTACCGATATCCATGATTAACTCACCTGTATTCAGTGCCAATTCATTATAGCGGCCGGCGGAGATGTGAGAATGTGAAGTGACAAAATCTGTAATACGGTGCTGCATTCGTTGAAAATAATCCAATGCCTGAGGAACTCCCAACATCGTGCCGTTCATTCTGACAGGGTGGATGGTCATGGAAGCAGACTTGGCAATAAAAGACTTTTTGGCAGCAACCGCAATCGGTACACCGATTGAATGACCACCGCCTAATACAAGTGATACCACAGGTTTACTCATACCGGCAATCAGCTCGGCTATAGCAAGACCTGCTTCTACGTCGCCGCCTGCCGTGTGCAGAATGACAAGAAGACCGTCAATGTCTGTACTTTGTTCAGCGGCAATCAGTTGTGGGATAATATGCTCATATTTTGTGGTTTTGTTCCTGGGAGAAAGCATATAATGCCCTTCAATTTCTCCGATAATGGTCATGCATTGTATGATATAATGACCATTATCAGAAATGATAGAGCCGGTTTCGACAGCGGCAGAGCCTATGCCGTCGTACTCAGTATCGTTACATGATTTTTCTTCTTCCGGGATAACAGGAAATGTTCCGTTTTGATAAAAACTGAACGGTGTTTGATGTGCCATAGTATGATATGCCTCCTTTTTGATTATTATGCGTGAGAAAAAGCATATCATACATCATTTAAATCTTTAAATATCTTTACCAATAGTACTTTTTTCGGATACATCTGCAGACTGCAGTGACAGGAATCGTTAATAATGCCCACAAGAAACTGTATAAGACACAGATCTGACCGCAGAAATTCAGCCGCTGATCCGAATAATCCCATACCTTGAGTTTCAGACAATAGTTAAACACAAAGCCGGAGAAGAATTCTGTTATGGTGATCACTGTACTGCCGATACAACACTTTATCCAGACAGAGCATGAACTGATGCACGAAAAAATTTTGTAGAGGACAGTAAAACATATTCCACCGGTAAGAATCATAGACCAGTGGGTATGTTTTCTCCAGATCATTTCTATCAGACCATAAGAACAACCACCCAGTGCAAAGAGCTTCAGCATACAGTGTTTTGACGATTTCATACAAACTCACCCAATGGTTATTGTTCGCAAAAAAAGCTTGATTATGATTAAAAATATTTTACAGCAAAATACCTTACTGATAATAGCTTGTTTATGATTGTATTGAATAAAAAATGACGATTGAGATAGTAGACTTAAAATCTTGACAATATACAACGCAGCGAAAAACTATTTTATAGTCTTACCATACGAAAACAGGAATAAAAGGATTACTTTCCTTTTCGTATGGTAAAAAAAACATGAAACAGAATGGCAATGACGGCAGCACAGGCAAAGACAAAAATGACATAAACGATAGTGTCATTATACGGCGCCGTCCTGTGACGCTGCTGGTTCAGTTCTATCTCTCTTTGCCGCATATTCATGACGTGAGTCTGAATCAATTTATCAGCAATATAACGATGTCCGGAAATAGTAGGGTGTATGTCAAACGAAGCAATCTGCGTCATTTCGTAATAGCGATCCTGAAAGTCTGTCAATAAGTCAATGACAGTAACGCCATATCCGAATTCCTGACTTTCACTGATACCGACTGCACCGTCTTTTAAGTCTACCAGTGTTTTTTGAAGTGTGTCAGAAAGCACGTTGCCGGGTATTGCAGCAGTGGGATTATATGGTGTGATAAAATATAATTCAGCTTCAGAACCAATTTCTCTGAGATATGAAATCATTTCCTTCATATTGTCCAGATATTTCAACACAGCGTCTTTATATTGATTGAGGCATTTTTCATTCGTACATTCTCCGATGATCTTATCGATGACGGCTTTTTTGGAAGGATCATTCCATACAGCGAGTATCGTATTTTCAATAGATTTAAGGCTTGAAAAATCAATAGTTATGCCGTATTGTTCAAAAAAGCTTTTACTGTCCGAATAAGCAGTAAAAACTGTCTGTTCCAGAATACTCATGATGTCGTTAGCACCAACAGATATTATGATCATATCTGATTTCTTCAGACGTTCCTTATCAGCATTTTTGATATCTGAAAGAACTTGACCGGAAGTCGATCCTGTCCGAGAATCATTGAAGTAACTCTCGTTAAATTGAAGTCCGTAGTGCTTGGCAAGAAGATTCGGAAAGCTGTTTTTTGCTTTAGAGTTATCTGATGCATCAAAATCTTCAAGTCCAAAACCAGTAGAGATAGAATCACCGAAAACAGAAAGCAATTGTACTGCTCCGGAATCATCCTCATCATTTTCCGCAAAGACTGTCAGAGAAAACAGAGACCAGAACGACAGCACAGAAAGCAGCAAACAAACTATCTTTTTCATGATGCATCCTCCTTAACACAACAATAGTCAACGGTTATATCAGCTTAAAAAACCGTCGATAATGGTTGCTTCCGCTTCTTCTTCTGTCATACCGAGTGTACGAAGCTTCAGAATCTGTTCGCCTGCAATTTTTCCGATTGCCGCTTCATGAATAAGAGCAGCGTCATTATCCCGTGCATGAAGTTCAGGAGCAGCGTCAACCTTACCGTTTTCAGATATAATGGCATCGCATTCGGAATGTCCGGTACAAGGAGCGTTTCCGACAATAACAGAATGGTATTCCTGATGAGAATCATCTCTTGCCACCGAACGGGAAATGAGATCAACACCGGAATCTTTTCCGTTCATTTCAACATGAAAATCGGTTTTGGCAATCTGATCTTTCTCGGTGAGAATTCTCTCTCGAATATAAAGCTTAGCACCTTGTCCAAGCTTTGCAGAAGTAATTCTGGTAGTACGGTCAACACCGCCGATCTGAGCCGTATCCATCTCCAATACAGCGTTTTCTTCAAGTTCTGCCTCTGTTACGGGATCAATGGAACGAAGTCCGGTTCCGTGACCTTTACCGATATGTTTTTCAAGATACTTGACTCTGGAACCCTTACCGAGGAAAAAGCGATGAATACCGTTATGCCTGGCAGGTTCTCCTGTTTCAGTATGTATACCGCAGCCGGCAACGATAGTAACATCTGCATTTTCACCGACAAAAAAATCATTATAGACAAGATCGTCAACATCGCCATGGGTTACACACGCCGGAATGGATACTGTTTCATCAGCGGTACCCGGAGCAATGAATATTTCAAGACCGGGCTGATCTTTTTTGGATTCGATCCTGATATTTTTACTGGACATTCTGCCGGCACACTGACCGTCCTCACGGATATTATATGCGCCTTTGAATTCTCCGTCCCATTCGGAAATCTCTCTTAATAAATCTTTTGTAATCTCATTCATCAGAACATTTCCTCCTGCTTGTAGCATTTTGCAGAAACTGCATTATTCTCTGTCAATTTTTTCATCATATCCTGAGGCTTTCCTTGCGCTTTAATCGTGCCGTCGGCAACAATAGCAATTTCATCAGCGATATTCAGGATTCTTTCCTGATGGGAAATAATGACGATGGAGCCGTTCAGGTTCTTTCGCATATCCTCAAAGGTTTTGATTAGACTGGTAAAGCTCCACAGATCAATTCCGGCTTCAGGTTCATCAAAAACGGTGAGAAGAGAGGGTCTTGCCAATACGGTGGCAATTTCAATTCTTTTGATTTCTCCGCCGGACAGGGTAGAGTTGACCTCACGGTTGATATATTCCTCTGCGCAAAGACCTACTTTACTCATGATATTACAGACGTCAGACAGTGCCATTTCTTTACCCGCAGCAAGCTCTATCAGTTTTCTTACAGTTATCCCTTTGAATCTGACAGGCTGCTGAAAAGCAAAACTGATTCCCATTTTAGCCCGTTCTGTAATATCAACGTCTGTGATATCGGTATCATTCAAATAAATACTGCCACTGTTCTGACGATAAATACCGGCAATAATTTTAGCAAGAGTTGTTTTGCCGCCGCCGTTAGGACCGGTAATAACAATCAGTTTGCCGTCAGGAACAGTCAGATTAAGATTCCTCAGTACATCGGTTCCATCAGGAGTGCTCCATGATATATTATCAAGCCTCAGCAATTTAATCATCCTTTTCTTCATTCTATTGATGCTTCTTCGATGATGCAACTTAAATATTATACCATATAATCATCAAATATACAATTGTTTTTTCATATCTGATGAAGAATAATGAGTGTATCTTTTGTATTCACTCTCTTTGAGTCAGCAATGCCGTGGCAAGGGATATCCTTTACGGGCCGTTTTTATGTTAAGGTGATTAACTTTCTGCTTATCCGACCGACATTGAGTGGATATACATATCCAATAGTTTGTTTTTTTGTCTCGATTACTCTTCAGTAATGCAGTGATAAATCAAGTGATGCGATGTAATGAAAGAGAAAAGATAATAAAATACTATTATCAGTATTCTGATTAACTAAACGATTGAAAATCATTTTATAATGTGTTATATATGTAAGTAAGATGTAATCGTGAAATAGTGTGATGACAAGAAGGAGAATGCTGTCATGAAAGTCAATCGAGATTGTGAAGAATGCTTATGGAAAAGGCAACAAAAACTGAGCGATGATCCTGTTTATTTATCTCACATCAGGAAAATCCTTGATTCCCGCAGAGAAAATGATTGCGCTCCGTATCTGATTTATCTTTTTAATAAGGTGTATGAAAACAGATTCGGCGATAGACCGGATTACAGTTCAGAAAAGAAAAGATATAATGATCTTATACTATCTTTGGAAGAAAGCTTTACTGATAGGATTAACAGCTCAGATAGCCCACTGAAAACCGCTTTGCTCTATGCCAGGGTAGGAAACTATATTGATTTTGGTGCTCTTCAGGATGTTAATGAAAGGAATTTGTTTGAGTTGTTTGATCACGCAAAGCTTTCTGAAAGCGATGAAATAGTGTATAATTCTTTTATCAATAAATGTATGCAGTCCAAAAACTTTCTGCTGATCGCAGACAATTGCGGAGAAATCGTACTTGATAAGCTCTTTCTGATACAATTAAAGTCTGCATTCCCGCAATTACAGACGACTGTTATGGTCCGTGGAGGAGAGGCACTAAACGATGTAACCATAAATGACGCCAGATATGTCGGGATTGATCAATACGCTCGCATTATCACAAACGGTGCAGCAATATCAGGTACTGTGTATGAACTTTTGTCAGAGGAAGCCAAACAGATTATGAATACTTCTGATATTATCTTTGCCAAAGGACAAGGCAACTATGAGTCACTGTCAGGACAAGGATTTCATATTTTTTATTCGTTTCTTTGTAAATGTGATCTGTTTATCAATAAGTTCAATGTACCAAAATTTACAGGAATGTTCCTGGAAACATGACAGCAGAAGGATTACTTTCAGACTTTACGAAGTTCTTTCACATAATGATCATAGGGGGGTATTCTTGTACATATAATGCAGTTATTCATAAAATAATATAACTTTGCAATAATAGCTGTTCAATAAACCATTAATAAACAATTTAAGATTAATTCTTTATCTATAATCATCATTCAAAAAAGAATAAATATAGAAACAGTTTTCACAGTATCTATCTAAAAACAAAGAATAATTAGAATTCGAAGAATGCATTTGACAATAAAAGTACAAAAACAAACATATTAAAGCATCACATTGGTTATCCATCAGAGAGTTTGCTGATATAGTTTAGTATTACTAAGCTGAGTAATATTTGATATGAATATAATATGATTATACAAATTAACTGGTAAAGCATATATATAATAGTGAAAAGCAAAAAGACGGATCCGAAAAATGTGTAAACAAGAGAATCGAAAATGTAACTATGATTTTACAATATGAATAATCTATCATAAGAATTATGGCACATGGCAATGATTTGATAATCAAATAGTAATAATGACTGTTACGGTACATGAATTCGGAATATTTGCATACGCAATCAACCACATATATTATTGATTGCGTATTGATCCTCCCTTAATGTCCGAAAATCTTTCTTTTGAGACATTACATATAGTGTTATATCCACCTTTCCTTAACCCTTTTTACTTTGATTTCGATTCTCTTGATACTTCTGCTTCACTTTATACTTTTTTCATTTTATTTAATCGTCATTACTATTTTTATTATGATGTTGTGTTTTTAATTTGATGCTTTTGAGTATATACTCCTTAAGCTTTACTCGAGATTATTACTCAGAAACACTTAAGGAGTATATATTTTCATCTATTGGTTTGTATATTTTTTACTTCAGGTTGTATTATATTTTGCGCTTATTATATTCTTTTTCTTTTGTCAAACTCCGGATTAATAGCGTAGAAATTTTTACTATCAAGTTTATCAGTTGCAATGCGCAATGCTTCTCCAAAACGTTGGTAGTGTACAACTTCTCTTGCTCTTAAAAACCTGATAGCATCTTTTACGTCATAGTCATCACAGAATCTAAGAATATTATCATAAGTGGTTCTCGCTTTTTGTTCTGCTGCCAGATCCTCATGGAGGTCTGTGATCAGATCTCCTTTTACTTGTAATGACGCTGCTGTATAAGGCATTCCGCTTGCCGCCGTAGGATAAATACCCGTAGTATGATCTACAAAGTAATCATCAAATCCTTGATCTTTAATCTCTTCTACTGTCAGATTTTTTGTTAATTGATATACGATTGTCCCGATCATTTCTAAATGACCAAGTTCTTCTGTACCGATATCTGTTAAAATTGCTTTGATTTCTGCATAAGGAACAGAATAACGCTGACTAAGATATCGAAGCGAAGCGCCAAGCTCTCCGTCCGGACCGCCATACATCTAAAAGATATAATGCAAATTTCTATACCTATATAAACCGGAGTATTCTTGAGACATAGTATAATAAGAAAAAGCAGGGAGAAAGCATTGAACTGCCTTCTCCCTGCTTTTTTGATATCAAACCTTCACGACCTTGACCTGCAGCTTGTCGATCTCTTTACCAAAGATTCCCGCATAGCCGTCGTCGTTGGTGTTATTGTAACGTCTGACCCAGGGCAGATAGTTTTCGCTGCATGTTGTGCTGACACGATATTCCACTTCATACCCCGAAACCCCCATAAGTTCCATCTGAATACCGTCGATTTTGCGTCCGATGATACCGGCATAGTCGCTGCGATCCTTAACCCACGGGAGCCAACCTCCATTGACAAGATGAACACGATACCGGACAGTTCCCTCACTCAGATTCGCCAGAACGCCGTCTATCGGGCGATTTTCAAGACCTGCATAATCCTCCAGATTTTTGACGTTTGGCAGCCACAAGCCGCCTGCAGTATGTACCTGATATACAGAATCAATGCTCAGGGTCGTATCGGTTTTGCTGTCAGAACCGGTTGATTTCAACTCTCCCTGCCAGTATGGACGATAGAAAGCATACATATTGTATTCATTAAGATAACGTGTCTTGCGCTTAAAGGACGAAGTGCCTGCCCAATTGATACCCCAGCCGTCAACATTACCTTCAAGAGTAGTCATCATATTACCGTTTACACTCTCCACAATGCCGATGTGATCACAGAAGTATTTATCCTGTGAAGGATAATCATTGTAACGCAGAAAGAACAGATCACCCGTCTGTGGCATTTTGGTCCCTTTTTTGAACCATGTGCCGTACTTTCCGTCACTGTATCGTGGGATTGTTCCGGCTCCTCCCTCAATCTCTTTGATGTACTTTCCGATAAAGCCGCAGTCCCTCATGATTGCCGATACTGAAAAAGCGCACCAATCACACACGAATCCGATTTTCAGCTTTTCCAGACAAACAAAACTGCCGTCTTTGCCGATATAGCCTCTTGCTGTGTTCAAAAATTTTTCTCTGTCAGTCATCTTACTCGACCTCCTTCACTTCCGGCAGTCCTGCAGTTGATGTAAGCAGTGATAATATGCCAGATACAGCAGCGGTTGAAAAGACCGCCAGCCAATCAACAGAACCCAGCGTTGCACCAACACCGATCATGGCAGCCGCCGTCTGAGCAACGGTCTTCAAAGCTCTGATACCTGCTGCTTTCAACCAAGTTTTAATTGTTGTTCGCATTTTTCTTTCCCTCCAAATCGTTGATGCGGTGGTTAGCTACTTTCTGCCGTTCCTCCACCAATTCCATACGTTCTTCCAGCTTGTAGGTGCGTTCGATCACCTGATTGTGCTTATCCTGCTTCTTTTCCAGTTCCTTCAAGCGATACTCTGTCAGTTTGCTGCTTGTCACAATACCGGCAAAGGTGCCAATCAAAGAGCCTGCCAAAGCAAGCAGGGCGCTAATAACTGTTGGTTCCATCGTTTACACCTCCATGAGAGTATGCTCGTCAAGCGCAAAATAAGTATTACCATCTAATACAACCGTATTGTTACGACTGATTTTAGAGGTATCCAGCAGCTTGTCACAAGCAAAAAGGTAAACCGCTGCTTGATCGTCTCCCGTACAGAAAACCTTCTCCCCGATTTTTTGAATATAGGCGGGATTATTGTCAGCGTAAGCATAAGGGAGCCTGTCCACTTTATGTGCAGCGGTGCTGTCTGACAGTTGAAATGTACCTTGAATTGCCGTAGGATTCTGAGCATCGCCAAAAGCAGAAGCAGCAATTTCACCCTGGCGAACTATCATACACTGTATATAAGCTTCATCAAGGTTACCGTCGTGATCTGCAAAAGCTACATACAGTGCTTTGTTGTCGGCACAGATTCTCATCTGCCAACTGCGCTGATAGGGCTCTGTGTCGGCCCAGTAGTGGTAGTCTGTGCTAAAGCCAAGATGAAAAGGAGTCAGTCTGGGATTACTGCCTACCTCAGACACAAACCACCCGTTAACATTAGACGTGTCATTCCGGTCGAATCTAAGAGTAACAGTATCCCAGAATGTCAGATCAAAGTAGAATACTCCGGAAGATGCGTTAATGTTTCTGTCCGTACATACGATTCTGCTGTCAAAAGCCGTTATCGTGTTGATAAATTTGCTGATAAATGCCGCCTCGTTTCCCAGACTCGACACGGCAATTGAAGTCATACTCATGCGTAAACACCTCTTAATTGTTGATTGTTATTGTAACCGCCGAAACGGATACGGCATTGGCAGTAAAAGCACCTCTCTGCTTCGTTTCTATGACGGGACCGGACGGAGTTTTTCCGCCGGAGGGCGGTGTAGTAATCTGTCCTGTCAGCGTTTTGATTGCCTTTACAGAGCCTGTCAGACCGATCTGAGGATAGTTCATGTTCCTGTCACCTTCCCTGTTACCGCGTATAAGATGTTAAAATATGTTGCCGGAATAACCGTGTAATAATCTCCCTCTTCCGTTTGTAAACCAATGTCATACCAATAGCGTCCAAACGGCAGCGAAGAGGTATCTTCCGGCTCCAGTTTTACCACAAAACAATTGCTTTCCGCATTGTAGGCGGCTGTTTTGTTAATGCAGGCATCGCCGTTAACATCTTTTTTGACGGCAAAGTAAACAGCGTCACCGCTTTGCACCAAATAAGGGCTGCCATCGTTCTGCTGTATCTGAATTCCCAGAGACAGGCTTGTGCCTCTCGGAACGTTTAACTCATTTTTCATGCTTTCATCTCCTTCTGGCAGTGCCGCTCAGAAAATCATTCACGATTCGTTGAAGCGTTTTTTGTTTGGGGGTGCCAAAGGTCAGAGAAACAGACTGCTGACCTGCACGATATAGCTTGTTGACTGCAGTGATCTGATAGGAAGCCATATTGTTAGTGTATGCATCCTGCACTGATACGATATCGCCTATGTCATAAGCGTCACGATAGCCACTTTTAACAGCGGCGTCCAATTCATAGCTGTGTGTTTCGACATTGTCATCAATCGCATGCAGGGCATATTTCTCGAATAGTGGGTCTGCAGCGGTTACTTCCGATATAGAAGCGGTACACTCCCGCCTTTGAAGGTGGCGGGCAGGTGTAGCTCTGTGAACCGGCAGAACCGTTTCGTTGCTGTCCACACCGTATATGACGTTGTAGCTGTCAGCTACGCCATGCTCACAACGCATTGTCAGAACGTTTCCCCTTCTGACCGAAAAAATAACCCGCGGATGATCACTCTGGGCGGCACTTCTGTCTGTCCCCTGCACCAGTCTGAGTACAAACCCGTTACCCATGCGTGGGCTGATGATATCATAGCCAATACCGGCATTATCGCATAGCCTGCTTACGATGTCGGACAGAGGCTCCAGCCGTGCCATGTAGCTGTCAGACATAAGTCCCGAAGCACCGTCCACATCGACGATTGGCAATTCACGTCCGCTCTCACAACCACCGTATTGACAGTTGTTATGTATATAGTGCGCTACGCACGTTTTTGTCGATCCTGTAGCTACATCGTATCCCTGTGTGCCGGGGTGCTGCTCATCGGCAAACAGAGAAATCCGTGTATCAAGAAATCCCTTGCAGTCTGTACCGGACAGCGTAATCAGTTTTCCGTCATAGTCTATGTCCTGCACCCACAGCCAGTCTTTGTCATAAAATATTGTCCCGGTAAGTTTCAGTTTGTTCAGAACAACTTCTGAGAAGGGCAGCTCCATACAAAAACTGCCGACCTTGCTGAATAACTTGCCGTACTCATAGCTGACAATATGATCGGCTGCAAACAAAAAGTCATTCCCGAAGCTGCTCCAGGCTCCTGCTGTCAATGTTGCAGGCTTAAAGAATTTTGCAAACATTATATCTCCCCCAGTGACAGATTATGATATTCCAGCAGGATTCCGTTGTCCGGAGAGGCCATTACAGTATTACCGCCGTAGCGTATTCTGATAGCGTCCAGTTCTGCAGTGCCGTCGATCACCTGACTGCAATCGTCTTTCGTGTCTTCACGAATCACGTGAAAACTCTGCGTGATAACCCTGACAGGATAATCGGGATGCGCTGACAGCGTAAAGCCTTTTGAAGTGCTTCCTGACGGATAGAGCTGAAAGAGCGTAGCCTTGTCCGTTGCGGGAAAAATTATTTCCGGCGCAATCGCAAAAGGACACTGTGAAGTCAGCATACGGGACAGTCCGCTGAAGGGAATTTCCGATACAAGCAAACGCTGCTTTTCGCCAACGGTCCAGTACGAAGAATCCGCCGCAAAATCCACGTCAAAACGCCACACATACGGCACAGAGGTGTCTCTCTTAAAAACAGGCTCATTCAGTGCGCTGCACTCTATCCGGTATTCTGCTGTACGGGTCAGGACGGTCAAGGTACCTTTCAGCAGCGGATTGAACACCTGCGGCAGCCATCGCTGCCGGTAGTCATCATATCCCCGGTTTTTAAATGCAAAGCTGCAGGGAATCGTTTTAGGTCCGAGCTGACGGTTAATCGTATACTGACCGTCCGTCATAGCCGGCGTTTCCGTTGTCTGTATCCCCGGAGTGCCGATCATGTCAATGTACTCAACCAAGAGTATGCGGTTGTCAAATACCACCCGCTGTCCCAGTTCGTTCTCCCATATAACATTTTTTCGACCGATCATTTGCATCACGCTCCTAAATCCCGCTTTATTTTGTCTGCCAGCCGCTTGATCGCCTGATCATCGCTCATTCCGTTCTGAATCACCGTCAGATTCTGTGTTATCGAGTTGTTTTTGACACGCTGGTCAAACGTCTGATTGCCCTGCAGATAAGCCATTCTGTCGGCAAACTGTGTCTGAGACGCTTGCAAGCCCGCTATGGCTTTCGCATTACGGTTCGATATTCCCTCTGCTCCGGCAGTATACATGATCTTTTTGTTTTCCATGCTTCGTTCAAATCTGATATCGGCCTGTTCGTTCAGTATGTCCTGCCGGCGTCGCTCAAGCTCAAGCCGGGCAAATTCGTCCATCTGCTGATACTGCAGTCTGGCATTGATCTGATCCAGCTCCTTCTGCCTTTTAAGATCGTCCTGCTCCTGCTGACGCTTTTTCATAACCGCGTCAATAGCGGCTATCTCTTTGTCAGCTTTGTCCTGTGCCGCCTTGGTTTCTGCTTCATACTGTTCGATTTTGCCGTTGACCAGCCGGTTATACGCAGCGAGGGCGAGATTCTGCCGCTCCAGCAAACGCTTTTCTGCCTCCTCCTGCGCCTTGGCAGCTTTATCAGCCAGTTCTTTCTGTTTATCGGCACTGTCTTTTGCAAGCTGCTCCTGTGCTTTATACAGTCTCAGCCGCAGATCATACCTCATATCATCGCTGATCTGCTCACGCTTCAGCAGCTCCTGCAGATTATGTATTTCTTCATTCAGCGTCAGCTTACCCAGATTTTTGACACGGTCAAGTACTCCTAAGGTAGCTTTTGCCTGAGCGTCTGCGGCTTTTACGGCGTCAAAAGCGCCGTCCTCATAGCTGTAATCGGACCGGAATACTTCACCCTTGAAGCGGCTTGTGTAGGTGACTGTGCGGCTGTTTTTACCTGCACTGCTCACTGAACCGCCAGAACTGCGGGAACTGCCGGAGCGGGATCCGCTGCTTGAAAGATCATCAATGGATATACTTCTGATGAAGTCGATTTTCTTTTCGTATGCTGCAATCAGCTCGTCATAATTACGCAATTGTGCAGAAAGCTGTGCAGTCATTACGGCACCGATCACACTGCCTAAAGCCTGATATGCGTTAATCTGCTTTTGAATATTTTCCAGTCTTGCGCTTGTTTCGTCACGGCTTGCTTTGATATTGTCAATGGTTGCCTGCTGTGTCAGGATATAATCCTGCTTTTTAGCTTCAAAAAGCTTTTCAAGCGCCTGCCGCTGCAGGTCGGCATTGCCCGACGCCGCCAGCAGTTCCGATGCATACTCCGGATACTTGTCGATCAGGTCAAGCAGAGCGCTCAGGCTCAGCGCCTCACCGCTTTCAAGCTGCTTCATGGAATTAGCAAGGCTGTTCATCTCGGAGCGAAGGGAATTTCCCTGTTTCTGTAAGTCACTTAATTCATCCGATAGTTTCTTAGATGCATCTGTATCATCTTCCAGTGCATCATTGACGCCTTTCAGCGCCGCAGTGGCAATATCCAGGGCGCCTGTCAATACACCGGTTTTATCAGCAGCATCGTCGGCACCTTCACCCAGCTTCCGGTACGCTTCCTCTGCATTCTCTCCTGCCTTTTCTGCATCGGCAAGCTGTTGATTAAGACTGGTAATAAGCATATCAATTTCCTTACGATTAACGCTTGGGAATAGATTGTGCCCCTGACTATTTAGAATTCTTATATATTCATCGTACGCTGTAATATTATTCTTTAAGAGTGCGTCTCTCGCCTTTTCAGCAACTTCCAGATCAGCTTTGATCTGCTCGGCAGATTTAGCAGACTCTGTGATGATATCTTTGTAGTAGTCGTATTTTGCCTGTTCCTTCAGCTTTTTTATGTACTTTTCGACTTCACCTGTCAGATCACGATAGGCGCCTTCCTGGGTTTTCAGCTCTTCGGTTGTAATGCCTAACTTTCCGGCTAACTGCTCGCACACGGTGCTCAACCGTTCTTTTTCTCTGGTCGTAAGATCAGTTTTTTCTCTCAGACGGTTGTACTCATCATTGAGCAGCTCAACTTCTTTTCCTTCGGCAACCGCCGAAGCCTCCGCCTCGCTTTGCTTCTTCAGCAGTTGGTCAAGTTCTTCGTTGTAGTTTTTAGTTGCGTTAGCAGCAGAATTGGTTACAATCGCCAGAGAGCCTAAACCTGCGGCCAACCCCCCTACCAGTCCCACAAGCAGCCCGATGGGATTGGCAGCTTGTGCAGCATTCAACCCATGTTGAGCCGCTGTTTCAGCCTCCGTTGCAGCAGTATCAGCGGCTCTTGCCACTCTCAGCGCTGCTAATCCCTGCTGTACCCCCTTAATAATACTTTGTACTGCAAGGGCTGCCTTATAGCTCAGCATCGCCGCTGTTGCTGCCACTACAACAGGAATAATCTTGTCGATGTTCTTGACTAATGCCTCCAAAGCAGGAATACCGCTTTTCGTGATCCACTGCACAATGTTTCTCAAAGGCTGTTCGGCATCATCAAATATCTTCAGTTCCAGCTCATCAAGTGCGCTCTGCATCGCTTTCATATCGCCGCTGAGGTTGTTGGACATGGTCTTTGCCATGCTCTGAGCAGCGCCGTCACATTGTTCAAGTGCTGCCGTATAATCCTCAAATGACATTCCCGCTTCCTTTGCCGCCTTTGACATACCCTGAATGAGCGTCTGAAAACCTGCATACTGATTGGTTCCGGCGATTGCTTTGGCAAGCTCGGCCTGTTTCTGCATATCATTGCCAAAGCTGTCCCAGGCGGACGATAGCTGAGCCATAATATCAGAAAGTGACTTCATCCTGCCCTGTGAATCGTAGATTTCAACTCCGAATTCCTTCAACTGTGTCGCACAACCCTTGGTATCGGTTGCAAGCCTTGTCATCAGTGTATTAAGTGTTGTTCCTGCTTCACCACCCTTGACACCGGCGTTTGCCATGGTCATTAATGCGGCAGTTACTTCTTCAACGGAAAAGCCCATGGAATGTGCTGTTGCAGCACAGTTTTTATATGCCGCCCCGAGCATTTCGGTAGTGGTATTGCTGTTGGACATTGCATAAGACATAATATCGACAAACCTTGCCGCATCATCAACCGATAAACCGAAAGCTGTTATGTAGTCTGTAACAATATCGGAGGCTTGGCCCAGGTCCATGCCTGAAGCCGCCGCCAAATTCAGTACAGCCGGCAAGCCTTCGATTGACTGCTGTGCATTCCAACCCGCAAGCGCCATATATTTCAGCGCATCTGCCGCTTCTGTTGCAGAATAGCGTGTAGTGGCTCCATACAGTCGTGCCGCTTCTTCCATTTGCTGCAGATCTTCGGCAGTTGCTCCGGATATTGCCCCTACTTCCGACATCGAAGTGCTGAAGCTCTCCCCTGTCCGGATCACATCAGACACAATATTCTTTAGTGATGAACCAAGCTTTTTGAGGGTATCACTTGTAAGATTGGCAAGAGTTCCTTTTAGTACCGTCCATGAACTATTATTTTCTGTCAGTGTTTTAGTTGTCTGAGATATCAGGTTCCGGATACTTGCCTGCTCGGTTTTTAATTCCGAAAGTTTCAGTGTTTCTTCTTCAATGGTGCGGGTCAGATCAGCCATTTGTTTTTTCTGATCTTCGTTCGCATTTTTACCGTCACCGGTTTCTTTGTTCAGCTCTTTCAATTTCTTTTTTGCGTCTGAAATAGCCTTATTTGCATCTCTCTGCCGGTACTGGTTGTTGACAAGCTCTTTGTTATATTCATTGAGCTTTTTCACCATTTCGTCCATACCCTTCTTAAAACCACTGGTATTGGCATTAAAGGACGTGGTATAACTTCTTCCGTCTGCCACTGTATCACCGTCCTTTGCTTAAAAAATGACATAAAAAAGAGCACCTTGCGACCGACAGAAATGACGGTCGCAAAATGCTTTTGATTTACAAAAGTATCCAATTATTTTGCAGAAAAGCATTGACAAATGCGTATCTTATGCGTATAATAGTATATAGAAAGGTGGAACATTATGAAACATAGAGATTTCATAAAAATGTTAGAAGACAACGGTTGGTATTTTCTCCGGGATGGCAGTAATCACGACATCTACACGGATGGAAAAAATAAAGAACCTGTTCCTCGCCATCGTGAATTGAAAGAGCCGCTTGTCAAAAAAAATCATTAAGAAGTATGGGCTGAAATAAGCCCTGCTTCCCCCTTTCTTTCATTTGTATTTTAGGAGGTATCTCAATGAAAAGCGTATATCCTGTAGTCCTTATTCCTGACAATGACGGTTATGTTGTTAATGTTCCCGACTTCGATATAATGACTCAAGGAGATAATATTTCTGATGCCATTGATATGGCAAGGGATGCTATCTCGCTGATGGGTGTGCAGTATCAGGATGATAACAAACCACTTCCCGCCGCCTCAAAAGTATCATCCGTTGTGCACGAAGAGGACGAAATCGTAACACTTGTTGATGTGGATTTCACAGCATACCGAAAAATGCTTGAAAATCGTTCCATTCGCAAAAACTGTACAATTCCCGCATGGCTGAACACCATTGCCGAGAAAAACAATGTCAATTTTTCCGCTGTCCTGCAAGCCGCTCTGATCGAAAAATTAGGACTGCAGCCATGAACTTCTCCCGTCTGACTAAACATCAGGCGGGAATTTTTTGTCAGTCATCGTCAAACTCCTGTACCAGATCGGCAGCTTCCTTTTCGCCTTTCACTTCAAAATAGCAGTCGATTCTTTCCGTGATCTCACGGTTGGTGCTGTTCCAGTATTCTTTTTCAGGTCTGCCCATTACGTCACAGAACAGCGCACGCTGATGCCCTTCGTGAAACGCTTTGGCAGGAACTTCGGCGTTTTCTGCGGCGGATTCGGCTCTCGGCATACTGTCAATAACAGCGCTGATCAGTTCAACCCTCAGCAGCGGCAGATCAGACGGTCGGATCAGCTCGCCAAGCTCTGATAAGGACGGTGAAACAGCGTCGAAATCCCTTTTACTGACAACCCGTTGATTCCACGGGCAGGAACACAGAGCAGCTCTGACAAGCTGGATAACGGTTTCGGCGCTCCACAGTCTGAAATCCTCTTTCAGAATATCCGACAACGGTCTGAACGTCATTTCCAGGCACAGCAACGCATTCAGAGAGTACCGTACAAGATACTCTCGTCCTGCAATATGGATCATGCTGTACTGTCTGTCAATATCTTTCAGCATTCAGAAAATCACCTCAAGAAGAAGGCTGAACGGTTGCTCTGTAGAGCTTTGTCAGCGCAAGACCGTTGCCGTCCCTGACAACCAGTCTGAATTCATAATCGGTTGCGGATACAACTGTGATTGCCTGTGTTGCGGTGTCGGAAGAAGTATCTTCGGCAAGAGTTGTCCATGTGTCTGACCCGGCTGCACGGTAATAGAAGCTATAAGTATAGTTTCCTTCACCTCCTGTTGCAGAGCCTGCAAAGGTTACCGTGTCGCCTGAAGTGATCGTACCACCGCTGACAATCTCGGTGTTATCAACTTTGATAACAGATGTATTGACCATCGTGCTGCCGCCGATATATTCTGCATTAGCATACCAGTTTTCAATGAATTCCGCACCCTCTGCCGTTTTCGGGTCCACCTCAATGCGAACTGATTTGACGCCCAGTCTGGAATGTACGGCGCAGTTGCCTGTCAGCGTAGGCATACTGTAGGTAATGCCGCCGTTTTCCTGCTGACTGACTGTTTCTTCATGCTTCTGAAAGTTCACCTTCAGCCACTTTCTCAGGTTCAGCATTCCGTTCCGCTTTTCTGCCGCAGCAGCGACACAGAAATAAGGCGGGATATCTTCGCCCGTGGAAATCACAGCGCCGGAGCTGTTGACGGTTTCTCCGTAAAGGTCGGCTCTTTCATCGTCTGCAACGTGATGCACACCATAGCTCACGCTTTCAAGCCCCTCGCTGACGGCATTTTCGACATTTTTGCCGTCACCGTACAGCGGCGTGCTGTTCGTTTCAAAGCTGTTGGTATAGGTAGTCAAACGGTCCGAAAAATCCAGCGTCACTGAGGAATCGTAGCTTTCGTTTTCCTCATCCGTCATTTTCCATGCTTTCAGCCACTTGCAATTCTTAAAAGGTCTTTTGTTAACAGTTGCTTTTACTGCCATTGCTCATCACTCACTTTCTAAGTCTTCATCATAGTTAAATTCAATAATCCTGTGATAGTATCTCGGGAAATCGTTTGATATCCCAAAGCTGCCGGCACTTCGGATAAAGCCGTTTTTGACCAGCAGCTTTGTCAGTGCGGCGCCGAGCTCATCGGCACGCCGCTTTTTATTTTTGCCTGATGTGTAGACGTTCGCCGTCAGATAATAGGTTGTCACCATTTCTTTTCCGCAGCCTCGCAGCTTTGGCACGTCATACACGGTGTAAGCGATAAAAGCTTCAGGAGGACTTCTCTCAAATTCAGGCATACCCTCATAAAACGGTACAGAAAGATCAGAGAGCAGCCCTTCGAGCATTTCAAAAAAACTCATTGTCATTCTCCTAATCTGTCGATAACTTTGTTGACGGCATCTGCAACGAGCTGCACGTTCTGTTCCAACGTTTCGTCAAAACCCGGGCGGATATGAGGAGTCGGCTGTATAACACCTTTGTTGATTTCTACCTCTGTGGGTACTGCTTTGCTCCAGTTTTTTCGCCCTCTCCAGCTTTTATAGTCCGTTCTTTCGGGGATTCTCTTTCTCGTTTGCTTCATTTTCGGCTTGCTTCTCTGCGAACATTTGCCGGGTCTGCCAAATTCACGCATCGTGCCGACAATTCCCGGATTAAACCCTTCGCTGTCGGTTTTGAAAGCACTTTCCTGATAACCGGAGGTAATGCCGAGAGTGCCTTTTTTTGTAGTATACACTTTGCTGACGGTGATCGCTTCAGACAGTTTATCACCGCCTTTGGCGCTGCCGATCCTGCGTTTTTGTGCCTGCTGCATATTCTGTCCGACTCTATGCAGGGCTTCTCTGAGCGCTTCGTTCTGCTTGGTGTCAAACATATCCAGCTTTTTGATGAGGCTTTGCAGATCAGGCATATCCATAGAAAATACAGCATCGCTCATATTAACATCACCTCTTTTTTACAACAAAAAAGCACCCTGAACCATCGTATCATTGCAAAAGCTCAAAGTGCTGTTTTCGTTATTCAGATTTCAAAACAAATCGCTGTGTGTACCTGTTCCGGCAAGCCAGAGGATTATTTCATTGTCAACACCTAAATCCGCTCTAATGCGATATTGACGAACAGATCATTCAGCCCGACGCCGACACTCGCAATCCGATACGGCACATTATCCACCACAACGTGTGTGTATGCTGCCTTTTCAAACTCGCTGCGCCAGAGTGTCACTGTCAAAGCTGTTTCCAGCCCTGCGCTCATCATACCGCTGCGGAAGGTCAGTGACGGCACTCTGACTGATGCAAAAACCACCGCCTGAGCGCATACGGTATCGTCCTCATACCTTTGCTGTGCTTCGGCAATCCGCTGCAGGGTCACACGCTTATTCATTGTTACCGTCCGCATTCAGTTCCACCCCCAGCCGCAGTTCAAATAGTATGTTTTCCATTGCCTGTTTTGTCGCTGAGCCTGTTTTGTTGTTCAGCTCTCCGTAGCGGTCTGCATAAATACTTCCTACCCAGAACTGCATGTAGAGCTTTGCAAGCTCGGAGTTTTCATCGTAATCTCCGACCTTTGCACGAAGATCTTTATCTGCGGCTGCAATCAACTGCGTGAGCAGCGGATCTGTATCCGTACTGCTCACACCGATCCAGCGCTTTGCTTCCTCCAGCGTCAGCATAAATGCTCACTTCCTTATGCAGTAGTCGTCAGAGTAACCGTGCAGTTGAGATATGCATCTGTGTCGACTGCCTTGAAGTCCATTCTCTGGCAGGCTCTGAACAGGATCAGGCGCTGACTGAATGCGTTAAGCTGAGAAGCTCCGGAGCCCACAGTTGCCGTGTCGCTTGAAGCAATGGTCATCTGCTGTCTGTCAAAGCAGGTGATACCGGCTTTCAGATCACCGATGAACAGCGGAATAACTGTTGTCGTCACGGTTACTGTTTCTCCTTCAACCGTCTGTTCTTCACTGCTGACTGCACTTGGCAGCACAGCGTTCGGCACGGTGACCACCGGCACCGCTTTTGCGCCAATGGCGATCTGCATTCTTTCAGGTACCTTCGGGTCCGGCATCATATATTTTCTGCCGACTCCGTCTTCCAGTGAAGCAAGCCAAGCAAGACCGTCGTCGTTTGTAAAGATCTTTGCAGATCCGTTATAGGCAGCGCCCAATGCCACCAGCAGAAGACGCTGAATGTCATCAATGTTTTCCACACTGTTCGCTGTGTTCTGCTTGACCAGTGCGATCACCTGACTGTTGACTGTTCCTCTTTTGCCCTTTGCAAACCACATTGCTACCTCGCTGATGATGTTCTGGTCACTGTCGTTCATCAGATTTCTGGATACCGGCACAATGCCGCCGTAATCCTTGATATTGTATGTAACCGGCTCATATTCCGGAACGGCTGTCAGAGGGATTTCTCCGGTTTCCGTCACCTGCTGAAAAGCAAAGTCATTTGCTTTTTTTGCATATACTCTTGTGCCTGTATTGGTGCTGACGGGCTCGACGTTAATATATTCCGAAAAGTCAAAGAACGCCTCATTGTACCGATTGATTCTTGTCTGAATATCCTGCGGCACAAGATAGCCTGCGCTTGCGGGGGTTCCTTCTACCATAATTGCTTTATCTACCGGAAAACCTTTGCGGAACGCTTCTGCAAATTCCTTGTCGCTGTCCGGCTTTTTCTCACCTTCAAGCACGGACGCAGGCACAGCTTTTTTTGTATCGTCAGCCGTCAGCTCTGCCTGCTCAGAAAGCATTCGGGTTTCAAACGCAAGATCAGCTTTCAGTGCATCGTATTCGTCCATTTTGGTGCTTGCCTTCTCACAGTCGCCGTTATCCTTCAGAATCCTGGCTTCTGTCAGCAGTGCTTTCATTTTTGTCTTAATATCGAACATTTTCTTATTCATTTCCATTCTGATCAAACTCCTTTAATTCATTTTCGGCGGCTTCCAGTCTGATTCTTAAAGCCGTCTGTTCCTGTTGTTTCAGATCATCTCCACTGTCCGCCTGACCTTCGTTCAATGAAAATGATTTCTGACACTTGATAACGCCTGCATTCCTTTGTGCAGGCACAGCAACAAAGCTGATTTCATAAGCGTCTGTCGCTTCGTCAAGTATAAAATGACAGGTGCCGTTTCCATAGTCCCTGCCTTTTAGATGACTGCAGCGGCCATACTCTTTGCCGCAGACCGAGCAGACACGCTTTCCCACAGCGCAGCCGACACTGACTGCTTTCAGAATGCCGCCCTCGATCTTTGCGATCAGCTCGCTGTTGTTTTCTTTCAGCATATATGCCTGACAGATCAGGCGTGTTACACCATCTTTCTTTTCCGTATGAGCCGCATAAACTCTTGCACTCTGATTACCTGCCTTCGGATCATGATCAAAGATGATCGGCGTTCCTACAAACAATTCCGAAAGCTTTTCCAGCGCCTTCACGCTGAACCGTTCCATATCCCGGTCGATCTGATCATCTGCAGCCGCCACCGAAAAGGTATAGACCTCATTGGCGTTCAGCTCTCGCTTGGAAAGCCGGTTAATGGCTTGCATATCCTTCTCTGCCGGCAGCGTTTTACTGACTTTTGGCATAGTATCACCTCCCTTCAAGGCATTTTTTAGGCAACAAAAAAGCACTCTGCTCGGGACAACAATGTCCTTAGCAAAGTGCTGATTTATTCAGTTTTGATCCCAGTTGTTAGTTCTTTGATTCTATGAGTTTTCTGTCACTGGATGACAGCATGAGTTGTTCGTAAGGGTTCGGAGCAGCAAGGCACTCCGGAACCGGCACACCATAAGTATCACAGGTCAGCTTGCTCATCAGAGCAATCTCCAAAGCTGTACAGCCTTTGTCCTTCATGATGGCACGCTGAATGCGGAGGTAGTTAGCAATGCCATTGAGATACTTGATGCTGTCAGGTGTCGGCATTACATAGGCACCTTGTTTTACTCTGAAATAAGTTTCTTCAAGGTTCTCAAACTGTTCCCACGCTTTGTCTGTGTCAAGTATCTTGCAGTGGTGGTTTGCCCCTCGCTCTGTCCAGAGGTAAGTGGAAGACGATTGCTTAAAGCAGTCGTCTTTAAGACTACTGCTTTTTTTGAACTCTTTCAATTTCTCACCTGTAAGGAAAAAGTAGTGCTTGCCCTCGACAAACTTGTTCTTGTTTCTGTTGAAGTTCTTGCTGATGTAGCTTGTGCTTGTTCCGTATGCTTCCGCAAGCATAGCAGTAGTGATGACCTTCTGCCCCTTGTACTCAATAGCTTCCATCACTTGACACCTCCCACAGGCACAATGTCTTTTGCTTCGCTCATGATGTTCATCGCCATGGTAAAGCCAAGAATGAAGCCACCATGCTCATAAGAAACCGCACTGTGGAGAAGGCTTTCGTACGCATCGTTTTCGTCGCCTTCTTTCAACGATACGATAGCACAATTCAGTGCATCAGCAGTGTCAGCATCGACAAAGCGTGTCACCGGATGCTTTTGATAACTGTCAGTGCTAAGGTAGTCATAGTACAACTCTGAGATAAGCGGATAGTGTTCTTGAAAATAGTTTGACATAAAAAAACTTCCTTTCAAATTTTTGGTTTGACAAGAAAGCCCTTCTGATGTACAATAGATTTCAGATAGAGCAATCTGTCTGTGGATAACGGTAGCTAATCGCTTTGGTCGGTGGATAGCTACCGTTATTTTTTTGCGTTCAAGACCATATCAATGCCTTTTCTGACAACCTCTGTTCGTGTCACACCGTTCTTTTCGCAGTATTCAACAAGTTTATCGTTGGTTTCAACATCAATCCTTGCTTTCACTTCTACGGTTAAAGGCTTATCTGCTTTCGGTCTCCCTGTTCGTGGACTCATTATATCACCTCGATTTTCTGTGCCACAATTAGATTATAATAGTTGTGGCTCAGAAAGTCAAGAGGTTTTTGAAAAAAGTTTTTGGCACAATAAACAATCATAACAATTCTTCAAGCGTGAAGTCGAGACCGTATTCTTTCAAGTCCTGTTCGGACACATCCAGTTCGTTCTTGATAGTGTCAAGGACTTCGTAATACGCTGTTTTCTTGCCGGCAATAAAAGTATCGTCCGGATCCGCTTTGCTTTCTTCGACAGCATCATTGGCATTGTCAATAACTCGTGCAATAATGTATTTCAGCTTCTCTGTTGTTACACTACTCATCATAGTCACCTCTCTTCTTCAATTCATCTTCTCTGCGTTGGATAGAGACAGAAAAGTTCTGAATTTCTTTGTTCCAGTGTTTCAGCAGCCCATTTTGTCTTCTGATGTCATATGTATCCCAGTCACGAACATATTTTTCGGGATGAGAGATTTTATCTTTGTGTTCGTCTATCCTTTTCTGATATCTTCTGATAGCACGTTTCAACGAAGAACTATCTTGCTTGTATAGATCACTCTCCACTTTGCTATCATTCGCTTGACCGGACTGTCCGGACGCACCTTCCCGTCCGCCGCCCGAACCGCTGCTTTCGGAAGCACCTCCACCTGTACCGTCGGAAGACGAACTACCTCCCCCGCTTGCCCATCTGCCATGTTCATCTCTGTCCTGAGTTTCCCAACCATTTCCGCCTTTTATGCTTATTATACCACATTCCGCAGCCTTTTCAACACTTTCGGCAAGTTTTAGCAGGGCTTTTGTGTGTTCGCTGATGTTATCCTGCTGCTGATCAGCACCATCATCTCTTCCGGACGGCAAAGCATACTGTACCCCTGCGTCCTCCACCGCAACATTACTTCCGTTGAAATAGATACGGTCGCCGCCCTCCATGCTTGGCAGATCAAGATTCCTGCGGGCTTCGTTCGGTGTGTAAAGACCGTTAGCAATGCCCTGACACAGACTTTCAACCTGCGCCTTGGTGTCACCCCGGAGCACCGCCGCTACATTGAACTTGAACCGGTACCCTTCGGCTATCTGCCCTGCTGTCAACAGCTTATAGTTCAGCTCTTCTTCATACTGCTTCAGAATTGACAGCATCGTTTCCGCATAAAAGGCAAGCTGCTGGGCTTCACTGTTGGCATAGCTTGCCTTTTCGTAGTCGTTGAGCTGATTCGGCTTGATTCCGAACGCACTTGCTATCTGCAAGGCTGTGTACTTTCGCAGCTCCAGAAACTGTTCGTCCGCAAGCCGGAGAGACAGCGGTGTAACGGTCGTACCGTAAGGAATAGGAATGAATGCTTTTCCCGTACCCTTCGTACCTTGTGCATAGTCGTGCATATCCTGAATGAACTTGCGGCTCAGCTCGCTGTTGATCTCCTGCGATCCGGCATACTGTACCACCGCTTTCCCTGTCATATTGCTTTTGTACATCTCGTTGAGCACTGCCTGACTGTCTTTTGCTCCGTCAAGGCTCATTCTCAGCTTGTCACGCACCGAAACTCCCAGCAAACCACCGAAGGTTGTCGAAGATTTGAAATGCAGCAGATTTTCCGACGGAAACACAACCGTTTCGCCCGTTTCGGGATAAACATACTCATAGATCAGATCAGTCACCTGCGAAAGCCTCTTGTCCTGCGGTATCTTGACCGTCATGTTTTCACTGGAAAGCGGATACAGCTCCACCATATCATTTGTGTAACGGATCAGAGCATAGGCGTTGCCAAAGTGATTACGGTTATTCTCCATGGCTTCCCAAAAGCTTGAAGGCGTCATAAACGGATTCGGTCGGATACGCACGGTATTATATAGAGGACTTTCCGCAGCGTCTTCAACTCCGCCGTTTTTTGTTGCCTTCTGCAAGGTCAGCGGCAGCTTGGCGACGGCTTCGGAGAGAATCTTCAGACAGGCAAAATAGGTTACTTCAGAAAGCCGCCCTTCATCATACTGCGAAATGTCTATTCCCAGAAATTTTCCCAGATCCAGTATCTGAGAATCAGACCACTCTTTCACGTCTGCGCTTTTTTTTACTTTTTTTCTGAACCAACCCATTATTACCACTCCTTCATCATTTCAATCCAGTTTTCCAACTGTGCGTTTACATCTACCGCCTGCCGGACTTCTTTGCCGCAGGTTACAAAATGTGCATCAATTGCAGCGTCAACAGGGTCGATGCGCCTGTGTTTTTTTGCTTTGTCTACCTTGATTTCTCCAAAACTGTTTTCAACAATAACCGCATTGACAAAGCTATATGAAAGCAGTTCGTTTCTGCGGTTATAGAAATATTTTTGTGACTTGACAAGATTCTGAATATCGCAGGTTGCATCGTTCAGAGCTTTTGCACTCTGTGTTACAGACAGCATCGGCGCACCAAAGGTACTTTCAAGCAGTCCTAAAATACCGTCCGCATTATGAGGATCATAAGCAATACAGTTAATCTTCAGATCATATTTGTCCGTAAAGGCTTTCAGATCCCGGATGATATATCCATAGTCATTCTTAAAGTCCATGGTGCCGCCGGTAACGGTAATGAGCCCGTCCTTTTCCCACACGTCATAGGGTGCCGTATCGGTTTTGATGTGTTCTTCAAACCTCCCCCTGGGCATATATGAATGACTGTCAACAAAAAAGCTGCCTTTTTCAAACTCCGTTTCCGCCGTCCAGCTTGTCAGGTCGCCGCCGGAAGAAAGATCAAGCCCGATATTGACCATCGCTCCACGAAAATCCGCAAAGGTTTTGTCAATACCGCACAGCGCAAATTTATCAGCGTCAACAAATTCATTGTCTTTGTTGCGGTACCATACGTTCAGTGATTTGACCATAAAGTCAGACAGCTCACTGCCGCCCATATCCTTAGCGGTCTGAGCGCTCTGGCGGAAGGTTTCAAGATTCATTCCGAAATTCGGATTATCCGGGTGCAGCAGCACAGGATTTGCCTTATACCAGCAGGATTCATCAAAAGGATCATCGTTTTTGTCTATGGTATAAATGTCAACAAAAAAGTCCTCTGCAGTGCTGACACCGTAAAGGACGTTTGTTGCATATTGATCCATTTCATAGCAAAAGCTGTTCAGTTCGCTGCCCCTCGTCGTTATCATGCTGACCAGTGTTTCGGGCAGTGCTCTTGTGCCATTGTAAAGTGCCTTGTACACCTTATTGTCGGGGTGCTGATGTATTTCATCAACAGAACTGTAAATACTGCGGAAGCCGTCGTCAAGACCGCTTTCTCTCGACAAAGCCTCTATCGTGCAGCCGGAATGCAGACAAGTGATCAGTGACTTGTAATCCTGTATGCGAAATAGCTCTTCAAGGTCTTTGTCACTGCGGATAAACTTCGCCATTTCTTCCCACGCAATCCGAGCCTGACGCTTTTTGGTAGCGGCTGTAAACATCTTTCCGTGATGATAGCCGCTGCAGGCGGCAATATAGGGACCCCGGATACCATTCTTGAAGCTTTTGCCGTTCTGCCTTGCCATGCTTTCATAGCTTCTGCGGAACCTCCGGTTACCGTCAGTCTTGAGCCAACCCATAGGTACACCTAAGTCAAAGCATTGGTTGTCAAACAGTCTGACCGGTTTCGGCTCAGCACCCTCCGCTATGGTCAGCATCTCTGCAAAACGAATTATACGCTCACTGTTTTCAGGCTGCCAGATATACGGAAATTCTTTTGTTCCCTGTCTTTCAAGATCCTTCAGATGACGCTTGCAGGCAAGCTTATGAAGTTCTCCGCTGACAACTCTGCCGGATACGACGTCTTCAGCGTGTTTTGTCGCTCTATCCATCATAGATACCTCGTTCCCAGCAGCTTCTGGCTTTGATTTCCGCGCTCTTTTCGTCGCTGCCGAAGGCAAACACAGAAGCAAAACAACCACTGCACCGTACCGTTGCCACAAAGCCTTCGTCGCCTCTGTAATTTTTGTCAGCCCGGATATATACCGAAGCTGCAGAACCGCAGTAACGACAGCGCCGCATGGTATCCGGTAATGTGTTTTCAATCTGATCAATCACACGCTGTGTTTTCATGGTTACTCATCACCCTTTGCGTCAATCCGCTCCTTGCTTGTGGCAACTTCTGTAGCAGCCGTAACGGCAGCAAGGTATTCTTCCTCTGTGATTTCTTCAAAGTCAGAGGGCTTCAACGACTTTGCAAGATAGATTTCACCCTCAAAAACATCTCCTGTTGCCGTCTCTCTCAGGTGCATACCTTCTGCCGGCTGCAGTCTGATAACGATTGTTTTTTCAACATTCATGCGATCAACCTCCTCTTTCACGCCAGCGTCCAGTTTTTATTGGTAGCTATGGCTTTTTGTTCGTCTGTCAGCTTATTCAGATTCGTATTCCCCAGTGTCAACCGATAGGCAACCTGACCCGTACGGTCTTTCAGTGCGCCGAACGCCTCAACCATGGACCCGGTTGTCAACTGCGAAGAGGCTGACAACGTGAGATTATTGGCGTTAAAGTCACTTCCAAGAGTGATCTCTTTCAAACCTGTCAGTCCTGAAAAAGCTTTACTTCCTATGCTTGTCACGCTGGCGGGAATGCTGAGTGACTCCATACCTGTGCAGTAGTAGAACGCATTGGCGCCGATGGTTGTCACCCCATCAGGTATGGTAACGGACGCAAGACTTACACAGTTGTTAAACGAATCCTCACCAATTTGTTTTAGGGTGTCCGGCAACAACAGTTCTATAAGACCTGTGCAATAAAAAAATGCTCGGGGGCCGATGGTGACGACACCATTCGGAATCCGTATACCGGTCAAACCGGAGCAATAAGCAAAGGTGTCAGCCGTTACAGTGGCTATCGTGGCCGGTATAGTGACCGAGCTGAGATTTATACACCCATAAAAGGCTCCGATGCCCATTTCTGTCACGGTATCGGGAATCTCAACGTGATTAATTCTCATGCAATGATCAAATGCGGCATCGCCTATTTTTGTAATACCTTCCGGTATTGAAAAAGCACCTGACAAGGAACGCTCAATCAGTCCCTTCAGCATCGGATAATAAGAATCTCCCCCGCCACCTTCGATTATCTGCTTCCATTCAATCAGCAAGGCTTCAATTCTGCTTTGTGCAGGGTCAGAATAAGCTGTCCTGTCAATCATAGACTTCAGTATTTTTTCAATCCTGCTTTGAGCAGCCCCCTGATAGGCTGTCTGATCAATCAAAGCTCTTAAAATAGTTTCCGTTCTGCTTTCCATTTCTTTTATCACCCTTTTTCTTTGCTCTCATCGCCCCTCAGAGCCGTTTTTGTGCCTGACGGTTAAATTTATCAACTCACACAAAAACAGCGCTACAGCCTTGTCAGGAGCGTTACACAGTGCATTGCTCGTAGTCACCGCCAATACTCTGCTGTGCTTCGTGCATTATCTCAGTCAGATCCATCTTTCTCAGCTCCTTCCATCTCGCAAAGAAACGCAATATTACAAGCCAGGTGCGCAAGGTGCGGCAGTCCGCTTTCCTCATCCGTTCCTGTCGGATCATCAAGATAAGCACAGAAATGACGGAATGCCGCATCCCTGTATCGCTGTTTGTCCACCTGTTTCCAGTTCTCAGGGTCTCCGTATTTCTTTGTGCCGTACTCCCTGACCCTTGCTATGCCGTATATGATCTTTCTCGGCACAAGTGTTAGCCTCGGCTTGCCGCTGTCGGCTTTGGATTCCTGTTTGTTCATACGAATACCATAATACCTGTCACCCTCCCGATGTCCAAAACACACTCCACGATACGGAATATCTGCCTGAAAAAACTTCTCGGACAAATCCCATAGCACTTTCATAAAAAAATAAAATCTGTTTTTATTAGGATAATCATCGGCATAAACAGCACAATTAATAATAAATTGACAATCCTTGCTTAATGTCCAATAGCTTTTTTCCTTTAAGCGAAAAGTTCTGTTATCAATGTCGTTTTCTATGTGAAGTGTGGGACCGTTCGATAAAAGAACTCTGAGTGCTGCCGCTGTTGTAGTGTAGTTAAGTCGTCCTTCCGGTGCCACCATCTCTTCAAATTCCTCATCCGGTGCAGTAATGACTTGTTTTTGTAAAGTAGTCAGCTCAAATCCAAGTGCTTTTTCTATTTTTTCAAGGTCTCTTTCGAAACAAACTTCTTTTTGCATTTACATTCTCCTTTCAGGGTACAAAAAAACCGCCTTGCATGACAAGACGGCAAATTATTAGATTTTAAACGCTGTTTTTGCGAATTTTCTGCAAATTTGAAGAATAAAAAGCTGAATTCTAAGAAATTAGCAAACTGTTTTCAAAAATAGAGCAACTATTGACCAACTGTTGACCAACTATTGACCAACTATTTAAATCAAATCTGCTATCCCTTTTTGCCATTAGTACCTTGCCATAACCTTTGCGGAACGTTCATCAAGACCAAATGCAAAAACGCTGACATTGCAGCATTTACATCTTGCAGAAAAACCGCAAATTTCAAAGATAAAATGCATTTTTTAATAGAATTAATGGATTTTTGAAAACTGTTTGCTTATTTTAAGCGAATGTTTTCAAATTTTAGTCAACAAATTCAGCTTTTTAGTCAACAAAAGTTGAAAACAAGTTAAAAAACCGGCTTATAATGCGGATTTTCCGAACTGAACTTTAGTTTAAGGTCCAGCTCGGCAAGTTAAGCATAGGAACAATTCCAAGATTACTCCTTATCTTCCTCATAAACATCAACGTCATCGTCAACGATTTCAAGTGGGGGAAGATAAGCTCCTGTCAGTTCCAGCATTTCAAAATACGACCTTTTGGGATCACTTTCTGAAATCGGATTATTTTTCAGTACCTCGATAAACTCATCGTAAAGGTCGTAATCTTCTGCATCCCATAAAGTATCCCTTACACCCATTTTTACTTCATTAGGAATCTCAGTTACAATATCAGCATCAAGATAAGGCTGTAGTAAGTTTTTAAGTTCTTCTTCTTTTGTCATAACAAACACCTCCGTTATCTTAACTTTTTCTTTGAAACAAAACTATATGATCCAAATCCATTGACATAATAGCTATATGAGTAGTTCCCGTATTCATATTTACGTTTTTTGCCGTCAGCTTCAAGTTTCGGAAAATCCGTTGCAATACCGTGAGATACCTTGTTGATCTCTTTTTTTGACATCTTCGGCGGCTTGTTTTTCTTCCCGCCACCCGAAGAACTGCCTCCGGATTCACCCCCGCCGGCATTTGTCCATCTGCCCCGGTCGTCTCTTGGCTGATCGTTACCACATTTGTCTATCTCAATTATAAGTTCCTGCAAGCTGCAAATCAAGTCTTTCGGAAGATTTTGCTCATCGGATTTGATAAGCAATTCCATTATTTTCATACTGCATTCCGCCGCAAGAATTCTTCTGTTCAAGGTATTCATGATATAAACTCCGTATACTTGTTGGGTTTCGGCTCATCGTTCTTTTTCGGGACAACAATCTTGCACCGGCTTGTTATGGTCAGACCCAGAGCGCTTGCACAGGTATGACACTGATTGAAAGCCTTCACTCTGAGCGATTCATACTTTGTCAGCAGGTCAGTATATTGTGCAACCTTTTCAGTGTCGTCATCATTCAGATACTTGTTAAGCTGTTTTTGTGTGTTTTTCACCAGCTTGCTATAAGCCGTCCAGTCCTCGGAAGCTCTGATATACCTTCCCAGTGCATCGCAGTCCAGATTACTGAGGATCCCGATCTCCATCAGCGTTCCCGCAATGCGTTCAAATTTTTCCTTTTCGGACTTGGTTGTCAGGAATGCAGGCGGCCTGATATCATCAGCAACAACAGGAACCTCTTGTTTTTCACGCTCACTGATTTCCCGTTTTGTTTTATGCGCTTTGTTGCCTTTTGCTAAAATCAATCGTATTGGTTCTTTGTTGCGTCCCATGCTATCACTTCCCGGTTCCAGAATAAAACGAGTTTTTGCTGTAATGAGGAGGGGCTGCGATGTCCGTGCAAAAAATTTCATACTTTTTTGACCACCCCTGCCCTGCAGCTTCATCTTTTTTTGTTATGACACGAAGTACACAGCGGCATCAGATTGCTGATATCAAGCCGTTTGCTCCAATCCTCCGATATTTCTACGATATGATGTACCTCTGTTGCTATACCGCCGCACTCCGCACATCGGTAATGCGCTTTCATCAGCACCAGTTTTGACAGCTTCTTCCATGCTGACGAATGATAGAACCGGTCTGATTGTTTGTTACGGTATCGCTGATTATAGATTCTGTCATTTTCTTTACGATCCTGATCCCCGGCTGCATCACATTCGTTACAGCGGCTCTTGCCATTCAACTGATAAAACCTGCCGCACTTCGGACATTTTTTCAGAAGCATAGATATAAACACTTCCTTTGCAAGACAAAAGCCGCTCTTTGACAGAACGGCTTTTGCACAGATATTCCGGAGGACTGTTTATCACACTTGCTACTTGCAGAGGACGGACTCGAACCATCAACTTCAGGGTATGAACCTGATGAGCTGCCATTGCTCTACTCTGCCAGAAAGGAGCAGGGATTAGCGCCCTGCACGCTGAAGCCATGACCTCCAATGACATCGTCGGCGGAGAGGAAAGGCCACCGAGGAGAGAACCCTTCCATGCTTCCGCCCTGATCTCACAATACCATTTTACTGCATAAATACTCGCCATTCCACGACATTGAGTGTCAATTTTTATTCTGCGCTTTTGTGCATTATGACATATTGTTTTCTTTTCTGAAAATTTGTAATGCCTGTCCATGCCAACGCTGAATTGTCCGGTCGGAAATCTGCTTATTCCGATTTTTACTCCAGATCTCTGCAACTTGTTCCAACGTCATCCCGTTTATGTATATATCCGTCAAAAGGTCGATAAACCTCTGATGATACACCTTTGATATCTTTTTTCCGGCTTCTGCTTTTAATTCCACCAGTTTGTTGACGTCGGCAGTGATCTCACGCTGCAGTCTGTCTATCCTGTCAATGATGATGGTAGGGTCAGAGTGACTGCTGCTGTGGACTTTTGCTGTATCGTAACGCACAGCACTGAGTCTGCCCTTGTCATGCTCTAAACCTGCAAGCTCACGCCGTTTTGTGCTGATGCTTCTGTCCAGTTGACCTATGCTTCTCAAGTATTCTTTTGCTGTCACTCTCTCATTCCCTGCCTTTCTTTTGCTTCATTATTATGCTATCATGATTTATGATGCGTTTATGAGTCCCGATATTTTTCAAGACGTTCTTTCAGGTTATCAAGTCCATAATCACCGCTTTCATGCCACTCAATGGCTTTGCATAAGTTCTTCCGACTCCTTATAGCTTAGATAATTATAACTTACTCCGCTCATGTTTCTATTCTCCTTTCATCAGCTCCGGATTGTCAAAGATGTTTCCAACTATGATCTCGTAATCCATACAGCGATAATATCTTCAAAAACCCTTATTGGAAATGTGAACTGCTCATTGTCTAAAGCCGGGCAGGATTGCAATTGCCATAGCTTACCATTCTTTTCCCTGGTGCTCTTCTTCTTTGAAAATGGTTTTATCCATTTGCGTTTGGTTTATGTTTACTTCCTTCGATTATCAAACTTTCAAATTCCATACGCTCTTCGTCCGACAGCGGACACCAAGGCGGAATATTCTTCCAGCGCTTGTATCGCTTATAAAGAGGATTGATGTCCGGAGCGCTGATGTCCAAACGGTAGCCATACGGATTGTTTTGCAACAGTTTAATCTTCATTGTTCGTCCACCGTAAAATCGTCCAACGCACTGGTTTGTTCGTATTCCTTGATATCGTAGGTCGGCCCATAAGCTTCCGAAGCTTTGCGATACTTACCTCTTTGATTATCTTCCGATAGCCACATCCTGAGGTATGCTTCTGTACTTCCTCTTGTGCCTTGCTTATGAGGATTCGCAGCAAGGTAGATCCGGAGATGTTCTATTGACCGACCAATATCCATATCTGGGTATGTGTGTTCAAGTTCGGTATAAAGGTCCCCGTCAATAACAATTTCGCCGTTACGGTACGGAATTCCGGGTACACACTTTACTTTACTTTCATTTACTTTACTTTCATTTACTTTACTTTGTGGGATAACCGATGCATTAACTTTGGTTTCTGTCGCAGAAACGGGAGTTTTTGTTACAGAAACCGATCTGACGGGTGCACTTTCCAAAGCTGCTTGATGTTCTTGTTTTTCAAGCAGCCAGTATTTGCTTTTATCGACCTTGTTCCTGACAGTCACTTCGGAGTAGCGTCGCTGGATTCCAACAGAGGTTATAACGGACTGCTGCAGGAGGGCATGATCAAACAGCCCTATATCCGCACAGTGCAGAATAACTTGTAACACAAGGTTTTTGTCTTTTATCCACCTGTTCCCGATAATCCGGATAATCTGAGATGCCAGTTTATCTATAGGAACCTCCAGATAATAGCCGTTTTTGTACACCTGACAAAGAATAATGTCATAGATGCATACGCCGAACGGGCCGTAATCGTTCAGCAAATCCATGACCTTAAAGTCATCCCAGAAGTCAACGTCCTTTGGAAAGTAATCAAGCCCTGTTTTTCTCGGCCGTGCCATATTTACCTCCTACCGTCTTACAAACGACTTCTGTTATTAAAATGGCAGATCATCATCACTTGGCAGTTCCGTCACGTCCGGTAATTCAGGCGGTGACTGTACTGTGGGAACGGATGATGCTACGACACTTGTTGTATCAGAACGTTTCGGCTCACAGAACTCCACGTTCTCTGCAAGGACATCAAAGGTGTAGCGTTTGTTTCCGTCACGGCCGGTATAACTTCCTGTTTGTATGCGTCCGGTCATAGCAATGCGCTGTCCTTTCAAGAAATACCTGCAAATAAATTCTGCGGTTTGTCGCCACGCTACAATGCTTATAAAATCCGCCTGACGTTCCTCGCCCTGTTTTGCAAACTGTTTGTCAACTGCGATCGTAAATCTTACGGTCGAAATTCCCGATTGAGTGTGTTTCAATTCGGGATCGGCTGTCAACCGTCCGATCAATGACACATTATTCATTTTTCTTTTCTCCTTTCAGAAGCTCGATTATTTTTTTTCCGGTCTGTGCCTTTGTGCAAAAGTAGAATCTTGTATTGTACCTGGCTTCAAGGGTCGAGAGTATCTTGTACAGCCTTTCGCCCGATACGGCAAAAGGAGAATTCCGAAGGCGGGGATTAACCCACGCCTTCACGTCCTCCAGTGTTTCGATATCGGCTCCGTGTTCAACCAGGAATACCAGACGGATGCCCAGCTCTTGCGCCCGCTGCAGTTCTCTGATAAAACGTTCATGTTGTTGACATACGTTACCTACAAGCTCGTTAAGGTTCTGTTTGCGGTCGATGCAGAAACGAGCATTATCAAGGCTGCAGTAGTCGCCGCAGGGCAGCTTACTGACAAAAAACTTGGCTCCCTGTCGTGTGAATTCATAACAGATACTTCTGATAGCTTTTGGTTTTTCCCTTGAATCTATCTGTATCGTCAACGATACCACCTCCTGTCTTTTCGGCCCCGATCAGTCTCCGTCGTCAAAGTTCAGATCTTCCAGTGTGATCGGCTGTGTCAGCACCTTTGTAGCCTTACACCAGTCGCAACACTCACAGCGTTCCGGCTTGATCAGACCCTGCTTGATGGCATCAAAGCGCTGAACGTTCTTACAGAACCGTTCAAGCTGGAAGTTAAGATATTCCTGTCCGATCTCTATTATCGCAATGTCCGGCTCCTTCTCTTTGGTTACCGCCGCAAGATAAAACGGAAGTGTATGTCCTGTATTTTGCCGGACGATTTCCTGATAGACGGCTCCCTGAAGATCGTACTCCCAGGCTTCGACCCAGTTCAGACGTCCCTGTCCCGGCTTATACACCGGAGAAAAATCCCTCATACATTTAAGGTCAACTATCATCCTGTCAGGATGGTAACTATCCATCTTAATTTTGACGGAAACTCCTTCGATCTCTCCGGTCATGATCACCTGACTCTCACCGCTCATATACTCCATAAAAAGAGGATCCTGCTCCACACGGTTGATGATTTTATCAGCATTAAGATACTCAAACTTTAATGTTCCGTCACGCTTGAACAGCTCAGGATTTTTCGCCTTAAACACATCAAGTGTCCCTTCAAAATGAGCATCCACATAGGAACCGACAAGCAGTGCTGTCGTTTTTTCGCGCACATATTTCCCCGAAAGCTCGGCAAGTGCGGCATCCGGACATTTATCAAAAGCCTTAAACTGTGACACGCTCATGTATTTTTTGGCGTTTTCGGGACTGAAATAGTTTTCATTCGTCAACACCAGCCATACCTTCTTTCAGGCTCTGTGCTGCTTTTTTGGCACATTCGGCACACAATGACCGACCGTATTTTTTGGATGTATATGCGGCAAGCTGTACGGCAGAAAGACCGTTTGACGGACCGATATTCACGCTGCAGTCATCACAGACAACAATCGGGTCTGGTGTCGGATTATCCTGCGGAATGATTTTTCGTACCCTTAGCGCATCAACGATGTCTCCGAAGGCTCTTACCTGTTCAATCCCGACCTGTATCTTCTTTCCGATCCATTCCTCTATGTAGTTGGTTTTATAGAGCTTTGCGATCATCTTCATATTGGTAGAGTTCAGGATCATCGGCTTGACGTTTTCATAGAAGTAGCAGACAACACAATCGTCCTTTTTTCCGTCTGTACCGACAACCTTTTCCTCACGGACATTTTTTATCGTCAGAACCAGGTCTTTGCCGTCTTCAATGGAATATGCCCCAAGATAGTTGGGATTAGTCAGTTTTTTCCAATGTGTTTTCATGTTTGTCACCTCACAGCTCCGTTATCATCAGTTCATTATCGTTGGTCGTCCTGGTGGCTATAAATTGAACGCCCTTATCACGGCACTTCTGATACAACCGATGACGACTTTCGTCATCCAGCTTTTCGGTGCCATCGATTAGAATGATCCGGAGTCCGTCAGGATTGCTAATAGCAATATCAACGCACAGTTCAAGCAGCTCACCGTCCGATCGGTTCGATAACGGCAGACCATGAATGAGTGGAATCCCATTCTCCACCGTCAGCCCTTCCACAGGCAATGTGGCACTTTCAAGAATTTTCCCAGGCAGTGTCCGTGCAAGCTCGATTTTTCGTGTGTACTCCTCGGAATCTACCCTTAGTCCGTCCAGTTCCTGCTGCATCGCAACCATGCGGTCATACTCATTGAGGTGACGCATCATGGCTTTGGCTTCCTCTATCTCAGCCTGGAGTTGATCAGTAGGCTGTTTTTCCATCGTGATATAGGTTTCCGCTACCCCCACATCTTTGTCCAGCTTTGCTTTTTTCACTTCAAAACCGGCATCAATGACCGCTATCCTGTCACGAAGTTTACTGTCAAGAGTGTTCAATTTTTCCTTTGCTGCATTGATTTCAGCGGTCAGTCGGGCAATGGATGCGTGAAGTTGATCCCGTTCTGCGTTGATTGCGTTGTCGGCAGCAGCTACAGCCATTTCACGTTCTGCCTGCAAGCCCCTGAGCTTGTTGGAGTAACTCTCCTTAAACGAGCTGGCACGATCAATCTTGTTATTATTATCCTGCCGTTTCATAAGCTCGGCATACTTTTCCGTCAAGTCAAAGCTGCGCCATTTTTCCGCCTGATAGCCCTCCGGAATACTTTTTGCAATATCCTCGATAAATGCCTGCTTGTTGCGGATGTCCCTGTTAATATCCTGACGGGACATGAAATATGTACCCTTATCCGACTGTATATCGTTGAGCACCTGAAGGATGTTCTGACTGTAGTCAACACCAGATGGAATCTCACCGAACTGCTCCCTGATCCAGTTCAGGTCCCAGTCAAATTGGATCAGGTCGAGGATAGCCCGGTTCTGTTCATTTTTGGTCATCTGGGTAAATGCCACCGGATCAAGCTGCAGCGGAGTGACGATGGTCTTTAAAAATGTTTCCGGCTTCATCACTCTGTCAGTCCCGTTTCGAACGGAAATGGTGTCAGCCTTGCCGTTTCTTGCTTTTCGATCAATAGTCAGACAATCATCGGTTTCGATAATTATCTCGCCCTCATCTTCACCGTTTTTTATGATCCAGTCACGGCGGGAAGAATTGGTCAGCGCATAGCGTATGGCATCCAGCACCGATGTTTTACCAGCGCCCTTCTGTCCGGTGATCTCTACATTTTTTCCGCTCAGTTCCTGCTCTGAAATACCAAACAGAGAGCGTATTTTAATTTTACTGGTTCTCATTTCATCCTCCGTATTGTTCAAAAGTTGTCTGTTCATTGCCGATAGGCAGCATGGTATATTCCCGACGCAAGTCATCCCAAGCCAGCTCATAGGCACCTTCTGTCTTTCCTTTTTCCTCTGACTTCATCTGCATAGCCGAGCTGACCTTGTAGGTAAATCGTGGCATAATAACACTTCTGACTCCGTCCTGCGCACGGTTGTCGATTACTGTGGTACGCTCCAGCTCAATATCAAGTTTTAGACCCATTGAAGCGATGCTGTTCTGCTTCTGCATCATGCTGCTGATGGTCTGTGACAACAGCTTGTCAAAGTCAAGGCGCAGCTTTTCAAATGCGTCCGAATCTATTGTTAACCTAATCATTTTCATTCTCCTCAATGATGTACAAAGTATTTGCTGATGTCATAGATTGCCGCCATGCCGCTGTCACAGCCTATGTCGATATTCACAGAGTGACCGTTGGTGTATGTCACCCGTGCGATCTCTTTTGTGTATCCGTCAGGTGTTCTGACGGTCATAGGGATGATGCTTTCCACATTTTTATATCCCCGGCAAAGCCTGATCGCTTGCGCCAGACCCTCAAGCACTTCTGTCATGTTGCTCTCCATCTGTTTTTTCACTCCTTTATCAGTTCAGGGTTGTCATAGATGTCTCCTGATACTGTTTACTCGGCTCAACATAATATATTTCTCCTCGTTTCATTCGCTTTCCTCACTTTCCACTATGTTTAATTATCTGTTTTCCACTTGTTTCCTTCCACCATAATAGCTCCGCAACTTGTGCAGTAATTACTTACTTTGTTACTTTTAATTCTCAATATTCCATTTGTCTTGCAATTCAATTTTCTCAATGGGTGCTGCCGCGATTACCCATACATCTTGCTGACCTTCCCACCAGTCATATTCCCACATTGCGACTTCTCCGCTTTCGTCAAATGTCAAGATCTCGTTAGATGTTACATATTCATTATCAGATTCCCAACTATATTTACATTTGATTCTTACAAGCATATCGCAATTATAATATAACTTGTTTTTTGATATGGCTTTTTCCACAGCTTCATAAGCCGATGAACTTTTATCCCATGTTAATTTTACAGCCATTTATTTGCCCTCCTTCGGCGGTTCGGGCAGTGGTCTCCAATAAATCACATCTTCGCTGAACGGAAGTACAAAAAGCCCAAAAGCAAGATAAAGCCATTCATTGTCATGGTATATTGCTTTACGCATATTGCCACTGCTTGTGTATACTAAAACACTATTGCTCACCATTCTCCCGCCGATACTCTCTTGTTTTGGCAACCTTTCACTACACTTTATCCACTCGTTATCTGGCTCATACTTTACTCTTTCAATGATCTCATCTATCAAAGAACATATTTTTTCATCAACCTTTTCTTCGATAGAATCATACCCAATATAAATGTTGTCGCTCGGCTTATAGGATTCAAGAATATCAATTACTTGTTGTTTGGTCATTGCTCACACCTCTGTTTCTGTACTTCTCAACCGCATTTTTAATGCTGTCTTCTCCCGAGTCTCCGCTTACACGCCATTCAATAGCGTGCATAACATCCGATAACTCTTCACTTAAAACACTTATTCTCAAATTTGCAGACTTGCAATATTCAGCTAACCTCTGCATATCTTTTGCAACGTCTTTATATCCGCTCTGCATAAGCCTGTCTGCCATCTCTTCTATATACTCGATATTGTAATACTGTAATAGTTCGGCAGGCTCTTTTGTAAAAAGATAATTATAACTTCCTCCGCTCATTTTTCGCCCTCCAAAAGCTCAGGATTGTCAAAAATGTTGCTGATAACAGTACAATTGCAACCACCGAGCAAAAATCTTCTATCGTCCTTATCTTTCACGATGAATGCGCCGCCTGGCACCCTATATTCAACCCAGAATCGCCCACTTAGAAGAGCGTTATTGACATCTACAATATCGCCCTCGAAAATCCTCGTGCCGTTCTTGTCAGTCAGACCTGTGTACTGACCTATTGTTCGGGGGTCAACAAGAATTTCATTACAACCATTGTCATAAATATGTGTCATAACCATATTTTTGTTAAATGGGCTTGTTTCTGTAATAAGTGAACCATACACCCATTCCCCGTAGTCAGCTCGTTTCCCTCTGAAAAGTATCTCTCTCATCGCTTTCACCTCACACGCTATGCCGCAGAAGCCATGCTCTGGCACTTTGGCACTGTTCCGGCGTCAGACTGACAAAGCTTTCACCCTCGGCTCTGGTAATAAAAACTCTTCCCACAATGGTTCCTGCCTGCACGCAGCGGACGTTCTCAGGCAGACCTTTCAGTCTGCCTTCTTCATCCATCACCAATACCAGCCCGTTGTTCAGCGTTAAGGTTTCAAGATAGCCCTCGACAAGCTTATGCATTGCTTCAAGTGTGTTGTCTACTTCGGCAATCGTCGATATTTCTCCCGGATTCTGAACAACTATCTTGATTTTTCCGTCGTTTTCGGGTATACTGTTGTCAGTGATATTTTTATTACTGCTTTTCGTCTCCGGAGT
>JBGUWM010000128.1:0-13584 GCA_045221175.1 Acutalibacteraceae bacterium | reverse complement strand
GACTACGAGGTTGATAGGCTGCGTGTGTAAGCGTCGTGAGGCGTTCAGCTTGGCAGTACTAATTGGTCGAGGGCTTGTCCAAGTGTTCTTGGTTTCTTTTGCTTTCACTGCTTTATTCAGTTTTCAGGGTGCGATCCCTTTTTTATAAATCCCGTCTTTACAGACGGGATTTTTTGTTGTATAGTGGACTTACGCAGGGTAAGGATTGGTTGCCTATTGAAGTACATCCAATTTTGTTGAATAGGGTACCAATGATGGATAAGGATTGGACGTATATTGAACGAAACGCCGGGTTTGCTGTTTATTGAACCTAATGCGTGATAATGATTTATTCTTTAATAATGAGTTAATCGCCGGATTTTGTTGTATATTGAATTTAGCACCGGATAAGGAAGTGTTTTGTAACCATGATGATGTTCAGATGGTTGAGTAATTCTCAACTGCATCACGTTGAAAGCTTTTCTTTCTTCTATTCTACCGGAACAATGATTAACGCTTTTGCCAGATACAAACTTACAAGAGAAAAAACCGGTGTGTATACTGTGACGATCTGTCCTGATGGTGTTGATCCGGAAGATACCGTCACGATGACGGTTGATGACAGCTTTGTTCAAAGATTGTTGAAAATTCTTCGTCAATACCATGTGGGGTATTGGAATGGTTTCAATAAATCGAATCGCTACGTAAAGGACGGGAATAGTTTTTCGTTGAACGTATCTTTACAAAATGGCAGATCCATAGATTCTCATGGATATATGCGATGGCCTAAGCATTATAAAGAAGTCAGAGCTTCTTTTAATGAGCTTTTTTTGGAGGCTTATCATCATAACAATAACTTGAATTCGGAGGGAACGTAATATGAAATTAGCGGAAGCGCTGCAGGAAAGAGCAGACCTGAACAAAAGAATACAACAGCTCAGCCAACGGCTGCAGAATAACGCACTGGTGCAGGAGGGTGAGGAACCGGCTGAGGATCCTGACGAGCTGCTTGTTGAGTTGGACGAAAGGATAGACCGTTTGCAGGAGCTGATGGCGCATATCAATAAAACGAATTGCCTGACGATAGACAATGGACAAAGCCTTACTGAACTGATTGCGGACCGTGATACGCTGAATGTCAGAATCCGTGCTTATCGTGATCTTGTGTCGTCAGCGTCAGGAGCTGCAAGACGCTATTCTGCCAGTGAGATAAAAATACTCAGCACTGTCAACGTGCGTTTTCTGCAAAAAAAGCTGGACGAGATGTGTCGTCAGCTTCGGGAAACAGATAACCGAATTCAGGCGCTGAACTGGACGACTGAACTACTGTAAGCGATTTCGCTTTGCTGGTTGAAATGTTTTGGCGGATGAGAAAAGGCACACGCTGCTTTCACGGTTCTTTACCATGAGGGGGTACCTCGTTTGTGCGGGAGAATAACAAGCCGTGTTATGCAGCACAACGCACATTCCGGACGGCAGACCGCAAAATAAGGGAGAGGTGCTGTTCGTTGTGAGCAGGGCATTTCTTTTTGTCGGACGAAACAAAATACATCATCGTTGCGGCGGTGATATGACAGGCGATATTCCGTTCTTCGATGCAAGAGCGGCACGTCATACAACTACACATAGGTTAAGTTTGTCGGGTGAATACATCTCTGCGGCTGAGAATGAGTCCGCATTTTTCGGCAGCTTTTGAGCAAAGCGGGGTTCGACTCCTCATAATGATCGTTAGGCTCCAACACGGCACAAACGTATTGTTATCGTTCACGGTTACTACCACGTATTAACGGCAAACCAGGGTGGGCTCGGGGAATTATAAGAATGATCTTCTGTCGGTCAGACAAGGGTTGCCAATGAGAATGGCAGAAAGGGCGGTGAAGATATGAATAGTCCTTTAGCAGACAGGCTGCGGCCAAAGATGTTGGACGATATTGCGGGACAGCACCATTTGTTGGATAAAGGCAAGCCCCTGCGTACCATTATTGAGTCGGGGAATATCCCGAACATGGTATTTTACGGGCCGTCGGGTGTCGGAAAAACCACGCTTGCCACGATTATAGCCAAGCAGACGAACCGTACGCTGAGGAAGCTGAACGGAACAACCGCTACAACCGCCGATATTCGCAGTATTGTAGACGAGTTGTCGGGCTTTAGCGGTATCAACGGCATATTGCTGTATCTGGACGAGATACAGTATTTCAATAAAAAACAGCAGCAGACGCTGCTGGAGTTTATCGAAAACGGCAGCATCACACTGATTGCTTCTACCACCGAGAATCCGTATTTTTATGTTTACAGTGCTATTCTCAGCCGTTCCACCGTATTTGAATTCAAGGCGCTGGAAAAAGACGATGCAGAGCAGGCGGTAAGACGGGCGGTGAAATGTCTGGAGGAAGAGAGCGGAGAAGAATTGTTTTTTTCAGACGCAGCCATAGAGCATATCGCCTATGCCTGCGGCGGTGACGTGCGAAAAGCGATCAATGCGGTGGAGTTATCGGTACTGTCAACACCTTTGAAAGAAAACAGAAGGACAGTCAGTGAAGAAACGGTAGCGGCGCTAACGCAGAAAAGCGCCGTAAAATATGACCGTGAGGGTGACGAACACTATGATTTGCTTTCGGCGTTTCAAAAATCCATGCGGGGCTCCGATCCGGACGCAGCGGTTCACTATTTGGCGAGGATATTAGCGGCAGATGATTTGCCGTCGGCGTGCCGCAGACTGATGGTATGTGCGTGTGAAGACGTCGGACTGGCAAATCCGCAGATTATACCGATTGTCAAAGCGGCGGTAGACGCTGCGATGATGGTAGGACTGCCGGAGGCAAGAATACCGCTGGCAGACGCGGTGATTTTAGTCGCATTATCCCCAAAATCCAATTCAGCCTATCTTGCCTTTGATAAGGCGATGGCAGATATCAAGGCAGGCAAGGGAGGCGGTTTCCCGAGACAGCTCCAGAATAAGCATTATGACGGTGATGACGTCAAGGTGAAGGGACAGTTTTATTTATATCCCCACGACTATAACGATCACTGGATAGAACAGCAGTATCTGCCGGATCAGTTAGCCGGCACGCTCTATTATGAACCGGGCGGTAATAAAACGGAGCAAGCCTACCGAGACTACTGGAACAAGATTAAAAGCAGGAACACCAAAAAATAACGATTCTTATTTCAGTAAAATCAACTTAGCGATTATGAACTGCCGGATTATTTAGCAGGCACAACCTATTATGAACCGGGTGGTAATAAAACGGAGCAAGCCTACCGTGACTATTGGAACAGGATCAAAAGCAGGAACACCAAAAAATAACGGTTCTCCTTTCAGCGAAATCAACTTAGCGATTATGCCCTGCCGGAACAGTTCTGACTGCTGCTGCACTCCTACATACGGGTGCAGAGATAGCACAGGTGGCATACCAATGATAATCGTCAGGCTGCACCTCCTCAGACCCGGGTGCAGGGAACCGGTTCCCTGCCGAGGGGTTCAGGGGGCGAGAAGCCCCCTGATGGGGGTTCGGGGCAAAGCCCTGACACAGAGGGTTCGGGGCAAAGCCCTGACATAGAGAAATAATGTAAAATCAGTGCAGGGAATCGTCCTTGCGCTTTTTTGCTTTGAGCATATAGTAGAGCCCGCCGCCCGCAAGAAACAAACCAAGCAGAATGGGTGGGATAAAAAAGATATTACCCCAGATGTACTCACCCTTGCTGGGTTGGGTGCGGCAGTCTTCCGGATTCTGAGGATCAATATAAAGGGTAATGGTATCCAAGACATGTTCTTTGTTCGTTACCTTATATTCTCCGGGTTTGTATGTTGTGCCGTTGTAGGTATATTCAACATCAGCATAATAAAGCCGGGAGGAATGGGAGGAGCCATGTTTGCGAATCATTCCGGCGTGACTTTCCGAGCGGATGCTGAGAATAACAGCGTCAACAGGAACACCGTTTTCAACAAAATGCTTTTGCTGCAGATAATTGACGGAAGAAATAATAATCGGCATCGAAAAAACCAGTACAGCAGCAAGCCCGATGAGCATCAGCATAAGAGATGATTTGAAATCGGGGTGCGGAGATTTTTTTGCCGGAGGATCAGATTTCGGTTTCAGATCGAGATACCATGGTTGTTGTTGATTGTCAGACATATTGTTTGCCGCCTTTCTGTTCAATGAATGATTATATCACCAAAGACAAACAAATACCATCACGAAAGACCTATGTTTTTCTGAATAAAGTTTTTATAATCTTACGATATACATTCTGTATAATATAAATAATAAATACAAATAGTAAACAAGGCGGAGCGGAAGATTGTTACGAAGTGGAGACAGGTAAAAAACCATACAAATTTTATGGCCGCAACCTGTCAGAATAGTATAAATCTTGTCGGTTGTATTGTAAAATATTGAGAAATATGCTATAGTTTGAAGTATCTTGTTTTTATTGGAGGACAGAACGATGATGAAAGCAAACAGACTGAGAAGAACAACAGCCGCATTTATGGCGTTGGTTCTGACAGCGTTATGCTTCACGATTCTGCTGCATATTCCGGCAGCGCACGCTGAAGGAGAGCAGGATACGAAGCAAAGCGAACAGATTGAAGAATACGACCTTAACGGAAAGACCGTGGGTGTTCAGACGGGCACCACAGCCGAGCGGAAAATGACGGTTTATGAAGAGGCGTCACGCTCCGGAGTGGAACGATACTATGTGCTTTCCGACGCAGCCAAAGCGCTGGCGGAAAAAAAGGTAGACTGCCTGATGCTGGACGAAGCCTCAGCCAATGCAGTGGCAAAGAGCAACCCGAATCTGAAAGCATACGAAAAGGCGTTTTCGGAAGAAAGCTATGCGTTTGCGTTCCAAAAAGGCAACAAAGAGCTTCGGGACAAAGTCAACAAGGCGCTGAAAAAGCTGCTGGACAACAAGACAATTGACAAGATTGTACAGAACTATATTGGTCCGGACGAGCAAAAGGGCAGAAGTCCCTATCAGGTCAAAAAGGACGTCAAGCGCAGCGGAGAACTGACGGTAGCGGTGTCTACGGATACGAAGCCCTATGCCTATACGGAGGGCAGCCGGATCACAGGTGTGGATATAGACGTTTTACAGGCGGTCTGCGATGAGCTGGGGTATGAGCTGAAGCTGCAGACGGTGTCGTCAGACGAACTGGTGGACAACGTCAGATACGGTTCGGCAGACATGGCAGCCGTCGGCGCAGGAGGATATCCGGTTACGGAAGCCAACAAGAGCAGAGTGGACTTTTCTTCGGTATATACAAAGTCCAGACAGATCATCATGCTGTATGCAGAGGAATCCTCTGCCGAGGAACCGGAAGAGGAACCGGAAGAGGAACCGGCAGCCGATGAATATGACTTCAAGGACAAGAGAATCGGCGTACAGCTCGGTACTACCGGCGACATTTATGCCACAGATTTCGAGGACGACGGTACAGCCAAGGTAGAACGCTACAACAAGGCGGCAGACGCCATTCAGGCGCTGAAGCAGAAGAAGCTGGACTGTGTGATTCTGGACGAGCAGCCGGCGAAGGAATTTGTCAGCCGCAACGATGATATCAGAATATTTGACAAAGAGTTCACCCAGGAGGACTATGCACTTTGCGTCAAAAAGGGCAACAAGGACCTGCTGAACAAAGTGAATGCAGCGCTGAAAAAGCTGAAGAATGACGGCACTATCAGCCGCATCATTACGAATTATATCGGCACGGACGAAGAAAAGGGTACGATGCCGTATCAGAAAAAAGACGTCAAGCGCAGCGGCACACTGGTAGTGGCTACGAATGCGGAATTTCCGCCTTATGAGTACGTCAGTGAAAAGCAGATCGTCGGCATTGACATGGACATCATGCAGGCAATCTGTGACGAGCTGGGCATGGAGCTGAAAATCGAAAATATGAAATTCGACTCCATCATAGCTTCTGTCAATGCCGGCAAGGCGGATATCGGCGCTGCCGGTATGACCGTGACAGAGGACAGACTGAAAAATATCGACTTTTCAGACAGCTATACCACTTCCAAACAGGTAATTATCGTTTGTGATGAAAAGAGTGATGAGATCACAGGCGTCGATGACCTGACCGGCAAGAGAATCGGCGTACAGCTTGGTACTACCGGCGACATTTACGCTACCGATTATGAAGACGAAGGCACTGCAAAGGTTGAGCGTTACAATAAGGCAGCCGATGCGATTCAGGCGCTCAAACAGAAGAAGATCGACTGCGTCATACTGGACGAACAGCCTGCCAAAGCCTTTGCAGCGGTGAACACCGATATCAAGATCCTTGAAGAAGAGTTTACGGTAGAGGATTATGCCCTGTGCGTCAAAAAAGGCAACAAAGAGCTGCTGAACAAGATCAATCAGACGCTGAAAAAGCTGAAGGAAAACGGCACGCTGCAGAAAATCATTGACAACTATATCGGTACAGATGAATCCATCGGCAAAAGTCCGTATGAAAAGAAGGATATCAAGCGCAGCGGTACACTGGTAGTGGCTACCAATGCGGAGTTCCCGCCCTATGAATATGTGAGCAACGGAAAGATTGTGGGCATTGATGCCGATATCATGCAGGCAATCTGTGACGAGCTGGGATATGAGCTGAAGATCGAAAACATGAAGTTCGATTCCATCATAGCGTCCGTCAATGCAGGCAAGGCAGACGTAGGCGCAGCCGGTATGACGGTGACAGAGGACAGAAAAAAGAACATCGACTTTTCCGACAGCTATACCACCTCAAAGCAGGTCATTATCATCTATAACAACGACGCAGACAGCAAAGGACTTTCCTTTGGCGAAAAGCTGAAGCAGAACTTTATAGATGAAGACAGATGGCGCTATCTGGCAGACGGACTTGGCACAACCTTGCTGATTACCGTATTGTCACTGATCGTCGGCTTGTTCTTGGGTACGCTGATAGCCGTTGTACGCACCGTTCACGACCAGAACGGCAAGCTGAAGATTCTGAACTTTATCTGCAAGCTGTACCTGACAATTATCCGTGGTACGCCGGCTGTGCTGCAGCTGCTGATTATTTATTACGGTATTTTCAATTCGGTAGACGTCAGCAAGGTGGTAGTAGCGGTAGTGGCTTTCGGACTGAACTCGGCAGCATACGTGGCAGAGGTCATTCGTTCGGGCATCAATGCGGTAGACAAAGGACAGTTTGAAGCAGGGCGGTGTCTTGGTCTGAGCTATAAGCAAACGATGTCGAGCATCATCATGCCGCAGGCGTTCAAGAATATGCTGCCGGCGCTGCTGAATGAGTTTATCAGCCTGCTGAAGGAAACCGCTATCTGCGGATATATCGCACTGCAGGATCTGACCATGGGCGGCGACATTATCCGTTCGCAGACCTTCGATGCTTTCCTGCCGCTGATTGCCGTGGCGATTGTATATCTCATCATCGTTATTATTCTCACACGCATTGTCACGATTCTTGAGAGGAGACTGAAGAACAATGAAAGAAAATAAAAACCAACAGCCTGCAGAGCAGCAGACCTCACTTGAAAAGAAAGAAAACAATCGTGAAAAGGTTGCCGCCGGTGTCAAAAAAGAAAACGTGCTGATTGAGGTCCATGATCTTTGCAAAAGCTTCGGAGATCACAAGGTGCTGCGTGGTATCAACACCGCCATCAGCAAAGGTGAGGTCATTGCCATTATCGGACCTTCCGGCTGCGGCAAATCCACATTTCTGCGGTCGCTGAATCTGCTGGAGGTTCCTACATCCGGCGTGATCCGCTTTGAGGGTACGGATATTACCGATAAGAGCGTTGACATCAATAAGATGCGTGAAAAAATGGGAATGGTGTTTCAGCAGTTCAATCTGTTTCCGAATATGACGATCCGGAAGAATATTATGCTGGCGCCTGTCAAGCTGGGCAAGATGACCAAGGAAGAGGCGTCAAAAAAAGCAGACGAGCTGCTGGAGCGTATCGGACTTTCGGATAAGGCGGAAGCGTATCCGGACAGTCTGTCGGGTGGACAGAAACAGCGTGTTGCCATCGTTCGTGCGCTGGCGATGAATCCCGACGTTATGCTGTTTGACGAGCCGACCTCTGCGCTTGACCCCGAAATGGTCGGCGAGGTACTTTCACTGATCAAGGATCTTGCCAATAACGGCATGACCATGGCGATCGTAACCCATGAAATGGGCTTTGCCAGAGAAGTGGCAGACCGTGTATTCTTCATTTATGACGGCGTGATTGCCGAAGAAAACACGCCCGACGAATTTTTCTCCAATCCGCAGAACCCCCGTCTGAAGGAATTTTTGTCAAAGGTTCTGTAAAGACGCCATAACCATACTGATACCGATTCCGGCAGTTCCGTTCAGGGGCTGCCGGAATACTTTTTTGGTGGATACGGGTCTTGACGGAGTGAAGGAGCTTTTCTGTCCGACTGCTCATGTCTTCGCTTTGCCAAGACAGAGCCTGCGGTGCGTTTTTTTCTGCCCCAAACAGCTTCTGATCTGGCGCCGGCGTTCTGTTCTGTTATGCTGCCGTGACTTTTCCGGCGCAGAACAGGGAAAGCCCCTGCTGTCTGCTGCTTGATGAAAGAAGTGTATGAACTCTTGTGAAAAACTGCATGAAAAGCAACGTTTACAACCGGAAAAAAGGGAACGTATTGATTCTTTGGAGCGTGTATCTTTCACAGAAAAAATCATAATAAAGTCAGAATAAAATCAGGATAAAGGCATGATAAAGACAGAATAAATTCAGAATAAAGTCAGGAGCGAGACGGGAAACCGGTCAGCGGTTTCAGGAAAGGGGGAGAGGCGTCCGGCGGACGTCTTTGCCGCAGGCAGAAGCACCCACCGAGCCGACAGACGAGATAGAGGAAAACCACCTTTTTACCGCCGTAAAGGGGGCTCTCCGTGTGACTTCCTCTGAAAAATCGAATTCAAAGGAAAGAGGCACATGACGTGTTGTTAAACAAAGAAAAATATGATATGATAAAACCGTGAAAAAAGCTGAAGGGCAGTATGGGAGGCATTCGTGATGAAAAACGCATCAGTATACGGTATTTCACTGGCATACCCTGAGGATATGCTGCTAATGACCGAGGAAGAAATATGGAAGTATTTCCGGTGCAAAGACAGATGGGCTGTGCGGCACAGTGACCGGCATTTTATCGTATCCGTTTCCAAAACAAGGGGCGGCGGGCTTCTTTCATGGCTGACGGACAGCCGTTCGGCTGCCAACGGCGCCAAAAGAAATATGCGTATGCACCTGAAACAATTCCGTGATCTCGGAGATACGGAACAGGAAATCTGCGGTCAGAGGGCGTGCGGCTACGATTTTGAATTTATGGCGATTGACAAGGACATACTGCAGAGCGGCAGTGTGGTGGTATTCAGAAAGGATAAGTGTTATATTGCCTTTTTGTACTGCACACAGGCTGACATGGACAAAGAGAACCGTACGGTATTTGAAGAAATGCTTCAAAGCATCCGGTTTGAGTAATAAAGCACAGGTGGTTAACGATGAAAATAGGTAATCAGGAAATAAAAGGCTTTGCGGCGCTTGCGCCCATGGCAGGTGTGACAGACAAAGCGTTCCGGGAATTGTGCGTGAGCTTTGGGGCGGCTTATGTAATGGGAGAAATGGTCAGCGCTAAGGGGCTTGTTTATCAAAGTGACAAATCCAGAGAGCTGCTGGTGCTTTCCGATCAGGAAAGACCTGCTGCGGTGCAGCTTTTCGGCAATGAGCCGGAGGTGATGGCAGAGGCGGCAAGAATTGCCATGGAGTATCAGCCGGACGTCATCGACATCAATATGGGCTGTCCTGCCCCGAAAATCGTGAACAACGGCTGCGGCTCGGCGCTGATGAAGGAGCCTGCATTATGCGGAAAGCTGGTACAGGCTGTCAAAGAAGCTGTTGACGTGCCGGTTACCGTGAAGATACGCAAGGGCTGGGACAAAAACTCCGTCAACGCAGTAGAGGTGGCGCAGATCTGCGAAGCTGCCGGCGCCGATGCGGTGACCGTACACGGCAGAACCAGAGAACAGCAATATATGCCCTCTGCGGACTGGGACATTATCCGTCAGGTGAAAAAAGCCGTGAAAATCCCTGTGATCGGCAACGGCGACATTACGGACGCAGCATCTGCGGCAAAGATGATGGAGCAAACGGGCTGTGATTTGGTGATGGTCGGCAGAGGCGCACTGGGGAATCCGTGGATTTTCAGCGAAATTGCCATGCTGCTGGGACATGACAGACCGTCGATGCCGGTATCTCCTGCGGAAAGAGTGACGGTGTTGCTGCGCCATGTGAAAGCCATGTGTGACGATAAAGGCGAAAAAATCGCCATGAGAGAGGCAAGAAAACACGCCGCATGGTATTTCAAGGGTGTGAAGGGAGCGGCGGCGCTGCGGAAAAAGGCAGTTGCGCTTGAAACCTATGATGATCTGATTGATCTGTGCAAAGAATTTATATCCTGATGAGCCTGACTTTCCGGAAACGCTCTGCCCGGACACACTCTGATTGAATGCAGGATAAGGACTGCACTGTCAGACAAGTTATCGGGCGGCAGGAAACAGCAGCGGCAATCTTACGGGCGGAAAACAGACGGCAGTCCAACAAGTAAGCTGCCGCAAGAAGACAGAAAAGAAGCGGATCGCAAGAGTATGATAAAAGTCTGAGCCGATATAGCGGCGGCTGTCAGCACTTCTGACGGTTACTGAAAACTGCTGAAAAAAAGGGGGGATCCACCATGTCCGGAAGTGACGGCGTCACCAAAATAGCCAAAACGGTTATATTACTGTCTGTGCTTGTAGCGCTGGGGCTGAGCATACTGGATAAAACAGGCACACGCAGGGCGATTGCAGGGATTCGTGAGCCGATACAGTCGGAAGAGTCCGGTACAGCATTTATGCAAATTGATGATTACAGAATAGCGATCTTTTACAATTACAGCTATGACATTGAGGGGCTGGTGCTGAGTACCAAAGATTACTTTGGATGGGATATCGGTTCAAAGCTGTCGCCGAAGGATATTGCGCTCGGGTGGGGGAGGCTGGCGGAATACAATACTGCCTGCGACCTGCACTGGACGCAGGCAAACAGGTGGGTTAACTACTGGTACGACAGCGGTCAGGATCTGTCTATGTTCGGCGGACAGGAAGGAATTGATTGGAATCTTTCGAACAATCACATTATACCTGCCGATGATGCAGTAAAGTGCAAGCTGCTGTTCATCAGACGGGGAGATCATGTACGGATTAAGGGATATCTGGCAAACGTCAGCGGGGTTTCTTCCAACCACAGTACCTTTAACTGGAATTCCAGTACATCACGATACGATACGGGGGACGGTGCCTGTGAAGTGATTTATGCGACCGATATTGAATGGCTTCCGTAAACAGACGCAGGAACAGCAGGTGTTTTCCTCTGCGTCGACGCAGGTAAGGTTAGGTAAGAGTAAGGATAGTACAGGACAGGTAAGTGTAGGTTAGGGTAAGAATAGTATAGAGTAAAAAAGATGAGTGTAAGTAAGGTTGAGGTAAAGGAAAGATAAGAAAAGTACAGTACAGTGTCAGTGTGAGGGTGTTGGTTGTTTCGAAGCCGGATAAAACAGCAAAATGAACGAAAACGATACAACCAAAACACAAACTACGATGACGGATAAAAAATTAATTAACACGGTAACTGTGCAGCAGATATTTTTGAGAAATAACATAACAGCATGGTCACTTTCGGGTCATACGCTGCTACAACAAAATGACGGTCCATGATGGCGTGGAGCAGGTCGGCGGTTTTACTGACGGCTCCTTTACTGCAGTAATGCCGCAGATACAGTCAAAAACTGTGTCTGCGGCATTGTGATATCAGAAACGATGTTGAGTGATGATGCTATTCGAGGTTGCCGGTATGAAACATGATAGCTGCCAGTGCTGCCAGCGGTGCAGTTTCGGCACGAAGAATCCGGGGCCCCAACGTGGCGGTGACTGCCTGAGCTGATGAAAGAAGCGCTACTTCGGTTTCTTCAAATCCTCCTTCGGGACCGGTGAAGACGGCAAGGGAACGGCAGTCTTCCGGAATGACAGAGCGAAGCGGCGCTCCGCCGCCTTCGTAAAACATAATCGCTTTGTCAAAGGCAGACAGTGACTTGGCGGCGTCTTTCAGGTCGGTGAAAGCGGCAACCTGAGGAATGATAGCTCGCCTTGACTGCATGGCAGCCTGTTCTGCAATTTTCTGATAGCGAAGGCGCTTTTTTTCGGCTGCCTTTGCGTCCGGCCGTGAAATACACCGTGCGCTGAGAACCGGTACAATGGCATGAACGCCCAGTTCGACGGATTTCTGAATGACGCTCTCCATTTTGTCGCCTTTGGTCAGCGCCGCAAAGAGGGTTACGCTCACAGATGGCTCGTGCAGGCATTCTTCGGCGGATACCTCCCGCACCAGAACACCTTCCGGTGTGATGCGCTCAATCTGACACAAATGCTCTACCTGACGGCTGTCACAAAGCGTCAGCAGTTCGCCGACGGATTTTCTCAGGGATTTTGTAATGTGTACAGCGTCCTGACCCGTGATCAGGTGGGTTTCGGCTATGTGATCTGTAAAAAACCAGTCCATAATTGCTTGTTCTCCGATACTTTTTGTTAATAGTGGTGTTATGATCCGATATTCTGCGATGCGGCAGGCTCCTTGGCGGTGCGGCGCTGTGTATTTTTTTTCAGCAGAATAGTCCGCAGCTTTTGCAAACGGAAACGATTGTAGCGCTGTATGATAATGAAGGGCAGATTGCCCAGAATCAGCAGCAGGGACAAAATCAGGGCGATGAGCGCATTGTTCAGCAAAAACAGTACAAAGGCAAAGGTGCAGTTCATGGTATGGTTCCATTCGCCACGGCAGGTTTCAAGAATAAAGTTGTCAAGATATTCAATGGATACCGTGTCCAGATGTTCTTTGGAAAAACCGTTTTTACCGATATGCTGTGGCAGCATATCCTTCCAGCGGTTGATTTTCAGGATATCGGAGTATATTTTCCCGCCCTTTTCCCATTTGTGGGGGCGGTACAATCTTTTTTCGGGAGAAAAAGTAGAGGTGTTCTTGGCTACACAGATAAACAGCATGGAGATGTGCCATATAATGCCGAGAATGACGTTGATGATCAGAACCTTGTACAGCGGCTGTTCGTTTAACATGATAATTCCTCCCTTCAAAAATGCTTATCATATCCTATTATACGCTTCTTTTCGCCGTTTGACAAGGCTTGCAGGTTCACAAACAAAGCAATCGGTTTTCTAAGGGCAGGTACAAGGGACAGCTTTTGCGTGAGAAAGGCTTTGCCGGGGCAGGTACAGAGTGAAGTGATATACTAATATTGGACACAGAGGATTTGACTTCGTGTGTGAGAATTGTTTTGCCGGGGCAGGTACGAGGGGCAAATTCTTTTCCGGCGGGAAAAAGGGTTGTTTCTCTGTCTTAGCTGTCGGCTCGGTCGGAATATCTGTCTGATGCAAATGTGCCTGCCTCCTCCTGCGTTCGTTCGTCTCCGCAAAAAATCCTGTCCGGTTTAACTCGGAGCAAAGCCCGATGTAAGCTCGCTTAACATCGGCTGCATTGATCCAACCTCACCGCAGGAGCTTTAGCTCCTCGG
>JBGUWM010000127.1:0-8408 GCA_045221175.1 Acutalibacteraceae bacterium | reverse complement strand
ATTGCGTGGGCTGGTTATCGCTGAACCTTAGTAAAGGATAAAATAGTCTTGTGGTGCTTGAGAAGATGATCTTTAACGGAGATTATCCTCCGATAAGGGTATAACACTTTATACTCTTATCGGAGGATAATCATATACACCAACAGGGAAAAAAGCAAAAACACTCCCTGCCCGATCAGTATTTTTGGTGGAGATAACGGGGCTCGAACCCGTGACCTCTTGACTGCCAGTCAAGCACTCTCCCAGCTGAGCTATACCCCCGAATTTACTTTACCATTATAATATACTCCGCTTCATTTTGCAAGAGGTTTTCATGATTTTTTTCCCTTATCGGCAGAATATACACAATCCGGTCTGACGATGATAGCTTTTGTCTGTTCCTATTCTCACAATATTCTCGCAGCACCTTTTATATCTTCTCTTTTCATATTTCAACGATGCATGAATTGCTTTTTTTGGCAAATCTCGTTTTACGATATTGAATTTTCGGACGAATTAGTATATGATAGATGTTGATAAGCTAAAGATGTATTTTGCGGGGGTCTTTCATTTGAGTTTTCTTAAAAAACTAAGTTCAAAAAAATATTTCTGGGTTATTTTCTTTTTCATATTGGTTGTTTTCTTTTCTTTTATGCTGCACATTGTTATTGAAAACGACAGAAAAGCAAGTTTGCCGACGGACGATATGCTGCGTACAGTAGGAAAAGTCACCAATATTCCCGACAGCTACTCCATCACCGAAGACGGAACAGCAAAAGAAGTCTATTCCAACGTACAGGTACTGGTAGAACTGAATGATAAAGAAACGTATGAAACCACACTGATCGGTCAGGTACCGAAAAAAAGCGCAGGAGAGCTGGATTACGGGACCCTCATCAAACTAAAGTACAGCGACAACGATCATACTGCCTTTTATTATGCCGATGATCCGCCAGAAAGACATCGTGTCTTTCTCTATGTTATCTTCGGTATTCTGATTGCCGCCAGTATCGGGGCAACTGTTTTTTCTTCCAAGGTGCTGAACATCCTCTCTCACCGCAAAGTGATGCAGGAAAATATGGAAAACATTCGCAAGCAGCGTGCTCAGTCTAAGGAAGATGCTTCTCGTTACAAAGGCGTAGACGGAAATGACTCAACAGAAGACTACGTACCCTTTCAGGATCAGGGAATCGACTATAATGCCCGGTATCAGCAGGACCAGAGTATGAATGCGGCAGGTTATTCCGCCGAAGACACGTTCTCCGGCGACTCAATCTATTCTTCCGGTGATCCTTCTGCTCCTTATACCGGTTATACTTCCGGTTCTTCTTCGCAAAACGACCCCTCTGCACCCTACACCGGCTATGACACATCCGCTGTACAGAATGACCAGACAGCTTACCCTGATACCCCTTATCCCGGTTATACTTCCGGTTCTTCTTCGCAAAACGACCCCTCTGCGCCCTACACCGGATACGGTACAGATGCTGCAGCGCAGAACGAACCGGCAATCTATCCCAACGCAGTACCCGGCGGAACGGACAATGCTTCCGCTTCCACAAGCAGCTCCACCACTCCCACTTATTCAGACTATGGAATGCCCAACGCTTCAATGGACGCTCCTTATGATCCGAATGCGCCTTATACCGGCTATGGTATGCCTAACGTATCAATGGATGCGCCATACGATCCGAACGCACCGTATACGGGATATGGCGGTTAAGGACTATTTGTCTCCGGAGGTTTCATGATGGTGAAAAATCATCTGTCAAAAAGCTTTATTATTGTTCCGTTCTGCATTGTCATGCTCTCACTTTGTGCCTGCAGCGCTCGCTCACAGGGCAGTCATTCTGTTTCTTCTGTTCAGTTATCTCAACAATCCGGTGGACATTCTGCGGATGATTCAAGTGTCGGAAAATCAGATACTTCTGCGGAAAGCAGCTCTTCAGAGAACGAAATGTCCTCTCAGGCACCGTTACAAAGCAGCTATGACAGTTTTGCTTCGGTTAATTCAGACAATCAACAGGAAACCCTTCCGGAATTCCGGAACAAATACTTTGTCAGCCGTCTTTCCCGGCAGGAGCTTCATCATTTTTCGCTCCTGTATGAAAGCGCTTGCCAATGTAAAGAAGGTGCGGAGTTTTCCGAGCCGGTCACGGAAGAAACGCTCGAACGCCTGATGTGGCTGTTGAATTATGACTGTCCGGAGCTGATACACCTTTCGGGCGACTATGTTCCCCATTACAGCAGTACGGAACCGGATCTGCTGACCGGTGTTTCGTTCCGTTATACCATGACAAAACAGGAATACGAAGACAACCTTAACAAACTCGGCGATTATTTCTCTGATCTTCAAGCTAAAACGAACAGGATGACAGACGAAGAAAAAGAACTGTACGTCTATGACATCATGTTCAACAGCATTGTCTTTGATGAATATTCCAAACACGCAGGCTCCGTTTACGGTGCCTTGATAGAGCATCAGGCACGGTGTGAGGGCATCAGCAAAGCGTTCACCTGGTGTATGCAGCAATGCGGTGTGACCTGTCTGACGATTGCCGGCACTCCTTTGTGGGAAAATAGCGGCGTCTATTCCAGTCATTCGTGGAATATTATTCAACTGAACGGTTCTTACTACCACGTTGACCTTGCTGCAGACAACCTTCCTTCCAAAGATAACAAACCTATGCCGCCGCTTTATGGCTTTTTGAATGTCGATGATGATACAATTGCCAAAACACATCTGATTCACAGTGTTTTTTCTGATCTTGGTGTTCCTGAATGTAAACGCACTGACTTAAATTATCATGTGCAGCGAAAGCTTCTGATAACAAACGATAATGATCCCAAGGAGCAGTTTTTTCAGATACTCGACCGGAATTATCACGAAGGACAGGATAACACCCTTTCAATTCGTTTTGTGACAGACAAGCTTTATCAGGAGTTTATCAGTTCAGAAGCAGATTGGTTTGCTGATTATCAAGAGCAGCATCAGCTCTCTGCCGGCGAAGATTCTCTTTATTACAACGACACCGCTTTGACTGTCGTCTTCATTATCCATTCACTCCCCTCTGACTGACAGTTTTTATTGGTATTTTTATTATGCAAAAGGAGGACAAGTTCATGAAAAAAAAATTGTCGATCGACAGGATCGGCAAGCGGGGCAGTATTGCTTTATTGTGCCTTGGACTTTTCTGTCTGTTCTTCGGCATCTATCTGCAGATTCAAACAAACAAGCTTCCCTCTGACGCTATTGAAGTTACCGCTGTGATCAGCCGATTTGACACAACTGCTGAATCAACCTATCAGACCACCTCAACCCTTGTTACCTATACGGTTGACGGTCAGACGTTTACCGATATTCCCTTGGGTCAGTATGAAGGTTCCTGGAAGGTTGGCGACCGGATACTTATCTGCTGCAGCCAGAATGATCCCAGCCATATCTGGACCCGTACCATGCAGTATCGGGGCGTCTTTTACATTCTGTTTTCCGCTTCTTTTCTGCTTGTGGCAGGCTATAAGCTGCTTCAGTTCAGAAAAATCAAGGGAATCAACGATCATGAAAGCGATCTTGATGACAGCGGCAGAGAAAAATTCAAAATTTCTTCCTTTATCATTCCCCTCGCTGCCGGTATTCCCTTTACGATCAACGGCTTTATCTACATCATTCTGGAACAATCTATTCTTGGCTATGCCATTGTCGCTTTGGGCGCCACTGCTGTACTGACCGGCATTTTTTCACTGCTTGACTATATTAATTTCAAACGCACCCACAAGGCGTAATGTGTTCCTTATTGAGTACCACAACTATTATTCTGTTGGGACGCCTTTTGATAATTTCACCCGATCTTTTTTGCCGGATCGGGTGTTTTTTTTTGATTTCTTTCTCATCGTTCATTGTCTGTTGATCCTTTTTTGAACAGCGAAAATCCTGAAGCCAGCGCCTGACTCTGCAAGAATACTTCTCCTGAAACACTTGTTCCATGAAATATCTTCAACCTGCTTTGTACTCTGCTGCGCCCATGGCACAAGCTCTTTCTTAGGGATATTTTCTGCCACTCTCACGCTAAAAAAAAATTTATCAAGTTCAATTTCCAACATGAGTGATTCTGATTGTTTTTCCTTTTTTATCATCTGTTCTTTTCAGAAACTTCTCACTGACAAAGGCACTCCTAGCTCTCGTCAACAGAAGTCTTATGCAGGGATTTTATCCGATGAGGAACGATTGCAGCAGATTTCCGAACGCATATACAGTTTATTTTTTATAATATTGTACTTTTATCGGATAATATGGTAAAATAAATAGATAAATGATTGTCTGAAACTGATGCCTCTCTGTCAGATAACAGCATAGAAAACAGAACTGCGTTTGACAGAATTACGGGCCAAACAACAGTCAGCGCACTGATGACTTCCGGCGGAAGATTAGCCGGAAAAAGACCTGCTGAAAAAGGAGCAAAGGAAAATGAACAGTATTTGTATTGAACCAAAAGTGCTCAACGGCACTGTCAGTATGCCGCCGTCCAAAAGTGCGGCTCACAGAGCAATTATCTGCGCCTCGCTTTCTAAAGGCGTCAGCGTTATCAACAACGTGGCGCTGTCCAATGATATCAGCGCTACTGTCGACTGTATGCGCCGACTGGGTGCTGACATCACGATCAACGGTAACACTCTCACCATTAACGGCAGTCACACACTGTCCGTTGCCTCTGCTGTGCTGGACTGCGGTGAAAGTGGTTCCACACTGCGCTTCTTAATTCCCATTGCAGCAGCAGGCGGCGTCCGCACAACATTTGTCGGTCACGGAAAACTTCCTCAGCGCCCGATTAGTGTGCTGACAGACTGTCTGCCGCTTCACGGGACAGAATGTACCACACAAGGCGGTCTTCCCCTTTCCATTCACGGGCAGCTTCAAAACGGATCGTTTGCTGTTGCCGGAAACATCAGTTCTCAGTTTATCACAGGACTTCTGCTGGCACTTCCTCTGCTTGAAGGCGACAGCGAAATTGTACTGACCTCTGAACTGCAATCCTCAGATTATATTACCATGACAACCGACATCATGCAGGAGTTTGGCGTAAATGCCTGCAGAACAGCGCAGGGTTGGCATATACCCGGCGGTCAGTGTTATCAGCCCCGCAATTTCACCGTAGAAGGCGACTGGTCACAGGCTGCATTTTTTATGACAGCCGCTTCGCTCGGCGGCTGTATTACCATAGATAACCTGAACCTGAATTCCTCTCAGGGCGACAAAGCCTGTTTAGAGCTATATAAATCCTTCGGCGCTGATATCACTGTCAGCGAGTCCGGTGCAATTACTATTTGCCACAACCGGCTGAATGCTTTGGAAATAAATGCTCAGAATATTCCCGACATGGTGCCGGCATTGGCTGTAACGGCTGCTTTATGTACAGGAACTTCTGTCATTTACGGAGCAGAAAGACTGAGAATAAAAGAATGTGATCGCCTTGGGGCTATGGCGCATAATCTGAAACTTTTAGGGGCGGATATTACCGAAACACAGGACGGACTGATCATTAACGGCGTTCCTGAACTGAAGGGCGGCCATGTGTCCGGCTTTAACGATCACAGAATTGTCATGTCAATGGCGGCGGCATCTGTGGGATGCAGGAATGCCGTCACCGTTTCGGACAAAGAAAGCGTTAACAAATCATACCCTTCCTTTTTTGAGGATTTTGAAAGACTAGGAGGCTGTTGTCATGTCATCATGGGGTAACGGAATTAAAATATCTGTCTTCGGAGAAAGTCACGGAGCCGGAATCGGCGTTGTGATTGACGGGCTGCCTGCCGGAGAAACGATCAATACCGAAGAACTGCTGCTGCAGATGCGCCGCAGAGCTCCCGGCAGAGATAAGGCTGCCACTCCACGCAAAGAGGACGACCTGCCGGAGATTTTGTCCGGTATGCTGAACAATACCACAACCGGGGCGCCGCTTTGTGCCGTTATTCGCAATACAAACACACGCTCACAGGACTACAATAACCTGATGAACGCTCCCAGACCCTCTCATGCCGATTACACCGGCTTTGTGCGGTATCATGGTTTCAATGACATCCGTGGCGGCGGTCACTTTTCCGCAAGACTGACGGCTCCGTTGGTATTTGCAGGAGCAATCTGCCGACAGATTCTCCAAAGAAGAGGCGTTCAGATTGCCGCCCACATTGCTTCGGTCGGTAATGTCTGTGACCTGCGCTTTGACCCTGCCGATATTCCGCCGGAACTGATGCGCCGACTGTCTGAAACCACCTTCGGGCTGATTGATCAAAACCGTGAGGAAGCCATGCGTGCGCTGATAGAAGATTGCCGCAAGGACGGCGACAGCATCGGCGGCACCATAGAATGCGCTGTTACAGGGCTTGCGCCGGGTGTAGGTTCACCGATGTTTAACGGGGTGGAAAATGTAATCTCCTCAATTGTGTTCGGTGTACCTGCCGTCAAGGGGATTGAATTCGGTTCGGGGTTTCACGGTTCTGCTCTGCGAGGCAGTGAAAACAACGACGCTTTTTACTATGACGGCGACACTGTCCGCACCAAAACAAACCGTCACGGCGGTATTCTCGGCGGTATCTCTTCCGGAATGCCCATTGTGTTCCGTGTTGCCATGAAACCTACCCCCTCTATTGCCAAAGAGCAACATACTGTTGATCTTCAGCAAAAAACCGATACGACACTTTCGGTCAAGGGACGCCACGACCCCTGTATTACTGTCCGGGCTGTCCCTGTCATCGAATCCGTTACGGCACTTGCCGTCATCAATCTGTTAAAGGAAGTGAATATGCTTTGAACCTTGATGAAATCCGACAGGAAATTGATACGATCGACAAACAGATTGCCGCCCTTTTTACTCAGAGAATGGACTGTTCCGTAAAAGTGGCTGAATACAAAATGGAAAACGGTCTGCCGATTTTTAATCCACAACGTGAAATGCAGGTACTGGACAAAATAGAAGCACAATCCGGCAAATACGGCACCTCTGCCCGATTGCTTTACGCAACGATTCTGGAGCTTAGCCGTGCTTTGCAGCACGATATGCTCGGCAGCGGCGAAAAACTCTATCACCGCATCGCAAATGCCGGAAAAGACGTTCCCTATGAGGAACAGAATCTTCGTGTTGTGTGCTTCGGCATTGAGGGTACTTATGCCCACCGTGCCTGCCTGAAAACTTTCCCCCATGCCTCACCTTTTTTCCGTCCGACTTTTTACGAGGTGTTCAGTGCCGTCAACAACGGTGAGGCTGATTTCGGCGTTGTTCCGATTGAAAACAGTTCTGCCGGTTCTGTTACAGACGTGTACGATCTGATGCTGAAATATCGCTTCTCCATCGTATCCGCCGTACATCTGCCCATTGACCATTGTCTTGCTGCCCGTGAGGGCTGCCGGCTTGAAGATATCCGCATGGTTTATTCTCATCAGCAGGCATTGTCGCAATGCTCGAATTTTCTGCGGTCCCGTTCCCTGCCGTATGACACCTGCCAGAGTACCGCCGCTGCCGCTGAAATGGTCAGTCAATCTGACAAAACGGATATTGCCGCTATCTGCTCCGAAGAAGCTGCTAAAACCTATGGTCTTACGATTCTCAAACAGGGCTTTCAGAACAATCCACATAATATGACACGGTTTATCATTATCTCAAAGCAGCTTTATATTGAATCCGATGCTGACAAAATCAGTCTGTGTTTCTCACTGCCTCATCAGACAGGTTCACTGTATAATATTCTCTGCCGCTTTGCCAGCAACGGACTGAACCTGACAAAAATCGAGTCACGACCTGTGCAGGGGACAGAATTCGAATATCTGTTTTATCTCGATTTTTCAGGAAATGTCAACAGCCCCCGCACTATCTCCATGCTCAGGGCGCTCTCTGATGAGATGACGGAATTCTCTTTTCTGGGCAACTACAAAGAGAAATAAAGTGAAGCTCCTTTTTACCGCACAAACAAGTCACATCATTCTGCATATAGCAAGCTATGCCCCTGCAGGACTGCTTTATCAGAATGAAATGATCAGGACCGAACCTCTCGTTTCTGCTTGAATTTCAGGGAACACCAACTGCCGTCAGCGCCTTTCACTGCTTTGCATACCCTATGGTCTGATGACGCAATGCCCCTTTTCCTGCAACGGCACAGAAATCAATAACATTATACTCTTTTTCACTTCTATGGCTGACAAGTCACTATATTTACGGCGCAAATAATCTTCATTTTCTATGAATTGTCGCTTGTAAAAATAAATACCGGGGAGTATAATAAGGGGTGGAAATCGTATGCAGACAAGAGGAATGCTTTCCCTTCTTTTCTGCACCCGAATTCCGGTTTGTTTTTTATTTAACTCGGAGCAAAGCCCGATGTAAGCTCGCTTAACATCGGCTGCATTGATCCAACCTCACCGCAGGAGCTTTAGCTCCTCG
>JBGUWM010000126.1:0-54845 GCA_045221175.1 Acutalibacteraceae bacterium | reverse complement strand
CTGATAGCCTTCCGGTGCGCCGTACTGCGGTGCGGCAGGCTGCTGATAGCCTTCCGGTGCGCCGTACTGCGGTGCGGCAGGCTGCTGATAGCCTTCCGGTGCGCCATACTGCGGTGCGGCAGGCTGCTGATAACCTTCCGGTGCGCCGTACTGCGGTGCGGCAGGCTGCTGCATTCCGTTATCAGGTGTATAATATGCATTCGGCTGATTCGGCTGCTGCATGGTAAACTGTTGGTTATTGTCTATCACAGGGTACGCTTGCTGAGGCTGCTGCATAGCAGGAGCCTGCTGCTGAGTGCCGAAATTCATCTGAGGCGCATTCTGCATAAAAGGATTTTGCACAGGAGCAGGAGCGGTGCTGACAGAGCCGTCCGGCGCAAAGTTATAATGCGGATTGACAATACTGTCGTCCACCTTCTGCTGAGGTTGATTCTGAATGCCTCCAAATAATTTTTCTTTGATACCCATACTGATCATCTCCGTTTTTTATTTTTTATTTCAATATAATTTTTAGTAAAGCATTGTTTTTCACAAGTCATTTACCGTCTTTCGGCAGTCTGTTTTTTAGCGTCATAAGACTGTTTCAGCTCAGATACCTGCTGACGGATATCTCCCGAAAACAGCGGCAGTGCCGACTGAATCTGCAGACCTGTCGGAACAGGTACGGCAGAGATCGTATACTGATACGCAGCGGAAGCTTTGCGAGGCTGCTCCGCAGGCGCTGCCGATACGGCTGGTGCTGCAGGTGGTGCTGAGTGCGCTGCGGCAGGCACGGCAGGAGCAGACGGCACGGCTGTAGAAGAAGCATTGCCGGCAGAACGGTCTGTATGTTTCGTAAGCCTTACAGCGGCAGGCCGCTCCGAAGCACTCCTTTGTGACTTTTTCTGAAGCTCCTCCATACTGGGCAGCAACGGATTGTTCTGCTGCTGTGCCGGCTGTGAAGGCTGAGCGGCAGACGTATTCAGTTCGCTGAGGTCCATATCGTCACCGGAACCGATGGGCGGTAGAAAAGACGATTGCTGCGGCGGTCTTCTTTTTTTGCGTCTGGGACGATCGGGCGGCGCAGATGCAAGACCTATTTCATTGCTGCTTTCGGCAACCTGACGGGCAATATCTTCTAACGAAAAATGCTTGCCCGAAATATGTTTTTCTCCAAAGGGAGAAGACGACTGCTGTTGTGTATTTTGTTGCCGCTGAGCCGGCTGCGTCTGCTCAGACTGCGGCGCAGATGCAAGACCTATTTCATTGCTGCTTTCGGCAACCTGACGGGCAATATCTTCTAACGAAAAATGCCTGCCCGAAATATGTTTTTCTCCGAAGGGAGAAGACGACTGCTGTTGTGTATTTTGTTGCTGCTGAGCCGGCTGCGTCTGCTCAGACTGCTGAGGGGCAGCAGCGGCATCAGTTTCTCTGACAATCCTGTTTCCGCATTTGATACAGAACTTGCAGAATTCAGGAATATCCGCTTGACATCTGTTACAAATCATATCTGACAGTCCTTTGCTGAATGATTGACTGCAGCAGACAACTGCAGTCGTTTTCATCATATAATACTACATAATAAAGTATATGTTATCCGGCAAGGTTTGTCAATTTATGCAGCGGAATTATTCAAAAAAATTTAACAAAAAAGATTGTTTCTTGGTTCGGTTTCCATTATAATAAAGATAACCGCTGCTGACGGCGGCGTATGACAAAAGGCGCCGTATGCATACTCTACCATAAAGCAGGTGTTTTTTGTGTAGATTTATGTATGATTTAAGTCAGAAAACGGGCAAACGCAAGTAACACAAACACCACAACGAAAAATCACAAGACAAAGGAGACGACACGATGATTTTTTATGAAGCCTCAATCAACGGATTAAAACTGATTCTTCACAAAAGCGGAGAAACCGCCTATGAAGCCTATATAGATGACTGTATCCGGGAGTGGAAAACCAAAAAAAGCACCCAAAAACTGCAAAGCGGCTTCCGCAGCGGCGGACTGTTCGAAAATTTCAGCTTCAGACAGGACGACTTCACCTCTGACGAGGAAGGTTACTGGTATACACAGTTGTTCGGCGGAATGGTTGCCATGGCGGTACAGCTTGCCAGATTTATGGACAACGGAAAAACCGTTTCCATCGAATTCATCAAAAAGAATTTCGGTGTGCCGTCCGACGTCATCAGCGGCACGAAATGCACAAAATGCGGCGCAAAAGAAATATCCTCCGCAGATATCGATAAATACATCACCCCTCGTGTCGTAGCTTCCGCCATAGTAGACGGTCTGGAAAAAGACCGTCTGGAAACAAACATCAACGAACTGCTTTCACTGCAATATGAGCCGCTGCTGCAGGCAAGGCAGGAGGCATCCGGCAGAGCCGCCAACAGTAACGTCGCCGTATCCGGCAGCAGAACCCCCGCAACCGTGTGCCGTCACTGCGGCAGCAAGGATATCGTTAAGTGCCGTTTTCTGCGGCATACACAAAAGCCCTGCTTTGTGGCTCTTTCCCGCTGATGGAATCGTTTCTCCCCTGTTTCATACAGCAGTGATGCTGTCCAACTATCATCAAAAAAGGAGTGTATTCAAACCATGAAACAAACCATTGCCATTCTGCTAAGCATGGTTCTGCTCGCATCTCTTGCCGCAGGCTGCCGGTCGTCCGACACAAAAGACGACGTTTCCGATACCTCTGCGGTCAGCACCGACAGCAGCAAAACCGAGGAAGCAACCGCCTCTTCCGAAGGCGACACGGCATCAGATGCCGGAAAGGACAAGGCTTCCAAAACCGAGCAAGGCAAGTCTGCCTCCGACACCGATAAGACCGAAAGCAAGACTGAAAGCAAAACGGAAAGCAAGTCTGACAACAGCAAGACCGAAAGCAAAGCCGACAATCAAACAGACAACAGCAAACCCGAGGCTTCTCAGACAGAAACCAGCCAAAAGGGAATTACCATTGACGAAGACGGCAATATTACGATTGATCCGGACGCATTTGAAGACGACGGCAGCATGGTCATTGTGTCAGAAGAAGAAGGCGACGAAAATCCCGATACTGATAACGATACTTATCTGGACCTGTCCTATCGTATTTCATATCTGGCGCCGTCAGGCTTCACAGCCGACACCAAGCTGCCCGCCGCTCATATTGTCACCTCTGTCACAGAGCTGAACAAGTTCATCAGCGACTACGACAAGGTATATTCTCTGAGCGTTGAGCATACGGACGATTCTTTTCTGGAGAAAAGTTCCTTCCGGTCCAACGCTGCTGATCTGACCGACGCACATTTTTCCGAGTATGACGTCATGATCGTGGTAGCACCGTATTCCAAGTCTTCAGAATGTGATCTGGGCAACGTCGTATCTACCGACAAGGAGCTGAAGGTAGAAATATGGGCGCAAAAACCGGAAAGCAATGCCGACAGAGGTTACGTTTGCTTTGCCGTCAATCTGGCAAAGGGCGCCGCAAAAGGCAAAACCGTTACCTGCACCATTAATTCGGATTATCTGTCAGAAGAAGACGAAGAAGTATAAATCGTTGACTTAAACTTGACCTTACCCTGTTCCGGCATCGTCACCGACGGCGCCGGAACAGTTTTTTTATGCCGTTTTTGCTGTCAGAAAACCGCACCGAACGGAACTTTTGTACATATAATAGGGTATACGCACCCAAAAGGAGGAAATATCATGTCAGAAAATGTTCTTTGCAACGGCTGCGAGGATTGCTATCCCGGCGACAAAATTAAAGAGGCCGTGTGCATTAACGCTTCACGCATTTACGATTCCTGTTCCGACAAAGACTGTCTGGAAGATCTGCCTGTACTGCTGACAAAGCCTGCCCAGTGTATGATCGAGAAAGCAGCGAACGTCCGGCTCAACGACATTGAGGTTTGCAGTGTTTCGGTAACGCTGCAGCCCATTCCCTTTAACAAGGGTTTCTATGCCGTTGACATGACCTTTTACTTTGACGTATGCCTTGACGTATTCATGGCGCCGAATGCGCTGCCGATGCCTGTCAAGGGGCTGTCCGTCTTTTCAAAGCGTGCCGTACTCTTTGGCAGCGACGGCAGTGTAAAGGTATTCTCTTCGGACTGCAGCGCAGACGGTATGGAAACACCTACCGCTGCCAGCCGAACCTGTCCCAAGGCATCGGTACAGGTAGCAGAACCAATTCCGCTTTGTGCAAAGCTGGTTGACAAGTGCCAGATTCCCTGTATGCCGCAGTACCGCATTCCCGAAGCCATTATGCGCCGTTACGGAGGAGAATTTGTCGGGACAGACGCCGAAAAGCAGGTGCTGGTATCCGTCGGGCTGTTCACCATCGTGCAGATCGAAAGAAATGTACAGATGCTGATTCCCGCCTACGATTTCTGTATTCCGCACAAGGAATGTATCTCAACCTCAGAGGATCCCTGTGAGCTTTTCAGCAGCATAGAGTTTCCCACCGGCGAATTTTTCCCGCAGAACATTCCCTGCGACAAGAAAAAAGCGCACCGCACAGCGCCTCTGCCGGAACTGCAATAAACAAAAAGCTGCGGATATTGTTGCTGCGACAAGCAGCTATCCGCAGGCAACTGCATGACTTCTCAGGAGGTCATGCAGTTTTTTTAACTCGGAGCAAAGCCCGATGTAAGCTCGCTTAACATCGGCTGCGACGAGTTAAAAATGATAAACGGTTCCTTCCGGCAGGAAAACCTGTCCGCCGGTACCACACTTTTTTCATGATCGGTATGCGGATATCCGTTCGTTCAGAGTGCAGAAGCTCCCTCAACATTATCCTGCATGGGTTCTTGCCGACTTTCCTGCATTCCTGCATCAGTGAAACCGGGGGTTCAAAGACGCCGAAGCTTTCCAAAAAGCCAGTCCTTTCATACGCCTTCGTAAAGGTGATTTTTGCACTCGCTTAGTGCAAGCTCAAAGGCAGAAACACTTACTTCAACAGAAGTCATTATCCGTCTTTCGGTGGAATGATGCCGTTTGACTTTAACAGATTCCGGTCATTCTAAAAACAAAAAGTCATTTTAGAATTAGTCTTGCATTAAAAGAATAAATATGTTACACTATTGATGTATTTATTTGGCTAATTCTACCGAAACAGTCAACATATTTCGAGATATAACGGAGGGAAGTAAAATGAAAAAAAGGACGGCACCACGACAGCCCGTCGAACGGATTCAGGCTGCGCCGGATCAGGGTCTGACTGATGCAGCAGTAACGGAACGGATTGATAAAGGTTATGTCAACATTGCCACTGACCCGAATGAAAAAAGCACAGCAAAGATTATCGCCTCTAACCTGTTTACGTTTTTTAATACAGTGCTGTTTTCCATTGCAGTGATTTTTATCGGGTTCTATATCTATCTGAAAATCATCGGCAAAAACGATATTGCCGAAAATTACTTCGGCATTTCAAAATTTGTCTTTTTGATTCCTGCCGTCATGAACGTCGCCATGGGCAGCTTTCAGGAGATCAAGAGCATGAAGGTCATCAAAAAACTGCGTATTGTCACCAATACAAAAAGCAAGGTCGTGCGAAACGGCAAGGTGATGCCGGTTGAGGCGGAAGAAATCGTGCTGGACGACGTCGTAGCGCTGACCGCCGGCGAACAGGCAACGGCTGATATGACTGTGCTGACAGGCGAGGTAGAGGTTGACGAATCCATGCTGACAGGCGAATCCGATTATATCAAAAAGCGTCCCGGCGATACCATTCTGTCCGGTTCCGCCATCATCGTAGGTTCCGCCCGCTGTCGTGCGGAAAAAATCGGCAACGATACCTACGCCGCCGAACTGACCCGAAAGGTCAAAAGCGGCTCCAGCCACAAATCAGAACTGATGACATCTATCATGAAGATCATCAAGGTGCTGACGCTGGGGCTGGTCATTACAGCCGTGGTCATCGCCGTTACCATGATCTACAAAATTTCCGTACACGGCGGCGATACCGCTCTGTGGGACGGTCTGACGCTGTCGCTCAACGATCCCGTTTCATGGGCATTGATCGTACTGACAGGCGGTATGTTCGGCGTCGGCATCATTCCTTCCGGACTGGTACTGACCACTGCCGTTGCGCTGATGGTATCCATTGCACAGCTCACCAAGAAGCACACGCTGGTTCAGGAACTCTATTCTTTGGAAAACCTGTCCCGGGTAGATATCATCTGTCTGGACAAAACCGGCACCCTCACAGACGGAACCATGTCAGTCTGCGACGTGAAGGCGTTTGCCCCGATGGAAGAAGTCAGGAGCCACGCCCGGATGCTGATGGCGTCCGCAGAAGACCGCAACGCAACCTCCGAAGCCATTTATCAGTATTTCGGTGCCGAAGAGCATCCTCAGTACCGTGAGGTCATTCCCTTTTCCAGCGCCAACAAATATTCCGGCATCGTTTATCTTGACGGAAGAAAGCTTCTCATCGGCGCTCCGGAATATCTGCTTGACAAAAATGATCCGCAGCTTTCTTATGTAACGGATCGTGCCAAAGAGGGCAAGCGAGTCATTGCCATGACGCTGGACGGCAAGCTGACCGCTTTTCTCGCCATAGAGGATCACATTCGTGATACTGCTCCGGATACTCTGAAATTTTTCCGTGAAAACGGCGTTACCGTCAAGGTCATCTCCGGAGACAATCCGCTGACCGTCAGCATTATTGCACAAAAATGCGGCATCGAAAATGCCGACAAATACATATCGCTGGCAGGCGTTCCGTTAGAAAAGATTCCGGAGCTGGCAGAAGAATACACGGTCTTTGCACGAGTTTCTCCGGAGCAGAAAGAGGCGCTGGTAGCAGCGCTGCAAGCCAAAAAGCACAAGGTTGCCATGACAGGCGACGGCGTGAATGATATTCTGGCCTTGCGCCGCTCCGACTCCTCCATCACCTTTGCCAAGGCAACCGAAGCCGCCAAATCCTGCTCTGACGTTGTGCTGCTGGATAACGATTTCAGCCACCTGAAAGAAGTGGTAGGCGAAGGCAGACGAGTCATCAGCAACATTCAGAAAACCACCGTTCTTTATCTGATGAAATCCATCGCCCTTTTTGTATTCGCCTTTGCGCTGATCCCCTTTGCAAAAGGTCAGATGTGGTTCTCCATTGAAAATATGTATATGCTCGAGGCTGCCGTCATCGGCACAGGCGGTTTTCTGCTCTCTCTGGAGCCCATCAGAACGCCCATCAAAGGTTCGTTCCTGCGAAACATTTCACTTCAGGCTGTTTCAGCCGGCATACTGGTGGCAACCGCTATTCTGCTGCCGATCCTTCTGAATACTATTCCAAAGTTTTACGGCTTCGCTCCTTTTATCACCGATAACAACGTCCGTACGATGATGACGGTACTGACCTCAATCTCCGGTATGGTTGTCGTATTCTCCATGTGCATTCCCTTTACCAAATACCGTACCCTCGCTCTGGGTGCCATCATCGGTGTAGCCCTGGTACTGGGACTGATGCTGCCCAGTTCCTTCCTCTGCGGACAGCCTTCCGGCGCCAATATGCTGGCGTTTGACGCATCTGCCGGTCAGACCATCTTCGATTCTCCTCTGATGCACGAGATGTTCCAGCCCTTCAATTCCCCCTATGTGACTCAGTTTTTTGATGACGGACACAGCCTGATCGTATTGCGGCTGTTCCTCTATGTAGCGATTCCGACCTTTATTCTGGTTCGGTTTGCTGCCGAAAACTTTGCAAGAAAGTCCTACAAAGACCTGAAAAAGCGCCGTGCCTTCCGTATCGGCAGACGCCTGATGCTCTCCTGCGGTTTTGTACTGACGCTGCAGGCTCTGCTGACAGCACTGGAAACCATTTTGCTCGTCTATTTTATCAGTATGATAGCTGACATCAGAGAAATAATAGGATTGATTATCGTGACTTTGCTGCTGTCCGTCGCTCAGATCATTATCGGCATCATCGGCTACAAGGTCTGGAAGGATCCCACCAAACGAATGATCAAAGTTGGTTTTGTGTCAGGACTTGTTTTGTTTGGTTTTTCCATCGTTCCCATGTTCTTCCTTGGATCAGATTTTTCGTCGCAGGATCTTCTCATCACCATCGACAGTATTGTTTCTCTCGTCATTACCATCGGTTACATCATCGGCTCGATTATCGTCCGTGCCAACTATAAATTAGGGCTGAACAAACCGCAGCCAAAAGCATAAGCTGCGGTTTCACTAAAAACAACCGGCTCTATCATTCATATCGTGGGAACAAATTAAGCCTACAAAATCAATAAAACAAACAAGCACCGTTTTTTGCAGATCTTCACTCGGAAGACCGCAGCAGAAACGGTGCTTGTTCAGCCATCAGACAGATTCTGACCGTCTGTCATACTATAGATTCCCTGTTTCTGCGAAAAACGGATATCGTCTTTTGTCATAACAATACCTCCTCTGTGTCCAATTTTAGTATATCACTTCATTGGCAGACCAAACTTATTACAACGCAGGAAGTTTTGATTCACTAATGATAGCTATGAATTTTTTGAACCCCCGGCTTAGCCGGGAGCGTTACACAAAAAAACACGGAAACACTTCTGAAAGCGTTTCCGTGTACCGTCGAGCCTTCGCTCAACAAATATTTTCAAAGCTGATTTTCAAAACTTTTGTCAACAGCCTGTTATCAGCGATATACATAGTACATAATGTTGTAGTTTGCGCCAAAGCTGTTAGCCCAGAACTCGCCTTTATCATCCTGATAGCAGATAGCATACTCAAAACCGTCGGTTTCTGCGTTCAGCTTCAGATTAACAGTCCATGTTTCTGTGCCGTCAGCATTTGTCTTGCTGTAGCTGAGAGCCTGATCATGAGATGTCTTCCAGCCGTCTGTGGTGTATCTTACAAATACGTTCTTCTCATAAGAATAGTTCTGCAGAACGGCATTGATCTGATAGCCGTTGAAGGAATTGTACTGATAGCCGAGTCTTTCGGAAACAACAGGAGCGGAACCAATTCTTACAGAACCGGTGTAATCCTTGCCGTTGTTGTTATCCCAGAAGGTGTTGCCGTCTGCTACATACTTGATAGCGTACTTTGCGTTGTAGCTGCTGAAAGTTGCCTTCCAGATCTTGGAGCCGTCAGACAGAGTGGTGAAATATGTTGCTTCAACGTCCTGCCAGTCTTTGTTGTCAAGGTAGTTGTAATGAACATATACCTTCTGATCAGCAGCAGCGTCTTTTGTCTGAACAAAAACCTCATAGCTGGTTGCGCCGTACTTTGAGAAGTACACGTTGGAAGAATACATGCTGACTACCTTTTCGGTAGCTGCATTGGCTGACATTTTTGCGGAAGCGTTGCCTGCAAAATAAACAATACCCAGAAGCATTGCCAAGGAAAGGATGACTGCCGTTACTCTAAAAGATTTTTTTGTCGTTGTCATAATGATTCTCCTCTTTCTGATAAATAATATTTGAAAAAACTTTTTTATTTTTCATCAGGAATATAAACGCTGTTTTTTGTTTTGCGTTTTGTTTGTTTTCCTGAGTGCAAGATCATATTAGCAGACCAAAAAGGAAAAACAAGAGGAATTTGCGAAATCAGACGCATTTCTGTCCTTTGGATATATCTAACTATTTGGAGATGTGCTTTTTATACACATTGCTAATACCATCATCAATATGCAACAACATACCCCTTTCTGTTTGTACTATATGTCGATAAACGGTGAAGTTTGCCGACAGCCGCTCGAAGCTTCAGCCTATTGCCAAGCAGTAATCCGCATTCACATTAATTTATTGCTTATTACTGCCTTTCTGCCCAAAAACGACTGCAAAAAGGTCGCTGCCCTGCCAATCAATCGGCAAAGCAGTGACCTGCATTAAACCTGATACTGTTCAGAAATTCTCATACTCATAAGCATCATTGTCCTCATCATTCGGATCAGCCTGTCCTCTGTGAACATAACGCTCGGTTTCTTTTTCAAGCTGGGCAATCGCCTGTATCAGCTCGTTACGGCAGTCGCCGTATGCATCATTTCTCCTGTCAAGCTCCTCAATCTGACTGATCCATGCCAGATAGCGTCCGGCTTCCTTTTTGTCGTAGCTCACTCTGACCTGCTCTTTCATTTGCTGTATCTTTTCATCTGTAAAATACCTCATCTATGTTCACCTCCGAAATCTGAAAAGCGACAGGACGTAACTCCTGCCGCTTTAATGGTTATCTGTGAATGCTTACTCTGCATCTTTACACTTGACTCGGTTCATTCTGCAATAACGCCTGATATAGTTGTTATTATGAGAACAGTAAACGGTCAGTGTACGGTTAGAGCCATTAAAGGCATTCTCACCGATATTTGTCAGGCTGTCGGGAAGAATCAGCGTTTTTAAGGTTCCGCACTTGCTGAAGGAACCATAACCGATACTCTCCAAATGCTTCGGAATATTAACCGTCTTCAAAGAACCGCAGCCTGTAAAGGCGCCGTCACCAATCTCTTTTACCGCTTCAGGTATATTGACGGTGCTCAAAGCCTCACACCAACTGAACACACTCTTGCGGATATCCTTGACAGACTCCGGCAGAACTGCTTTGACAAGGGAACGGCAGCCGCTGAATACGTTTTCAGGAAGTTCTTCAATTCCCTCGGGAACAACGATCTCTGTCAAAGACTCACAGTTCAGGAAAGCGTGCTTGCCAAGACTCTTGACAGTCGGGGGAATTTCAAATTCCTTCAGTTTTTCGCATCCGCTGAAAGTACTCTGGCGAATACGGATAATCGTAGACGGAATGCTGATCTTTGCAAGGCTTGTACATCCGGAGAATGCGCCTCTGCCGATATCCAGAAGACCTTCGGGAAGGTTAATGGTCATCAGCTTGACACAGTTTTCAAATGCACGTTCGCCGATTTTCAGCATCGTAGACGGCAATTCTATGGCTTCCAGCGTTCTGTTGCCGGAGAAGGCAGCGTCTTCAATCAACTGGTAACCTTCGGGAATGCTGACACGGGCACCTGTCTTTGTCGCTGCTTCGGCAGCCGTAAATACTTTCAGATTAGCCGGCAGCGGAATCACTACGCCGCTGCTGTCACCCTGTGAAACGTGTTTGGCTGTTTCTTCGGGCTGCGAATCCGCTGTTGCGGCTGCAGGTGTTTCAGGTACTTCAGGCGCCTGAGGTGCAGCGGTTGTTTCGGCAGCGGCGGGTTCGGTCTTATCGATCTTTTCAGTTGTTTCGGTTTTTTCCTGCGTTTCAGGAGGCGTAACCGCTTGATTCTCTTTTGCAGGAGCTGTCTGTTCCTGTACAGGAGCAGCAGGCGCACGCTGCGGTGCGGAAGCGGTCGGCTGACCCGGCATAGACTGTCCCTGCATAGACTGTCCCTGCATAGGCTGACCGGGCATAGGCTGACCGGGCATCTGCTGCATCCACGGGTTGTAACCCCACGGCATTTGCTGCGGCATATCGCCGTTCTGCAGCATCTGCTGCATCCACGGATTGTAGCCCCACGGCTTCTGCTGCGGCATCTCGCCGTTCTGCGGCATTTCACCATTCTGCGGCATCTGCTGCATCCACGGGTTGTAACCCCACGGCTTCTGCTGCGGCATCTCGCCGTTCTGCGGCATCTGCTGCATCCACGGATTATAGCCCCACGGCATCTGCTGCGGCATATCGCCGTTCTGCGGCATCTGCTGCATCCACGGGTTGTAACCCCACGGCATCTGCTGCGGCATATCGCCGTTATTCATCATCTGCTGCATCCACGGATTCTGTACCGTTGCAATCTGATTCTGCGGCTCTTCTTTCGCCTCGGTTTTCTCTTTGATCCTGATATCTTCTGCAGCAGTCTCTTGTTTGTCTTCTGTCTTCTCTGCTGGCTTATCCTCTGCCTCATCAGTAAAGTCGAAGACCGGACGCTGCGGCTTGTCTTCCGCTTTTGCTTCGAATTTCTCCTCCGGCTTGTCTTCTGTCTTCTCTGCCGGCTTATCCTCTGCCTCGTCGGTAAAGTCGAAGATCGGACGCTGCGGCTTGTCTTCCGCTTTTGCTTCGGATTTCGCCTCCGGCTTGTCTTCTGTCTTCTCTGCCGGCTTCTCCTCTGCCTCGTCGGTAAAGTCGAAGACCGGACGCTGCGGTTTGTCCTCCGCCTTTTCTTCGGATTTCTCCTCCGGCTTGTCTTCGATTTTTACCTCCGGTATAACGTCCGTTGCGACCGTAAAATCTACAAAAGAAGACGTATATTCCGGCTTGGCAGCAACTGCACCGACAGCCGACGCAGGTTCCTCAGCAGGCTGGTCTTCATTGTCACCTCCGAAGAAGCCGAATATAGAGGATCTGGGTTCTTTTTCCGGCTCGGCATCATACATACCGCCATCATGATAACCGTCCGCACTGTCAGTCATCTCACCGGAACCGATGAGTCTTCGGTTGGGTTCATGAATATTCTCAGGCATCTGATGCATGTGGATATTCGGTGTAATGCCAAACATCGGAACATTCCAATCCAACGCATACACAAAACATTCAACTACATAGCTTGCCCATTTTTCTGCCATACAAGCATCCGTTGTCAGCACCTTTATGGATTGAAGTATTGCTATACATTTGTCAATCTCCGACTCGTCATGGGCAAGATACAGCGCATTACACATACCCTGCTCATAGGCGTCCATAAAGACCTTGCGTTCCTGTTTCAGATCGGGAATAAACTCATCCAGCAATGCACGAAGCTGAATACCGTCAATGATAACGTCTACGCCATAGGTTTTCACGATATAGCGCAGCGCCTCCTTGGCATCCTGAAAAACCAGCTTATCCTCTTTTTCTTCTTCAAGCTCGGCGCCGCAGAACGGACATCGTATAATAAGGCTGGCACGAGCATTGGTTTTCCACTCACTGCCGCACTTTTTACACTGCATAATCCATCACCGCCTTCTCTGGAATTCTGACCATCAATGATCGTATCATAACATCAAAGTTCCTCTCTTTAATCAAGTACTATGTTAACTATACTAAATTTTCTATGAAATTTCAATAGCAAAAGCTGCTTTTATTAGGTATATTACCGAAAATTCACAAATCAGTACAGTATCTGTCCGCTGGAGTGCTTTCTTCCGTTAAAAAAAGATGTCTTTCAAAAAAACGGAACATACCGATTTTCATTAAAACATCTTCCCAAAGCCTCGCAGCAGAAGTCTTGATAGTAGATACAATAGTATTATACTAAATTTTCGGCATATATTCAATAATTTTTTATTAATTCTATAAAAATATCTTAAAAAAAGTTGCACGAATTTTCGCTGTCAAATTTACACAGAATCCACATAAGCCACTGATAAGCCATTCAAAAAGCCAAAAGGCATACCGCTCATTCCCTGTGAGTCCGGTATGCCTGAGAATTCAAAAAAGCCGCAGTGCAAAAGCGTTCTTTTGCTGCGTTCCGCATTCAAGGCAGCACATATAGCAGATCCGCCGCATCGCCATCAAAAAGATACTGTCGCACCCGGCGTTGCAGCGGAATGCTGACAGTGCCGGACAATATGTATCGGAAATACTGTTCTGCCATTTTCCCATGTCCCAGCATAAGATGTGTCAAAGCGATGCAGTAACAATCCGCCAGCAGCACAGGATCATTCTCTCCGAAATCCTCCAGCTCACATCTGGCATGGTCTTTCGCACGGGACTGCAAGTCGGTCACCAGCCGCTTTTTTTCTTCGGTAAGCGCACCGGTCCCCACTGTATAGAGCAGCATTTTGCTGCGGGCATATTCAAACGCCTCTGTACAGCTTTTTCTCAGCCGTTTTCCGCCGAAATCCCTTGCCGACAGGCAGGCATACGCTGTGGCAAACAGCTCGTGAATCCCTGAAAAGTCACGGTCAATTCGTTTCATCGAAAGCACCTGCATCAGATAAAGAAACTGATAATAAGGTTTTCCGCTTTTGACAACGGCTCTCTTTGCCTGCCGCAGAACATCACGAGCATACGCTGTTTCTTCAAGCCAGCAAAGACGCTGTGCCATATCCAGCAGCACCATGGTTTTTGTATTGCCGACGCAGTGTTTTGCGATCCGCTGTGCCTTCTCAAACCACCTTTCAAAATCCACCATGCACAACTGCATGGTATTCTCATACAAGTGAAAAGACGCCATCACCGACAAAACAAAGCAGGCAGCGGCGATAAAGGATAAAATACACCCTGCCGTCAGAACAGACGGAAAAAACAGCGCCGCCGTCAAAGCCCCGATCCATACAGCCACAGACAGACACGCAGTGATAGCCGTAGACAAAAAAGCAAATACCACTTTCATTCCCCCATCAAGAGTCAGACAAATTGTTTCATGATATCGGAAGCCTTCCTGCCGTCCAGCAGAACAGCCTGCCGCAGCAGCTCAAGGCTGTCAAATTTTCGTTCCGGACGAATAAAGCGGTACAGCCGCAGATCGACCCTTTGGTCATACAGTTCTCCGCCGTGATAATCCGGCATCCACGTTTCAATGGTAACCGTTTCGGATCCCACGGTAGGCTTGATACCGATATTGGTCACGCCGTAAAAACGCTTCTGAGCCACCGTTACCAAAGAGGCATATACCCCGAACAGCGGTTTGACAAGACCTTCCGGCATCGTCTGATTCATCGTCGGAAATCCCAGTTTTCTGCCAAGCTGCCGTCCGTGTACAACCGGCAGGAAAAAGCCGTATGGTCTGCCCAGCATTTCCCCGGCGGAAAACACGTCTCCCTGTGCAATACACTGCCGTATTCTGGTCGAGCTGACAGGCAGACCGTCGTAGCAAAGCCGGGGCTGCGTCGTTTCGGTAATGCCGTATTTTCCGGCAAGCTCAGACAAAACAGTTCCGTCGCCCTTGGCGCCGCAGCCGAAGTGATAATTAAAACCGCAGCCCGTGTGCTTAGCATGAAAGCAGTCCAACAGAATATCCTTGACGAACTGTTCGGCAGACAGGTTGCGTATCGTGCGAAAGTCTATCAGATAAACCCGCTCTACCCCCAGAGCGGAAAGCTGCTGCAGCTTGTCTTCAAGTGTAATAATTCCTTTTGGTTCCTCACCCCACAGCACCGTTCTCGGACTTTGCTGCAGCGTAAAGACAGCCGGCACCAAGCCGTTATTACGGGCATACTGCACCGCCTCGGCAATCACCGCCTGATGTCCCAGATGCACGCCGTCAAAATACCCCAGCGCTGTAGATGTGGGCTCTTCCGAGCGCACCAATTCCTTTATGATTTCCATATTCCTTCACCGATCATTCGTAGTTTTTGACACAAGCATCATTCTCCGCCGCCCGTGTCGTCAGGTCATAGCAATCCCCGATTCAGCAGAATTCAGCAGAATACTGAATACATTCTCCGCCGCCCGTGGAATCAGGATATCCCCCGGCCTCAGGCAAACATCTCTCTCGTTTGATCATACCGACGCAATAAAAGCTCTGACATATCCGGCGGTATGATCCGGGATTCAGAACCGCTTATGGGCTCTCAGTTCGTCCGACTCAGGAGAGATTCTGCCGATCCCGAGAAAAACCCCCGACGGCGCATACACCCTCAGCAGCGTTTCTCTGTCAGGTACAGAAAGGCTTTTCAGGCGTGAAAGCGACAAAGGCGCACCGTTCTTGAATCGGACCGCCTGTTTTTCGCTGACGGATACAGACGGAAATTCCTCAAAGATGCTATCCACCGGGCGGACAAGCTTTTCAAAAGCCGCCGCTCCTTCAGGAGCAAGCCGCCGTATTTCAGACAGCGGTATGGCATCTTCCAAAGAAAAACCGCAGGCTCTTGTTCTTCTCAAAGCCGTCAGCACGCCGCCGCAGCCCAGAAGCCTGCCGATATCGTCACACAACGAACGGATATAAGTACCTTTGGAACAGCATACCGAAAGGCTTCCGCTCTGCGTCTGCTCGTCAAAATCCTTCAGCTCCAGCGAGGCTATATGTACCTGACGGGGTTCCCGTTCTGTTTCAATGCCCTGCCGTGCCAGCTCGTACAATCTGATGCCGTTTTTATACACAGCCGAATACATCGGCGGAAGCTGAAGAATATCCCCCCTGAACTGCGGCAGCAGCGCTTCAATCTGCTCTGCCCTTACCGCAGCAGGCGTCCGGCTCATCACCTTGCCGGTAATATCCAGCGTATCGGTTGTCAGCCCCAGTTGAAAAGAAGCTTCATATTCTTTGTCCGTGTCCGGCAGCAAAGACTGCGCCTTTGTTGCACTGCCCAGCAGAACCGGCAGCACTCCCGTTGCCATCGGATCCAGTGTTCCCGTATGTCCTGCCTTTCTCTCACGAAGACAGCCCCGTACTACCGCCACTACGTCAAAGGAAGTAAAATCCTGTGGCTTATCTATCACTAAAATTCCGTTCATACTGCCGCACTCTCAATCGCTTTTGCCGATAAACCGACAATTGTTTCAACAGCTTCTTCCAGACTGCCGCTGAACGAACAGCCTGCCGCCGCTCTGTGACCGCCTCCGCCCAAAGCGGCGCAGACAGCAGAAGCGTCTATTTCATCAGTGGTTCTCAAAGAGATTTTATAGTCCTTTTCACCCTTTTGCTTAACGGTAACCGCCACCTGCACGCCCTCTATCTGTCGGGGAATGGAAGGGATACTTTCTGTGTCGTTGTCCTGCGCTCCGGACTGCTGCATCATCTCTGTTGTAATGCAGATCAAGGCCAGTTTTCCTCCGCAGTAAAAACGCAGAGAAGCCATCGCCAGTTTTTCCAGCTCTATTCTTGCTCTGGATTTTGTTTCAAACATCAGACGGTTGATCATACCGGCATCGGCGCCCTTATCCATCAGATAAGCCGCCGTACGGTGCGTATCGGCTGTTACGGAAGTGTAGCGAAAACAGCCGGTATCCGTAGTCAGCCCCGTAAAGAGCGCATTCGCAATCTGCGGATCAATCTCCACGCCCATCGCTTCAATGATATCGGGCATCATCTGAGCGCAGGCAGGAGCCGAAGCGTCTGTCACACCATATCCGGCAAAGGCACGGTTTGAGCCGTGATGGTCAATGCTCAGGTCAATTCTGTCACGGTAAACGCCTGTTTTATCCCCCAGCAGCTTGGTATCCGCCACGTCTGTACTGACGATAAACTGCGGCTCAAACACCTGTTCCGGAACGAAATCGGTAAAATAGCGGTAAGAATCCGGTATCCGGTCGGAGCAAACAGGCTGCGCCTGTTTGCCCAGCTTTCGCAGCGCCAGTGCCAGCGCATATCCGCACCCGACGGTATCGCCGTCGGGTGATTTGTGCATCAAAATCAGTATATTATCCTGTGCAAGCAGCAGCTTTGCCGCTTCTTCCCTGTTAACGGTTATCATGATGGTCCCCTCGGTTTCTGTGTTATTCTTCCTCTTCGTCAGACAACTCTTCCGTTTCTGTCTGCGTATATTCCAGACCGTTAAGGAGCCGGGAAATATTGGCGCTGTATTCAATGGAATCGGTTGCTTCAAACGCCAGCACAGGCGCATAGCGCAGCCGCAGTCTTACCCCCAGTTCATGACGGATAAAGCCCTGTGCGTTTTTCAGCGCCTTGACCGCTTCCTTTGCGGTATCCAGACCGTTCATAGAACTGATATATACCTTGCTGTAAGAAAGATCATGTGCGGTTTCGCACCTGACCACGCTGATAATACCGTTGTGCAGACGCGGATCCTTCATTTCACGCAGAATCGCCGCCAGTTCTCTCTGTATATCTTCAGACATTCTGTCTGCTCTGTAATTTGCCATAATCGTAACCTCCGGAATCACTTTGTTTGTTTTTTTGTTTTTATTGTTTATTGTTTCTTCAATAATCATAGATAATCAGCGTGCCGTATTGCTCGGAATGTCTGACAGCTCTCCATAAGACGGAAAACGCCAGCTTTGCCAACGACACCGTATCATATTCCTGATGTTCTTTTTCAATCTGCAGACCATATTTCCCCACACAGCCGTCATCAGGATATCCTTCACTGTTTGTCCATTCAAGAATCGTCTTCTCGTCCGCTTTCCACTCCAGCGCATTGATGTTTTCCAGTTCCTGTCTGAGAGCCCCGACCGTTGCAAAAACCTTTTCATCTCCGGTGGGCAGGCAGCCGGAAAACATAAACGCATCTCCAATCGGCAGCCACCAGTAGTCGCTGTCAAAAAGCGAGAGCGGACCTTCCTTTGTCTGCATAAAATGCTGATACACTTTATTGTCAGCAAGATCAAAATCTTTTCTGATCGTTGCCGGCAGCGTTTCACCCGTCACACGGCAGCATACAAACAGCATCAGCGCTTCCACTGCCGTCCAGTCGGGTTTATCCGTGTAATAAGGCGTTGTATCGCAGTCTTCCTGCCACAGAACAGCAGAGGTGATGGCCTGTGAAAGCGCCTCTGTCAACCCGTCACGCCATTCTCTCACGCCCTGCTCTATTTCTTCGGGCGGCGCAGTCTCTTCCGGTTGCTTCTGCGCACGAACAACGTGAACCTTCATTCCGTTGGCTTCTCCCCACTGCTGTACAATCGTTTTCCAGTTTCCTGCATAATATCTCGCCAGCGTTCCGGCATAAACGTCCAACCCCACACGCTTGTCCTCCTTTTTAACAAACCGCTGATACAATCCGCATCAATAAGCCGTTACTTTGCCAATGCAACGGAGTTATAAAAGCTTTTGACGCTCAGATCTGACAGCCCAAGCAGCCGTCTGTCAACATAGTCACCGACAAACGCCTCTCTGCCGTTGACCACAACCGCCATGCCGTTCTCCGTATCCTCCCAGCTGCCGCCGATATTGACAATCATCAGCAAGCCGAGATAAGCACTCATACTGCCGGCAATGCTGTATTCGTCCGTAAACAGATTATCCTGCACGACGCCCCTTGTCAAAGCGTCCGTCACTTCTTCCAGCTTCGTCACAGAGGATTCACCGGTCCCCAGCTCGACGCCCAGTCTTTTTTGAACCAAATGAACAAAGTCAAGCGCTTTGCCCAGCATCAGCAGTTCCAGTGTCACCAGATCCGTATTGCCCTTTTTTATCATTTCGAACTGGCGGTTATAATAACGCTCCAGTGCCGAAATATCTTCAGAATAAGGGATTTTTTTCCCGTCCTCCCTGTCCAGTCGTTTCATAGATACCACCGCCCTTTTTTATATGGAACTTATTATAACACATTTTTTTATTTTTTCCTATAGTTAATTTGTGTTTTTTGCCGCCGCTCATACACGGCAGTATAACAAGATTCTTTTTTCCATTGCAGATTCCGACTTTTTTCTGAAAAAGGTTACCAAAAAACCGTATAAAAAGCATGAATAACCCGTTTTCTTTTATTGATTTACCAAAAATAATATGTTATAATGAACAGGTATCCTTTCAAATAGATATATGAGGTGAATATAATGGGCTTGAAAACATGGTTTAACGGCAGAAACAGCCGAAGAGAACTGAAAAAGATACAGCCTTTAGTGGATAAGGTACTGGAGCTTGAAGAAAAATACAAGGACTTCTCCGACGACGAGTTGAGAGGAGAAACCACACGCTTTAAGGCGATGTTTGCAGAAGAAAACATGACGCATGACCAGAAGGACAAGGTGCTGGACGAGATTCTTCCGGAAGCCTTCGCCGTATGCCGTGAGGCGGCGTGGCGTGTGCTGGGCATGAAGCATTTCCCCGTGCAGATCATCGGCGGTATTATCCTGCACAGAGGCCGTATCAGTGAAATGAAAACCGGTGAAGGTAAAACTTTGGTGGCAACCCTTCCGGCTTATCTGAACGCACTGGCAGGCGACGGCGTTCACGTTGTAACCGTCAACGAATACCTTGCCAAGCGTGACGCAGAATGGATGGGAAAGATTTACCGTTTTCTCGGTCTGACCGTCGGCATTTTGCAGCATGACTGCAATAACGATCAGCGCAAAGAGGCATATAACGCCGACATCACCTACGCCACCAACAACGAGCTGGGCTTTGACTATCTGCGTGACAACATGGTTGTCTACAAAGAAAACAAGGTACAAAGAGGCCACGCCTTTGCCATCGTCGACGAGGTCGACTCCATTCTGATCGACGAGGCAAGAACACCGCTGATTATTTCCGGTCAGGGCGACAAATCCACCGATCTGTACGTCAGAGCAGACGAGCTTGCCAAAACAATGAAATACAAGAGAATCACGGAATCTGACAACAAGGTAGATAATGATCAGGAGTATATTGACGAAGGCATCGACTATATCGTAGACGAAAAAGCCAAAACCGCTACGCTGACTCCGGTAGGCGTGAAAAAGGCCGAAGCCTTCTTCGGCATCGAAAACCTGTCCGATCCGGACAATATGACAATCTCACACCATATCAACCAGGCGATCAAAGCCCGCGGCGTTATGAGAAGAGATATTGAATACGTCGTCAACGAAAAGGGCGAGGTTATTATCGTAGACGAATTTACAGGCCGTCTGATGTACGGCAGACGCTATAACGAGGGTCTGCATCAGGCGATTGAAGCCAAGGAAGGCGTCAGCGTTCAGAGAGAAAGCAAAACCCTTGCTACCATCACCTTCCAGAACTTTTTCCGCCTGTACCGCAAGCTGTCCGGCATGACCGGTACCGCCATGACGGAAGAAACGGAGTTCTCCGAGATCTATCGTCTTGACTGTATCGAAATTCCCACCAACAAGCCGATTCAGAGAATTGATTTCCCGGACGCTATCTTCAAAACAGAACATGGCAAGTACACCGCCATGATCGAAGATATTATAGAAGCCAATAAGAACGGTCAGCCTGTTCTTGTCGGTACGGTATCCATCGACAAGTCCGAGGAACTGAGCAACCTTCTGAGAAAGAAAGGTATCAAGCACAACGTGCTGAACGCAAAGCTGCACGCCAAAGAAGCCGAGATCGTTGCGCAGGCAGGCAAGCTGGGCGCCGTAACCATTGCCACCAACATGGCAGGCCGTGGTACGGATATCAAGCTGGGCGGTAACGATGAATTTCTGGCAAAAGCGGAAATGCGCCGCATGGGCTTCTCTGACGAGATGATCGAAGAAGCCACCGGCTATGCAGAAACCACTGACGAAGAGATTATCAACGCCAGAAAGACGTTCCGTGACCTTCTGGAGAAATATCATGCCGAAACAGAGGCAGAAGCCGAAAAGGTAAGAGCAGCAGGCGGTCTGTTCATCATGGGTACAGAGCGCCACGAGTCCAGACGAATTGACAACCAGCTTCGTGGACGAGCAGGCAGACAGGGCGACCCGGGCGCAAGCCGGTTCTATCTTTCCGCAGAGGACAATCTGCTCAGACTGTTTGCCGGTGACAGAATCTCAGCCATCATGAACAGAATGCCCGGCGACGAAGACACACCGCTGGAAAGCAAGCTGCTGTCCAGTACGATTGCCAGCGCACAGGCAAAGGTTGAGGCACGCAACTTCAGTATTCGTAAAAGCGTTCTGGACTTTGACGACGTTATGAACCGCCAGCGTGAGATCATCTATACACAGCGTGATCAGGTGCTGGACGGCGAAAATCTGCGTGAGACCATTCTGAAAATGATTCCGGACACCATTTCCGCAAAGATTGCGGAATATCTGCCCTTTGACGAAAAGGACGAGTGGAACCTGCAGGGTCTGAGAGAGTCTCTGAAGGGCTGGCTCATTGACGAAGACGACGAAGAAACACTGGTATACAGCACAGAAGATCTGGATACGCTGGAAAAGGACTATCTCATTGAGATGCTGACTGAAAAAGCGACCAAGGAATACGAAGAGAACGAAAAGCTGATTCCCGAAGAAACCATGCGTGAATTAGAGCGTGTATATCTGCTCAAGAACGTTGACAGTTACTGGATGGATCATATCGACGCCATGGACGAGCTGAAGCGTGGTATCCGTCTGCGTTCCTACGGTCAGCACGATCCTGTCGTTGAATATCGTATTGAAGGCTTCGATATGTTTGACGATATGATCCGCTGCATTCGTGAAGACACCATCAAAATGCTGCTGGTTGTTCCCAAGCGTGTTGCCGAAAGACTCCGTCAGCAGGAAGAGATGCGTGAATTAGCCGTTAAGCGTGCCGCAGGCGGTCGTGCAAGAGCTGCTGCGCTGGCAGCGCTCAACGCACAGAAGGCTGCCGCAGAGGCACAGGAAGAACTGCAGGGTGCGCCGCTGGTTATTGATGATGACAACAACAGCGATACCGCAACCATTTCCATCAGCCTTGACAAGAGTGACGACGCAGCAGACGAAGCGGAAAAAGCTGAGGAAGAGGCCGCCGTTGCCACAACCACAGACGAGATGGATCAGTCTGACAAGAAATCCTATTCCAAGGACGACGTACAAAAAGCTGCCGAAAAGTTCATGAAGCGTGAGCAGGTAGCAAAACCTACCTCTACCAATCTGGAAGGCGACGGCACCGCTGTCAGCCGTACCGTTAAAAAATCCGGCAAAATCGGCAGAAACGATCCTTGCCCCTGCGGCAGCGGCAAAAAATACAAAAAGTGCTGCGGTCGCAATGCGTGACCACACCGGACGAGTGCGTGACCGCACTGGACGAGTGCGTGACCGCACCGGACGAGTCCGCTGACGTTCGCTGACGCTCACTTACTTAGAGGCAATTCGTTCATATAATTCCGCAGGCGTCCGGCACGGGCAGCAACGCATAGTTGCTGCCTTTTTCGCATTCCGCCGTCGCAGCCCACAAGGGCTGCTTTAGGCTGCTGTATCTGAAAGTGCATATTCAGTTCACGCACTCACTTCACCGTGCCTGCTATGTGCGTGACCTCATCGGACGAGTGCGTGACCGCACTGGACGATTATTATTCGGTTTCAGACCGAAACAAATAGAAAAACAAATGTAAAGTCCGGTCAAGTTTCAACAGGCTTGACCGGACTTTTTGACTGCTTCTGGTTTTATAACATACAATTTACCCTGCACTGCGGTTATCTCACATCCGTTTGGGGGAAACAAATCTTTTTTAACAATAGATAACAAAAAATTTCTTTGTCCTTTATCTTTCATCGTGTGAAATCACTTCAAAAGCTTCAGCAAGCACGCTCTCAAACGCCGCCTTTGTACACACTTACCTTTTGGCTCCGATCCAAAAACGCTTTAGAATCCAAAGCTTCAATTCTGTCATTGTCTGTTTTATACACCACAGACTGTGTTACCATTTCCGAACCGGACACAGTGTCAATATCAATGTGTATCTGAACATTATGCCAACTGTTGGTATTGAAAAAGCCAAATTCGATTTCATCATGGCGATCCGTTATGATTCTGCCCTTCACCTCTCCGTAATCTATCCCGAAAGAATAGCCGTACTCTCCGGATTTGACACGAGCAATGTCTGCCACCTGATAACGGGAACTGTCCACAACCGAACCGTTTTCATACAACACGACGATAGCGATACCGCTCTGCATTCTTCTCTGAATGATTCCCACGCCGTCGAACGCAAAAAACAGTGTCATACAAAAGAGAAGGCCGACAAGCGGAATCAACAGTCTGACCCATGACCGGTATTGTTTTGTCTGCCTCATGGTTTCCCCCAGAATCTCATCATGCGGTATCGAAAGAATATCCGTCAGCTTTCTGATGGTTTCAATATCAGGAAGTGTTTTACCGTTTTCCCATTTTGAAACAGCCTGTTTGGTAACAAACAGTTTTTTGCCGAGTTCTTCCTGACTCATATTTTTTTCTATTCTGTGCGCTTTAATTATTTCACCGATACTTTTCATACATATCTGCCCGCCCTTCTCACATGGTAATCATTTTTTTCAAAGCTAACTGATGCGAATATATCCATTCAATCTTCTGAGTGGCATTTATGTCTTTCTGTTCACGGATACCGTCAGTGATTTCAGGAAAGTCAGCAACTCAGGATAGCCGGCTGTTTTAAGAAACGGGGTGCGAGGTGTCTGGTGGACACCTCTGCCGCAGGCAGAAGCACCGACCGAACCGACAGGCGAGATAGGGGAACAACCCTTTTTCCGCCAGAAAAGGGTTTTCCCCATGTACCTGCCCGGGCAAAATAATTCTCATGCAAAGGTTTTCCCATGTGACTATCCGGTAAAACTGATTTTCATGTCTTCGCCATCTGTTATATTCATTATGATACCATAGGGCAATCCATTGTCAATCAATTCACGGCAAACAAGCGGTAGCCAATCTGTTGACAGCGTTTTTATACGGATTTTCACCTTTTTTACAGCACAAAGCCCTTCTCAACCCCTTTGGCACGAAATGAAAGCAGGATACAGACTGCTTTCCGAAGAAATCCGTCTGCCGGCAGAACAGCATTTTTGATGAACCTGCAACCCAATCCAGGCAAGAAGACAGCGTACACAGACGAAGCCGAAAACTCGGTATAATGTGAAGTTCCTGCAGCAAAACACGCTGGTACAGATTGTCAGCATCAGGACTTCTCCGACGGCGTCTGAGGAAAGGAGAATATACAAGAAATTGTGAAAAAGTCCGGACGAGTGCCTCCGCTTCGGATAAGAACAGCATTCCGTCAACTACCCATTGTCTAAAGCCAAAGAGCTTCCTGTTTCATCGTCCTCGCAGTCACTAACTCCACAGGCGTAATGACGGAATAAAACGTCCCGACTGGTTATTGAGCAGGCTAAAAACTGCAAGCGATTGACGAAATTTACTATTTGTATATTATTCTTTATATATAACGATTAGTATATATTGTAACAGCCTGACAGTACCACTCATGCATACTGTCAGGCTGTTTTCAGGAAGATACTCTTTCAAAAGGAGAAGCACGCCTGCACTCACAGCGAAATAGCGCTGAACAGGCGGTTAATTTCAAATAACAGTCCACGGTGCTCCGGCTTGGTTAAAGCAGGATCGTCAGACAATATTTTATGGGCAGCGTCACCTGCCGCCTCTACCGACATCATATCTGACAAACCGGCACATTTCAGTTCAGGCAGTCCATGCTGTCTGGTGCCGAAAAAATCGCCGGGACCTCTCAGCCGAAGGTCTTCGTCCGCAATCACAAAGCCGTCATTGGTACGGCACATAACCTGCAAACGCTCTAAAGTAGAGGGACTCTCGTTATCGGAAACCAGAACGCAGTACGCCTGAGCTGTCCCTCTGCCGACTCTGCCCCTTAACTGATGGAGCTGTGACAAACCGAAGCGTTCGGCATTTTCGATGACCATGACAGTGGCATTCGGCACGTTTACACCGACCTCTATCACCGTAGTGGACACCAGTATATCGGTTCTGCCTGCGGCAAAGTCGGACATAATTCTTTCCTTATCCGCAGCTTTCATTCTGCCGTGAATCAGATCAGTGCGGCAATCCGACAACACTGTTTTTTGCAGGCTTTTCACATATTCTTCCGCCGATATCAGCTCCGAATCATTCTGTTCAACCAGCGGACAGACAATATAGCACTGATGACCGCTTTCTATCTGTTTGCGGATAAAGCCATACAGTCTGTGCCGCTTATCGCCGCTGACCAGAAAGGTTTTCGTCACCTGTCTGCCGGGCGGCAGCTCATCTATCACCGAAAGATCAAGATCACCGAAGATCATCAGTGCCAGCGTACGGGGAATGGGCGTTGCGGACATCACGATAATATGCGGAGAATCGCCCTTTTCTGAGAGTGCGGTACGCTGCGATACACCAAAGCGATGCTGTTCATCGGTAATCACCAGCCCGAGCCGATGAAAAACAACGTTTTCAGAGATCAGCGCATGGGTACCGACGATAATATCCGTATCGCCTGCGGCAAGCTCTGCCAGAATCCTTCGTTTTTCCGCCGCCTTTGCAGAGCCTGTCAGCAATGCAATGTTCAGACCGGTACCGTCAAACAGCTCACACAAAGACTGATAATGCTGCTCTGCCAGAATCTCGGTGGGGACCATAAAAGCGCACTGCAGCTTATTTCGGGCTGCCGTATAACACACTGCCGCCGCAACTGCAGTTTTTCCGCTGCCCACGTCTCCCTGAACCAGTCTGTTCATGGGGCTGCTTCCGGTCATCATATCTTTCATACAAGCTTCCATCACTCTTTTCTGAGCATTGGTTGGCTTATACGGCAGCAGTTTGAGAAACTCCTCCGTATAGTCCTTTTCAATATGATACGCCCGTGTCATCAGTCTGTCACTGCCACGAAGACCGATTCCCAATTGCAGCATCAGCAGTTCTTCAAAAACCATGCGTTTTTTTGCGGCAGCCGCCGCTTCGTGACTTTCGGGAAAGTGAATACTTCTGATGGCAGCGCCAAGATGACATAGCTGATATTCCTCCCGTATCTGCTGAGGAATGGGATCATTGATTGTATCGGGCAGCAGTGCCAGCGCTTTTTCAACCGCTTTTTCAATCTGCTTGGAGGTAAGAATCCCTTTTTGCGGATAGACAGGGCGAATCACTTCTTTGGCGCTGCTTTCCACCCTGGGGGCGCTCATCTCATAGCCGATGCCTGATTTTTTGACAGTGCCGTAAAACAAAAAGCTTCCGCCGGCTTTCAGTTTATCATACAAATAGCTCTGATTAAAGAAAGTAACGGTCATAAAATTGCCGTCACTGTCCGTCACCGTCAGTTTGAACAGGGTCATGCCGCCTTTGATCCTGACAGGAGCCGCCGCACTTTCTATTGTTCCGGCAATGCAGCAGTTTTCATGAAGCGGCGCCTGAGCAATCAGCACAGGGTTGCTCCAATCCTCATAGGCTCTGGGATAAAACCGCAGCAGCTCTCCCACGCTGTGAATGCCCATGGTATGAAACTGCGCTGCTTTTTTGGGACCCACCGTAGGCAGTTCTTCTATTTTCATTCTGAACAGTGAAGCCATCTGTCCACCTCCGGAAATACAGTTTTTCTTTCGATACAAAAAACTCAGTGAAATATTTCATTCACCGAGTTCTTTTTCATCATGATGCTGTCAGTAAATTATGAATTACTCTCAACAGAAAGCATAAAGTAATAGATAGGCTGTCCTCCGTCAATCAGCGTAACCTCAACGTCGCCGCCAACCTTGGCACGAATTCCCTCATAAGCTGCATTTGCCTGCGCTTCGCTGATTCCTTCGCCATAGATAACGGAAATGTAAGCCGTATCACGGTTCGCCATATCTTTGGCAAGCTTGATAACAGCCTTGACAGGATCCTTGTCCTTATGGGTCAGCTTGCCGTTATCCAGAGCGATAATATCGCCTTCCTTGATTTTCGTACCGCCAAATTCGGAGTTTCTTGCGGCATAGGTTACTTTACCGGTAGAAACTTTCTTCGCCGCATTCAGCATAAACTCCGTATTCAGCTCATCTGTTGCGTCAGGCGTATAGGCAAGCAGCGCTACCAGTCCTTGCGGCACGGTTTTGGTAGGAACGATAATCACCTTTCTGTCCGTTACCAGCGGAACAACCTGCTCAGCGGCAAGGATAATGTTCTTATTGTTCGGGAAGACGAACACCGTCTTGGCAGGAGTCGCCATAACAGCCTGATAAATATCGTCTGTACTGGGGTTCATACTCTGGCCGCCGCTGACAACGTGATGACAGCCCAGCTCTTTGAAAACATTTTCAAGGCCGGCGCCTGCTGCAACAGCAATAAATCCAGCGTCGTCTGTGGGAGCAGCAGGCTTCAGCGATTCACGCTTTCTTGCTTCTTCCTCAGCCTTTGCCTTTTCTTTTTCGTATTTTTCGGCAGCCTTTCTGTGCTGCTCTTTCATATTTTCAATTTTGACTGTCAGAAGCTGTCCGAAAGTCAGCGCTTCTTCCAGTGCCTTGCCGGGATGCTCGGTATGAACATGAACCTTGATGATATCATCGTCATCGGCAACAACAACACAGTCACCGATTGTTTCCAGATATGCTCTCAGCTCCTGCGAATCCTTTTCAAGATCAGCCGCCTTGCCGATGATGAACTCGGTGCAGTAAGTAAAGTTAATGACAGAATCGAACTCTGCCGCAGCGTTGCGGAAAAACTCTGCCGCACTGTCTTCTTTTTCGGGCGTCAGTGCAGAAGATGACTGGGCCTCGATCATCACGCCGTCCCTGAGCATAGAAAGCATACCCTCAAAGATCACCGTCAGACCCTTGCCGCCTGCGTCGACAACGCCTGCCTTTTTCAGCACGGGAAGCATTTCGGGTGTACGGTTCAGGGCATCGTTTGCCGCAGAGACAACCGCACCGAAAACAATGACCGGATCAGACTCTACTTCAACGGCAGCCTTGCCGGCTTCATACGACATTCTGGCTACTGTCAGAATCGTACCTTCCGTCGGATTCATCACAGCCTTATAAGCAGTTTCGACGCCCAGCCTGAGTGCATCCACCAGATCCTGCCCGCCGATTTCTTCCTTACCCTTCATACCGTTGGCAATGCCGCGGAACAGCAGCGAAAGAATAACACCGGAATTACCTCTGGCAGACTTCAGCATAGCGGAAGCCGCCTCAGAAGCCACCTCGTCAATACGGGTAGCCGTGCTGTCTGCCATCGCTTTGGCAGCCGCTTCAATGGTCATCGACATATTGGTACCGGTATCACCGTCCGGTACGGGAAATATATTCAAGGAATTGATTTCTTCCTTTTGTTTGATGATATTGTTTGCACCGGATATCAGCGCGTTTTTGTAGTAAGTCCCGTTGATCATTGTTTCTTGCACTTCCTTAAATCATTATCTTATTTCGACGATGAGCTTCATAGCTGTACGCTCCACCCCATCAATTTCAATACTGGTAAACGCAGGGATACAGATCAGATCAATACCCATCGGCGCAAGATAGCCCCTTGCCACGGCAATTGACTTTAATGCCTGATTGGTAGCGCCCGCACCCACAGCCTGTACCTCAACACAGCCAAAATCTCTGACAACGCCTGCGATTGCACCTGCTACAGAATTAGGGGCTGATTTTGATGAAACCTTCAACACTTCCATTTGATTTTCCTCCTGAAATAACACTATTATGCCTATATTACACTATTAAAACACATACATGTATATAATATATACAAAGTTAATATTATTCAAGTGTATAGTATAAAGAAATTGTTATAAATTTATGAACAAGCTATAAAATTTTCATACGCTTGATCTGTGTTGTTTTGCCGGAATTATCGTCCACCGTAAAGCAAGCACATTCCATTTTACAGGGATCCGACGCCAGTTCAAACCGCACCGGCAGCTTTTCTTTGAACTTCCGGACAGAAAGCTCCGGCTTCACGCCGAGAACCGAGTGGATCGGACCTGTCATACCAACGTCGGTAATAAAGCCTGTTCCCCGGGGCAGAATCTGTTCGTCTGCCGTCTGTACATGGGTATGCGTTCCGAAAAACGCTGAAATTCTTCCGTCCAGATAATATGCCAACGCCTGTTTTTCCGCTGTCGCCTCTGCATGAAAATCCAATACAATCAGCTTTGTATCAAGCTTTTTCAGAATATGGTCAACCGTAACATACGGATCGTTCAGCGGCTCCATAAACATACAGCCCATCAGATTGATCACCGCTACCTGTTTTCTGCCCATATCAAAAAGAGTATACCCCCTGCCGGGTGTCGTTCCTTCAGGAAAATTAGCAGGACGGAGCAAAAAAGGATTTTCTTCAAAAGTATCGTAGCTTTCTTTCCGGCGAAAAGTATGATTTCCTGCTGTAATAACATCTACACCGCTGGAAAACAAGTACTCTGCGGATGAGGGCGTAATACCGTTTCCGTCAGCAGAATTCTCACCGTTGGCAATGACAAGATCAATGTTTTCTGCTTTCTTCAGCGCAGGCAGTCTGGCTCGCAAAAAACGGCAGCCTACTGTTCCTACCACGTCGCCGATAGCAAGAATATTCACTTCATCACCCCTTTACCATAACATTATAATTGTAGGATTTTTCCGCTCTCTTGTCAATCGAAAATCGCTAAAAATCTGCATTTTGCCAAAAAAAATCCGGTTTTTTCTCTTTACATTCTATTTATTTTTTTATATTATAATAAGTAAGGGGTTATTCGATACGATACAATTGCATTTTATTCATTTTCAGTAACTGTTATCGCACTTGAACACGCCTGTTCGACAGATGATTTTTGTGAAAAGGAGATGTTTTTATGTTCTGTCCTAATTGCGGTCAAGAAAACGACGATTCCGTTCGCCATTGTAAAAACTGTGGTACATTCATACCCGACCTCTCCATTTTGGGAGATGATAAGCCGGCTGCCAATGACGCTTCGCAGCAGCCAATGACATACAGCGCACTGACACCGGATCAGATCAATGACTTTCAGGCAAACGCTCCCCGATATCAGGAGTATACCATGGCAGACGTTGTCGCCAAAAAGAGCCACAAAAAGCTGATTACCTGGCTGATCGTCATTGCCACCGTACTGGTTCTGTCCGTTGCTGCCTTCTTCATCGTCCGCTGGATCATCACCTCAGTCAGTCTGGGGAAAATCAAGGACGATCCCACCAAGTATGTGCTGAACGCCTACAAGACCTCGGCACAGGGCGTGGCGGCATCTAATGACGCCGCAAAGCTGCTTTGCAACTCCGATGCAACACAAAGAACCGTTTCTACCACTATCAGCAACAACACAATGAATCAAAAAACCGTTGTCGCTGTGGACGCCGAAGCCAAAAAATTCTATTTCATGGAAGACGTTCAGATACCTGTGCAGCAAGGCAATAAGATTACCATGCAGTCACCGAAGGCTATTCATACAGAGCTGTATTCCACAATGGACCGTGGCGTCGCCAAGGTTTCGTCAGACGGCAAAGCAAAAGATTTTTATCTGGATTATAACAATCTCCGTCAGGACGCACTGACCTCTGCTTTTGGTCCGCAGGGAGAAAATATGTTCCACATTGACCAGAAAACCTACGATACGGCAATGGACGTTTATGAGTTTGTGTATAACAACCTCAAGCAGGACCAGAATCCCTTTGGTCTGATGGATCTGGCCAATACCATCTGCGCAGATTTCGACAAATGCGGCAACGTCGCAGTAAGCAGCGAAAAGGCTGACATTGACGGTTCGTCTGTTGACGCTTATGTGATCACTCACACCTTTAACAATCTGGACGTTGTTTCCACGCTGGTGAACGACGTGAAGGATTGGGCAAAGACCAACATCAACATCAATGAAGACGTCAACAAAATGCTGGAAGACGCTCTTGCCAAGGTAGACGTAGACAGTGCGATTGCTCAGATCAATGCACAGGGTTCACTCAACAACTTTGAGCTGACCATCAAGCATTACGTCAATAAAAACAATGCTCTGATGCAGACCGAACTGATTCTGAAGAGCGGCAGTCAGGGTCTGAAGCTGACCTTCTGTATGGGCGCTGATCCCACAAACTTCACCAAGATATTCCTGAAGGCTGCGATCATTTCCGGCAGCGGCAGTGAAGCCGAGGTGCAGAAAATCACTCTCACCAACGACAGCACAGACGCAGAAGAAAAATACACGATGAACCTGAGCGGCATGGCATTAAACGGTACAAACGTATTCACCAGAAACAAGGCTACAGGTGACTTTACTGTGGATACCGATATCACTCCCCCCGCCGGAATGGGAATGGGAATGACTTCAGGCAATATATATGACACAGCCCCGGAATACAGCCAGCCCACAGCTATCAAAAACAGCATCAAGGGCAACATGACGACTAACGGTGATACAGTAACTATTACCTACGAAGTTCCGGATCCTACCGGCAATATCGGCAACACCAAATGTGAAATGAGCTTCTCCAATAAAGCGGAGATCAACGAAATCACTTCTGACAACAACCTTTTGAAAATGAGTGCAAAAGAACTGACTTCCGGTATATTCTGAACCTTCGTTCAAACCTGACAAGCACATACACTAATTCCCGGCAACTGTTTGAAAGCAGTTGCCGGGAATTTTTTTGCATTCTGAGAGAGAATATATAACAGCCTGTGTTTTTTCCTGCAAAAGCACCTGCTTCGACCCGCAACGGTACAAGTGACATCACTAAAAAGCTGCTGAAGAAAACCAACGGATTGCAGCCTGTCAACGATGACAGCAACACGGCTTTGATCTGTCTGAATCTTTGTCATCTTCTTAACGGCAATCCATACAAGCGTCCGACACGGTTTGAAGAGAGCATTTACCTTTCATAGATTCCGACCGTCAGAAAGTCAAGCATGTCAATCTGAGAGGTATTTTACTGACGCTGTTATATGTTGTTATTCTTTATGCATCAAAGACAGACTGATCTTTCTCTTCTGTTTTATTCGAATCTGCCCGAACCTGCTGACAGAGAAACCGCAAAAGTTCCCCAAGCCGCAAAAACCCCCGATATCATGAAGATACCGGGGGTTAGTGAATTTGCGATTACTGACTGCCCATCAGAGATCAGTCAACATACGTACCATTCTGCAGGTTGCTGTAAGAACCGGATCCGCCTTCTGCAGCAGTCCCCTTACCGATAAAGGTAACGTGCTCCATGCTCTTCCAGTATCTTTCATCATACAGGTTGGCAATCGGACCGCTGGCATTTTTATTAGCCTTTTCAATAACATAGATGCCTTCACGGATAGCAAAGCGGTGAAGCTCACCCCTATCATCGTAGTACTTAACGTAAACGTCTGTACGGAACTCAACCCTCATTTCGTTTGCTGTGGAATCAGAGCAATACAGCTCGAACTTCGGATTTCTTGTTCCCTTCTTGGTACCGTCAATCGTACCCATTGTAGCAAATTTATATTCGCTTGCGTACAGCTTGACTCTGGTTGAAGTATACAGTGGATCTTCAGAACTCCATCTGAAGTACAGACCCTCTGTGGTGGAGTAAGAATAATACGGAGCATACTTTGTCAGCTCGCCCTTGCTTGCCTCCAGGTTCACATACTTTCCGACAACATTGTTGGTACCGGTGACAAAGTCGTCGTTCTCATGCCATACACCGTCTGCATTCAATATTCTGCTGACCGTATTATCGTTCAGGTCTTTTTCACCAACAACATACTCACCCTGCAGGGCAACGTTCTCGAAATATGCCTTTGATTTGAACAAATCAACAGTACCGGTCGAATAGGCAGGTGAGTCAGGGTCTTCAATAGAGGAACTATCAAAGTAGTAAGAACCTGCTTTGATGATAAACATCAAATTGCCGGAAGCATCTCTGATTTCAGCGTCCTTTGAGAAGAGCAGCGTCATCGGCAGATAGGTGCCGGAACCGGGAGATGTTTCTTTCATCTGATAAATCTGTTTATCAGACGCATTGTCCATCTGGAACAGCTCTGCGTTAATTTCACGATAGTCCGAAGCAGTGTTCTTGGACCAGTAGGGCGTACTTGCCGTGTCAACGAATACCCACGCATCATCCATATCCATCTGCGGCTTTTCCGATCCGAGAGGAATCGGGTCGCCGCCGGTTTTTCTCTCCTCCAGGAACTGTACGTTATAAATCGTGTTTTTGTGATTAATGTCAGCGCCTGAGAGGAAGATAATCGGATATCTTTCGGGGTTATATTCCTTTACGGGAAGCTTTGTATACTTTTCTCTGTTTGTCTGACTGCTGTCTGTCGTAAATCTGATATAGAACTTAGAACCGTCCCTTACTTTTCCCTGTGCGTCAAAGAGTACGCAGGCAATGGAGCCTTCACTCTTGGTTTCCAGGTTAGCTACTGCTCTCTTCAGACCATCAATAGCGTTCTTCAGCGCTGTGTCTGAAGAATTGGACAAGAAGACTTCTTCTGCTTCAGCCATTCTCTTACGCAGATAGTTGATAGAAGACTGTGTATACTGTCTTGTCTTAACCGCCTTTGTATAATATTCCGGATAATGACCGCCGCCGTTGCCGTGAATATTATCATATTCCGTAGACTTATTGGAATTAGCCATATCCGTATCGGTCAAAGGATTGTCAAGATACTGTCTGGTATTCAGAATAGCATTATACAAAGCTTTGTAATAGCCCAGACTCGTTTCGATTGAATCGAGAGCGGTTTTCGCCTGTGTTTCGGTGTAATCGTCTACATTTTTGGTAATGTAGTAATCGAAGCCACCCATTGAGTGCTTTTCGGAATAGTTGCTGTACAGAGCCAGCAAGCCCTTGGAATAATAACGGGTTGCGCCGTCGGCGAGTTCACCCTGATCGTTATAATTGGAAGCAATGCTGCTGCCAAAGTAAGTAGAACGCAGAAGTGAGATCGTTCTCTTGAGCTGATCACGGTAGGACAGGAAGTATTTCCATTCACCATACTTATTGTTAGCGCTCGGGTCAAAGAGGTTATAATCATTGCCCTGGAGCGAAGTCTTATACTCATGTGTAACGCCTTCATCGTCAGTAACATTGAAGGTGATGAACGGTGTGTTTCTGTCAATATTATCCAGATAGAGAATACCATTATGTTCACCGAGGCTCTTGTTCAGAGATTCCGACACAGCTTTCTTGAAGGGTCCGCTGACAGCAATTGTGGGATTCGTCCAGCCGTTAGGCAGACTGAAATAAACCGTCAGCTTTTCACTGATCTGAGATTCCTCAGGATTGAAGGTATACAGATTGATATTCTGGAAGTGACCGCTGCCGCCGTTGTAGTTGGAGAGCTGCTCCAGCCAAACGTCACCGTGAGCGTCTTTAACGATCTTGGTCTGAACTGAGGGGTGATCCGGATCCATACCGCTGAGTGCAAAGGTATAATCAGCCTCATGAGAGATGGGCAGCTTGAACTCATACCAGTCATAGTAGGCAGTCAATTCAGCAGCGCCGAGTCGTGCGGCAGAGTCATTGTTACCGCCTGCGCCGTTAGTACCGCCGAAGGGGTTGTCACTTCTGATATAGTTGCCTGTTTCACCGTTGGAGTTAGTCTTTCTGTTGTCACCGTAAATATCTTTGTATGACTTGTTCTGTACACGGACTTTGTTGCCGCCGACGTAAGCCATGGGGAGGTTAACATTGGCAAGGTCCTTTTCTTTGTAGCCTTCCTTGTCATAGGTACCACCGCCGCCTTCGTCGTCGCCGCCACCGCCGCCGCCTCCGCCGCCGTTAACGGTCCATTCGGTAACGGTGTGGAATTTGCCGGAGCCGCCGCTGATCCAGTAGCCTTTTCCGATGGTAAATGTTACGTTTACCGTCTGATTCGTATCATCAGCATTATTGATGATCAACGATGTCGCACCCTTAGGCGGGTGAGCCTTGTAAACAGCCTCATTCTGGTCATTTTTTCCATGGTAGTCCAGCTCATAACCCGGCCAGCTTGCGCCTACAGCGCCGCTGCTGTTAAAGAAGTAAATATGCAGATTATTCCAGTTTTTATTGTTGGTAATATATACATATCCAGATTCAAATTCGACATCGTCAGAAGTGTCTATAGCAACAGGGCCCCACTCAGTGGTTGCGAAGGTTTTCTTTCCGTAGGACTCACCTTTATAAGTACCTTTTGAATACCCATAGCCCAGCTTAAAGGTTCTTCTCTCAGACTGCTGAGAATTAATGTTATTAAAGATAACCTGCGTTGCACCTGCCGGAGGAATGACCTTATATCTCATATTTCCGTCAGAATCAACAGAATATGATGACATCGTATAACCCGGCCAAGTTGTACCTACCTCGTTGCCGCTGTTATTATAGAAGCAGGCACGAGCGTTGCTGCCCCATTTAATATTATCCCATTCTGAATCTGTAAAATAGATATAGTCGGCTGCAGAATTGCCCATATTCACAATTTCATACTCATCTGCAGCAAATGTTCCCTGAGGATTATTCCCTTCGTTTGAAGGCTCACCCTGAGGTGTTGCATTATCGCCATATTTCGGGAAGATATCCGCTGTCTTGACAGCCGTGCAGGCGATGGAAGTCTTATCGGCGTCTGCTGTTTTATAAGTTGCAACATATTCACCTGCTGCCAGCTTGCCGACAATGTAAGTAATCTGTTCGGTAACGAGCTGTGAACCATCGCCATCAAGCTTTTGATTCAGTCCGACTACCGTAAACTTGTCGTCCTTATTAGCGTTAGTGCGAATATATCTGCTGACAAGATACGGCTCCTCATAGACCGATTCAGCAACTACCTTGCCGATCTTCGGCTTAACGGTATCGCCCCTGAACTTGCCGTAAACGGTTACAAGCTGACCGACTGTCGGCTTGCCCTTATCATCAATAACAATCACCAGATTGTTGTCTTTTACTTCGTCCAGGACGATTTCAGAGGTTGAGCCGTATACTTCGCCCACATTATCTCCCTCGATAGCCTTTGTAGAGAGAATAATCTTTTGAACATAAGTCATGTCCAGATTATAATAGGAGAATGTGGAACCGGGATACCACTCTGTAAAATCAGCTCCGCTGATGGGGGTACTCGTCGTGTCATTAAAATACTGTTCCACTTCAAATGCATATTTATCCTTATTCTGAACCCAGATGCGGATAGTGTTGTCCTTGTATTTTAATTTATCATTCGTATCAACCGGCTTTGTTACGGTAAAGTCATTAATGGCGGTTTGCAGAGCATCTGCAAGCGCATCAATTCCGGACTGTTCTTTGATAGAGTTGATCTCGTTAGCATTATCTCTTGCCGTTTTCAAAGCATTAAAGGTCTTCTGTGTGCAGTTTTCCAGGGTGTTTGAAGTACCGGCAGAAAGCATCGCATCCGCTTCTGACTTCAGCGCGTTCAGTCTGCTGAGATCCAGCACACTCTTCTGATGCGCTGTCATCTCATTATACGCTGTTTCCAGTTTTTCGAGCGCATTGGTCAATTCGTTCTTTAATACTTCATCTCGGTTAGCTACTTCCTGAGCTAAATTAAATGCCTGATCAAACTTTTCAACATATTCTTTTTCATATTGGTCGCTGCCTTTGAATTTTCTCAGGGTTTCTAACTTCGATTCCAGATTGCTACGATCGGTTCCGATATAATTACTATCAAGAACCATGATTGCACTGTTCAATTCGTCATAAAGTTTGGTAACAATATTTTTTTCCAAAGAATCCGAATCTGCAAGAGCCTCTACCGCCTTGACGTATGCTGATTTCTTGGAAGCAGGTGTGCTTCTGACGAAATCGTTATAAGCATTCATATCATAATTACGCTTATCATTGACTTTTTCTGTCGCAGACTTTACAAGCTGATCCAGTTCATTAATGGAATCCGGATCGACTATCGACTGCAGATCCCCTACTGCCTTTAGAATTTTTTGTCTGGTTGCATTATACAGCTTATCTGCCTGCTTGATCTTGTCGGCGTCGCTCGGACCGGGCTGATTTTTGATGAAATTCTCATCAGTAATTTGCTTGTAGCCTTCAACCATTGCTGCTTTCAGCACAGCGTACGACTCAGCAGTATAGTCATCTTTGTTAACCTGCTCTGCATCAATGAGCGCATTCAGCAGACTGATCTTTCCGCTGCTGGAGTTCAGTTTGACGTCGCTGTAGCCGATCTTCGGAGAAGCTGCTTTTGCATAATTGGCAATTTTAGCGTGTACAGTTACATAGGAATTGGGGTCAACGCCGATATCCAGCAATGCTGTTTCTTCGCTGGAATGCACGTTCAGTGAACCGCTGTTATACACGATCCAGAATTCGTTATTAACCGTATTGGCATCAATATTTCTGGCTGTTTTTGTAAAGCCGTTTGCTGTAATGGTAAGGTTGAAATTGCTGTTGGTCTCGATATTCGCTACCCACCAGCCGCAGCCTTCATACTCCATCGTGATGTTGCCGGGCTTCTTGTTGCCGGAGTGCAGGAAGCTCTGACCGGTAATGGGGTCGCCGCTGACCTCCACCGAGTCAATAACCGGAGCTGCCATTGTAGGTACGGTTAAGGTGTCATCAACACCCTTCACACGGAAATGTACGGTTGTTTTTGGGTTCTTGACATATACCAGTACGGTATCCTCCAGACCTTTTCTACCGTCCCATTTCAGACCTTCATAGTACTTTGTATAGTATTTTGAACCAACTTCCAGATCATCGTTAGGATAGCCTTCGTTCTTTGCGGTCTTTTTGGTGTCAAAGAACTCAAAATAAACATTCTTATCGGCAGGATCAAGATACCACAGGTGGAAAATTTCATTGACCTGCGAGTCATAGATATTCCATGCACTTCTGCCGTCTTTATTATAAGGATTCAACACCGTATACTGCTTTGCAAAGATAATATTGAACCATGGTACACGACCGGATTTAATAAAGTATTCACCGGCAAACCATCCGTTACCGGTATCCGCCATGATACCGTTAGGGCCTTTAGCCAACTGACTTTCTGCATCGTCTGTCAGGCGCCACTCTGCGTTAGGCTTGATTTCATTGGCCGACATAGTGGTTTTGTTCAGTTTATCGACATCTACCTTTGAATCGTACAGATAGCTGATATCGCCGTTTGCTTCATTATAATTCTCGTAAGCATTTTCGGTATCCTTATATGTCCATACATAATACGTCATCTCGTAGTTCATACCGGCAGGCTTTTTTACGTTCAGCGTAATACTCTCAGTGGTAGAATACGACTCACCGCCTCTGTCACCGGCAATAATGGTCAGACGGTTAGGGCCTGTAGAGCCTACCGAGAAGATAACAGACAGATGTGCTGTCTTACCCTTGTGACCAAAAATATCGGAATATTTTGAAAAACCGGTCAGCTTGAGGGTAGCGGGGTTAGAATTATCTGCTTTGGTATATTTCGCCTGAACATAGGTCGTATAACCCGCAGCAACTGATTCGTTCTTGGTAATTTCAGCTCCCTCGCTTGTTGTACCGCCAATATCCTTCATATACATATATTCCGTAGAAATGACAGAATAATCTTTCACGTTAGTGGAATAATATGTACGGGCATATTCCAGCGCACTGCGGATATTCAGATAAGCCTGTCTGCCGCTGATGTCAACACTGGTATTAGAGGTACTCTGTATAGCGATAAAAATCAGTGAGGTAGAAATAATCACGAGAAACAACGACACTGCTACAGCCATAGGAAGCGAAAAACCTTTTTTACTGTTTTTTCTGGTTTGTTCCAGCATTCATAAAACTCCTTTCTGAAAATTATTTGATAATCGCCAGCGCATTGGATGCGTTATCGTTCTGAATGGTAAACGTACTGCCAATATCCTGATAAGAGTCCGCTTTTACCTGAACAAGCAACTGTGGATCAGCATTATTCAGAATCGTGGAACCGGTCAGTTTGTAGCCTTCTTTCATCTCGATCTCATAATCAAGATAGACAAAAACTCTGTATCCGTAAGAATCTGTCTTTTCCGCCTTTTGCTTGCGAATGCTCATTGAAACCTGCTTGACGCTGTCATATTTCATGGTCGAAGACACAGCCGGATCTTTTTTCTTGGGGTCGATCTGATGGCTGACGGTTTTGAGCGTACCATCATTATCAAAGAGCAAATAGTAACCGGTCATCGTCTTCTGGGGTACAGTAGACGCCTGAACCTCCTGCGCTTTACTGGAAATTCGGGAGGAAGTGAGGATAAAATCTTCCACCTGCAGTGCAATATCCTGTTCTTGTGCAACCGTCTGTGCAGCGGCGTAATTTCGCATAGCGTTTGCGACGACGCCTACGCCCATACCCGCAACCATACTCAGGATCGTTATGGTTATAATCAGTTCAACCAGAGTAAGACCTTTTTTAGATTGAAGCTTTTTCATGTCTTTTCCTCCTCTCTTTACGGGGTCTGGCTAGTATAAGGAATAAAAGAGGTATTGATCACGGGGCCTTTGACCGAATCAAGGGACGTTATTACCGTTATTCCTCTTATTGCATACGTTTTTGTACCTTTTTTTACATTACTGGTTCCGTTTGATATAACAGTATACTGATTTTCATACTCTTCTCCGGTTCTCGGAAAATCTGACGGAGGAACAAACGCAATATTGTCATACTTAGCTTTAGCAGCCGCATCAACCGCTAAGCCAGCCTCACCGGCAGGAGTGCTGGTACCACCGTAAAAACGGGACGTAAAGTCAGCCTCATTGTAAAACTCCTGTTTTTGCAGTGTCTGCATCAGAATCTCATTCAATGATCCGCCCTCTACAGCCTTTTTATTGACGTCCGCATTAAACAAAGTGGTCGTATAGCCATTGGTCATGGCGCTCAGGGTAGCTGTAAAGATAATAACCAGTATGGTAATACCTACAATCAGTTCAACCAAAGACAGACCCTTTTTGGATCTCAGTTTTTGTGTTCTCAGCTTCGGTATTTTTTGCCGCAATAATTTTTTCATTTCTGTAATCCTCCTTTGTGAATGCTCTATCCGCACAATGAGCATTCTACCACTTATATATACTCATTTATATTATACAATAAAAAAAAATCAATGCAACAGTTTTTTAGAAAAAAACAGAAAAATAATTGTACAATCAAGCATAAGATAACACGATACAGTCTATACAATTCTCTCTAAAATAATAAACAGCGCAGGAGTAAATTCGGGTGCAGATTTTAGTAAATTTTCAGACAATTTTAAAAGCAGCCGGAAAACCTTCCGACTGCTTTTATGTGTCAATTCATTGATACGGCCGATTATGTTGTTGAACTGCCGCCCGAGCTGCCAACCAGGTCATACATACCAAACATCGGCAGAATCATGGAGATAACGAGCGTTGCAACAACTACACCGATGATAACGGTCATAATAGGCGTCATCATATCTGTAAGCTTCTGAGTAGATTCGTCCGTCTGACTTTCAAACAACTCAGCCATCTTGTGGAGAGAGTCGCCCAACATACCGGATTCTTCACCGACTCGGATCATCGAAACAAGGATCGGGTCAAACACAGGGTGTTTTGCCATTGCGTCATGAATGGTTACACCAATCTGCACGTCGTCCAGAACAGCCTGAACTTTTTCACGAACAAAAATATTCGGTACAACATCTCTTGCAAGAGCCATCGCTTTGTGAATCGGGATACCGGCGTCTGTCAGGGTAGACATCAGTCGGCAGAATCTCGCAAGTGAGCTCTGACGAATAATGGGACCAACCAGCGGTATTTTCAACTGAAGCTTTGCCCACCACATAGCAAAATCTGCGTTGGTCTTTTTCAGTGTTCTCAGACCAACCACAACGCCTACTATGACGATGAGGATCAGCCACCACCAGTGAATCAGCAAATCCGAGAAGCCCATCATAAACTTTGTCAAGCCGGGCAATTCGCCGCCAAAGCTTGCATAAACGCCTGCGAAGGTAGGCAGTACGAATACGGTCAGAATGATAACAACGACAATAACCAGCGCCATCAGGAACGCAGGATACATCATAGCGCCTCTGATTTTTCCGGACAGCGCCATATCTTTCTTACAAATCAGAGCGCACTGCTCAAAAGCTTCGTCCAGACGACCGTTGGCTTCACCGGCCTCTACGATGCTGATATAGATCGGCGGGAAACCCGCAAAGTTTCTCATTGACTGAGACAGTGTAAAACCACTGTACAGGTTTTCGTTGATTTCACGCAGAATTTTTCTCATGCTGACGTCTTTTTCAGAGTCGATCATAATCTGCATGGACAGTGACAGGTTAATACCAGCCTTCATCATCATACCGAGCTGGTTCATAACCATCAGCAGCTTTTTCGGCGCAATCCTTTTGGTATGAATATCGCCGCCCAGATCCATCTGCCAGATACTGGTTGGTTCATCACTATTACTGCCGAGCTGAATCAAATCCTGAACGACCAGGCCTTTTTCACGAAGTATATTGGTAGCCTCTGCCTGTGTTTCGGCTTCGATGGTACCCTCTTTCTTCTGGCTTCTGGCGTTCATCGCCGTATATTTATACTTCAATACTGTTCACTCCCTTATCTTCTTGCATCAGTATCGCCGATATCGAAGTTCCAAGCTCTTGCAATCTGCTCTGTAATCAAACCCTGTGCAAGCAGATTATCAATACTCTTGCTCATCGTAATCATACCGTACTGCTGTCCGAGCTGGATAGACTGCTGGATATTCGCTACTTTGTTTTCACGGATCAGGTTACTGATAGCGGTGGTAACAAACATGATCTCAAAGGCAGCAACTCGTCCGCCGGTTGCACGGGGAAGAAGTCTCTGAGAAATAACCGCCTTCAGAGAAGTAGAAAGCTGTACACGGATCTGCTGCTGCTGATCCGGCGGGAAAATATCTACCAGACGGTCAATCGTCTTAGCCGCACCCTCTGTATGTACGGTTGAGAATACTAAGTGACCTGTTTCTGTAGCTGTCAGGGCGATCTGAATGGATTCACGGTCACGCATTTCTCCGACGAGAATAATATCGGGGTCCTCACGCATGGCAGCACGAAGCGCCATAGGATAAGAACGGCTGTCCAGACCGATTTCTCTTTGGTTGACGATGCAACGTTTCGGCGTGTGCAAAAACTCAACAGGGTCTTCGATGGTAATGATATGACGGGATTTATATTTGTTAATCTCGTTGATCAAGGCTGCCAGAGTGGTTGACTTACCGGAACCGGTAGGTCCGCACACCAGAACCAGACCGGAATTCAGGTCAAGGGTTTTTCTGATGGAATTCGGAAGGTTCAGGGTTGACAGTTCGGGAACTACGCTGTTGATAACACGCAGTACAAGGGCTGTACCGTTACGCTGTCTGAAAGCATTCGCTCTGAAACGGCCGCATTCACCGATTTCAACGGCGGCGTCTGCTTCACCTGTCTGAAGGAAGGTCTCAAATCTGGACTTGTTCAGCACCGCTTTGATGATAGCGGTAACCTCTGCTTCATTCAGTGCAGGATCGTTTGTAAAGAAAACATTACCGTGAAGACGATACGCAGGGTGGTTACCCGAAGCAATATGAATGTCGGACGCTCCCTTTGTAACGGCTTCTTTTACAAGACTGTAAAAATCCACTTAAATCTACCCCATTCATTTATAAATTTTACAACTGTCGTTTGCTTATTCGTTGTTGATTGTCATATCAATAAACTCTTCGTAAGAGGTCAGTCCCTGAAGAACGTCTCGTCTTACGTTTTCCTTCATGGGAATCATGCCTTCCTTAACAGCAAGCTCACGAATTTCATCGGTACTTCTGTTTTCGGTAATCGCCCGCTTCAAGGTAGTCGTCAGCAGCATAATCTCATGAACTGCAATACGGCCTTTATAGCCCTTTTTGTTACATTTCTCACAGCCCTTTTTGCGATAAAGGGTGATTTCTTCATCCTGATCCAGATTCAGCGCAATTCTTTCGTTCTGGTCGGGGCTGTATGCCTCCTTACACTCAACGCAAAGACGGCGGGCGAGCTTCTGGGCGATGATGCCAAGCAAAGCCGAAGAAACCATGTACGGCTCTATTCCCATATCTACAAGACGGGCAACCGAGCTTGGCGCATCGTAGGTATGCAGTGTGGAAAGAACCAGGTGACCTGTAATAGCCGCCTGTACTGCAATGCCGGCGGTTTCGCCGTCTCGGATCTCACCGACCATGATGATATCAGGGTCCTGACGAAGAATGCTTCGCAGAGCAGCCGCAAAGGTCATGCCTGCTTTTTCGTTTGTCTGTACCTGTGTGATACCTTCCTGAAGCATTTCGACAGGGTCTTCTACGGTGATGATGTTAATATCTTCACTCTTAACCTCGTTCAATGCAGTATAGAGCGTTGTAGATTTACCGGAACCGGTAGCACCTGTAACCAGTATAATGCCACGGTTACTTTTAATTAAATGGTTAAACTTTTCAAGATTCTCCGGCAGGAAACCGATACTTTCCTTTTTCAGTTCCATGCCCAGAGAGGTGGTAATACGCATTACGATCTTCTCACCGTAGACGCTTGGCAGTACAGAGATACGGAAGTCAATGTCTCTTCCGCCGACACGGTAGTTGATACGACCGTCCTGCGGAATACGTTTTTCGGCGATGTTCATATTACCGATAAACTTAATACGGGAGGTGACCGAAGGAATCAGCTCAGGGCTGGTTTCCATATAGATCTGCAGCTTACCGTCGATACGGAACCTGATCCGCAGGCATTTTTCCATCGGCTCGACATGAATATCGGAGCACTTGGCAAAGATAGCTTCTTCGATCATCGTATTAACAAAACGGATAATCGGCTGATCATTTCCGTTGGCGTCCTGTTTGGCTGCCTCTTCCGCCTCAATCTGCGCCTTGGTTTTGCCGCCCTTGGATTCAAGGAATTCCTTAGCGTCGTCGATTGCCTTCTGCGCCGCATAGATTTCACGCAGCTTGACGGTAATCTTGGATGGCTCGGCAATAACCGGCATAATTTTCATCTTGGTGGTGATGGACAAGTCCTTCAGACCCTTATAGTTCAGCGGATCGCCGATGGCAACCGTCAGGAAACGACCGTCCTGTTCGATAGGCACGACCATATTCTTCTGTGCCATTTCCTCAGGGATCAGAGTGGTAAGTTCTTCGGGGATCGTAACGGTATCTAGATCGATATACGGCATAAAGAGCTGCTTTTCGAGGGCTCTGCATACCTGCTGTTCGGTTACAATCTTCTCCTCAACGAGAATATCAGCGATACGCTTTTTTGTTTCGGAGTGTTTCTGCTTTTCAAGCACCGCTTCAAGCTGTTCCTCCGTTATATCTCCTGAATTGATCAGTATTTGTCCGATTTTCAAGTTTCCGGCCTTCATGATTTCAGCTCCTTATGTCACGCCAAGTCAAAAAAGATTCAAATATGATTCTACCAAGCGGTAGATCAGATCGTAAAAACACAGATAGCAAACCAGCGCCAGCGCAATATAGGGACCAAAAGCGAGATAGGAACCTCCCTTTTTCTGTTCCTCCTGCTGTTCGGGCGCTTCTTCTTCTGCGGAAGACTGCTGCACATCACCGGTTTCGTCCTGCCGGGGCAAGCCGCCGGCTCCATCGTCCGCAGACGCCGCTTTGACAGCCTCCTGCTTGTCCGCCGATTCCGTTTCAGCAGACGCAGCACTGATTGGAGATTCCGGCTTGGCAGAATCCGCCTTGTCTGCCGGTTCCGTTTCAGCGGAAGCTTTTTTACCGATGATTTTTGCAGCTAACAGAATGCCGATGAAAAACAGCATTCCGGTTATCATAGAGATAATAAACGCAAGAATGGTACCCGGAAAACCGGTGATCAGTCCGACTGCTGCAAACAGCTTGACGTCACCAAAGCCCATTCCGGTTCGTTTATAGATCAGCATACCAATCAGGTCGATCAGTATCATAGCGCCGGCACCCAGTGCCGCGCCTGCCAGAGGAGACCACCAGGCTTTATGCAGAATGCCAAAGCCACGGATCAGATCATATATGCTGATCGACAGTCCCAGCACCGCCAAAGCGACGGTAAACTGGTCGGGGATAATGGTATATTTCAGGTCGCAGACCGCAATCATCAGACAGACGACGATGATCAGCGCAAACACGATGAAATAGATATCAAAGCCCCTGTTGAACTGCAGCCTGCAGGCGAACAGGCAGGCAGCAGCCACAATGGACATTACAATGCCGGATTTCGTAAAGCTCACACGCTTGCCGGAGAGCAGCTCCGCCGAAGGTGTTTCGTTGTAATCGCACAGCCACGCCGCAGGGATCCTGTTAATCAGGCGGTACGAAAGCCATGTAAGCCATACACCCAGCAACACGCAAGCGGCAGTCCATATCATACCGCCTGCAGTTGTCAGATATTGTAAAGGCTGCATACTTAATTAGTCCTTACTGTTAGTTTAATCAGGCTGCGCTGGATTCAGCAGCGTCCGATGCAGAGACTGCGGCTGCTTCTATATCAATCTTCTCAAAGTAGTACAGACTCATTTCAATGCTGAAATTATACTTGGCGCCGGCGCCTGCTACGCCTGTTGTGCTGCCTCCGTCCGTACTGCCTGCATCTACGGCAGGCTCTACGTCAATATTGTTGATATAGTAGGAACCGTTTGCTTTCAGCTCCAGATAATCCAGTGTTTTCTTCAGGTCTTCTCTGGTGCCGGAGAACGTGAAGTTGATACCGGTGGAGAACAGTCTTCCGCCTTCCACCGTTGTTCTGCCCTGATCATCCTCGTTGCTGGCGCTGACAGAAAGAGAAGTGAGGGTATATTTAAGCGTTTTCAGAATCGTTCTGACTTCATAAGGTGTTTTAATACCGTTGGAATACAGAATGGGATTCTTTGTCTGATACTCCTCCAGCATAGCGGCAATGCTTGCTTCTACGTTGCTGGCATTGCTGAGATAGGAATTGTAATAATTGATCTTGCTGGTAGCCGATGCGTGCTTGGTTTCGTAACCTTCCTTTTGCTGCAGGAACGGAACCTGAACGGCAATCAAAAAGATGATGCTCAGAACCAGTACTACCGCAATAACGATAATATAGCCTGAGATTTTTATCTGCTTCTTATTATTCATTATTATATACCTCCGTCAAAAATTGAACTTCTGCTGTAAGTTCTGTTTGGTTTTCCGATGTTATCCGGCGTTTTAGTCACGCTGTGATATTACGAACCGGAAGACGCAGACGAAGCCTGCGAAGCAGTATCCGAAGCCTGCGATTCGTTGCCGTCTGAGGTTTCCTTACCGGAGGAAGCTTCTGCTGCAGCGGCAGTTTTGCCCTCTAACTTAGCTTCAAGATCAGCTTTCTCTTTTTCTGTCAGCTTCGCTGCCTTGAAGCCCTTGTCTGTAACGGACAGGGTTGTCGAAAGTGAATACAGTGACGTGGTAGCTTCTGCTGTCAGATTATCCGTCTGGGCAATATTAAGATCTTCATGTACTTCAAAGAAGCCGGCATCTTCAACCTTGCTTTTCAGTGCGGTGAAGGAATCGTAATCCTTCATAACAGATGTCAACTGAATGGTTACAGTCTCATTGATAGGTTCTTCTTCGGTATCAGTATCAGTTGTAGCTGTAGCAGCTTCCTCTTCATCCACTTGCTCTTTTTCGATGGTAAAAGAATCGGTTCGGATCGTCTTGTCGATAAAATCCTTAAAGATATGGTCAACAATGACGGACATCTTGTATTTTGTCTTGGGAAGAATTTCCAGATTCTGTTGCATGTTCTGTGTCAGTTCCGTATATTTCTTTTCTCTGTCGATCAGATCCTGCGCATAATCAAAGCGGGAGTCCTTCAGCGTATTTTCATCGTTATTCTGCTGAATGGCAAGTGCCGCCCACCACGCAACAATAGCAGCCATCCAGATCAGCGCAATCACAGCAAGAGCACCGGCAATGATATTACCCACTTTGTTGCTGCTATCCTTCGCCATAGCCGAAAGGATATTGGTTTCGCCCTGAAGCAGGTTAGCCTCGGGAATCGGCATGGTCAGAACACCGTTAAGGGTGATAAAGGAAACGGAGTCAAAGCCTCTCTGCTGGGCAGCCGGCGTTACTGTAGGCGGCTGGGACTGACCGGAGAAGATGTTCGTGATCTTTTCCATAGGAGCTGTCAGACCGACCTGACGGCAGAAAGCAGAGATATTCGGCAGCTTGGCAAGAGCGTCGCACAGAATGATCTGGTCGATGTCAAGACGCATGGTAGAGATAACCATTCTCAGGTTACGGACGATTTCACCCGCAGCATTTTCCAGCATAGACATTGTCTGTTTTCTGGTAGAAGCAGAGTTGCACTTGCTGCAGACGCCCAGACCTTCCTGACGGATCAGGTCAATAGCGCCCAGCTTGCTGATACCGAATTCCAGCATCAGCATTTCGGCAACGTCTTCCAGAACGCTGGAGAAGGACTGCTGGAAAACAGGCGCACCGTTATGCAGAACGACCAGTCTGGTAGCAGCAAAGTCCATGCTGATCAGCGCAATCGCTCTGGTAGCGGAGTTCAGGTCCGCTTTAGATGTATAGAGCAAGCCTGCAATCGGAGGCGTAACCTTCACAATTCTCAGACCGGCAGCGGAGAAATTCGCACGGATATCCGTCAGCATACCGGTATTCATGGCAAAGAGAGAAGCCGAAACGTCTTCTGTCTTGTTAGCCTTGCCGTACTGCTGACCGTACTCAAAGTTCAGAATCGTATATTTTTCAACCTCGGCATGAAGCACTGACTCCGCCTCAACACGGGCATAAGTAAGCAGCAGCTTGTCCTTGGACTCAACATGATGCTTATATTCTTTCGTGATCAGGATATCTTCGTCCTCGATACACAGGAAGATATCGCCGAGATCCATGCTGACGCTCTCGGCACACCGCTTTACGAAAGCAGCAAGCTCTTCTGACTTTTCATAGGGGTGATCCTTCAGCGACTCATTCAGCTCAAAGATCTGCGGTACACTGAAGTTGGTAGGCATTGCGCCTGCCTTTCTTTTGCCGGACAATCCACCCTCGGGCTTATCGTACTCGGCAGGAGTCAGGATAAGCAGACTGCGGGTCACCTGCATTACAGTTGCTATACTTTTCATAAATACACCACACTCTTAAAAATTTTTCTGTTTTCGTTTTGCGTTCAACTAATATCATAATCGTCAGATGTACGGCATTGTACAAACATACTGACAGTTATAATATCCTTTTTGTCATTTTATCACAAAAAAACATCAATTTCAATAATTATTTTTAAATTCTTTTTAATTTGTGCATATAGCAAGAATTTCGGTCAGATATTTATGCAATAATACACCCTCGCTTGTTTTTCGGATTAACGACAGCGGGCCTTTCTGTCAACATACAAAAAAGGTCCGAAAATTGCTTTTCGGACCTTTTGAGGCTATGTAGTTTTACTGAACTGTTCTACGATCAATCAAAACCGAGATCAGCCATTGTAGTAGTCAGTGCCAGATTAGTTGTGCCGGTAGCAGGCTTCTTGTCAGACTCAGTGTAATAAACTGTAACCTTACCTTTTACAAATACGAAGTCATTACCGGAAATCTTGTTCTTCAGAGCGTCTTCCAGACCAGCATACTGCAGGCAACCAGCTACTGTGCACTTCTTAGCAGCAGTTTTTCTTGTTGTGTTGCTGGAGTTAGCATCGAGTTTTGCAAGCTCTGTAGCGTCAGGAGTTGCCTTAACCTTACCGTTTGTGCCGGTGTCGTTCTTGTTGATAGAACCGGTCTTGATACCTGCATAGTAAGTGCTGAGCTCGTTGTTCAGTGTAGCTGCATCAGAATCACCTGAAGACTTGTTAGCGCTGTTGATGATACCAACAACTGCCGGAATAGCGATAGCAGCCAGGATACCGAGGATAGCGATAACAACTACGAGTTCAACGAGTGTGAAACCTTTTTTGCTCTGCTTAGCGAGCAATTTCTGCTGGAGAGTCATGATAGATTACCTCTTTCTTTAATAAAATTTTTTTTCTGAACCGCCGCTCTGAAGGGAGGAGCGCCGTGTTCATTTGTTGAATATATATTAACTCTTTATTAACAAAATGTCAATAGTTTTTTTCAAATTTATGGCAATTAAAACATAAAAAGTGTCGAGGCTTTTTTGTGCAGTTTTACCCGCTTTTTCTTTGTTTTTAGCCGCCAAACCCACCCTTTTGTAAACTTTGCTCTTATTCTTTTGATAATTTTGTACCTTTTGCCGAACCGCAATTATGAACAACTTGTTTATTCGTTCATAATTTGTTCATAATTTGGCGTTTTTTCTTTGTTTGTTTTCAATATTTTTTGTATTATTCCGCTGCAAATTATAGATATCATTTGTCCGCCGTTAAAATTTCTTCAAGATTTGTTCATAAGTTTCTTCTCCTGCGCCGCTGATCGTACAGGAACTTTTGCGGCAAAGCCAAAAAAAATACGCCGCAGGCGGCAAACCTGCGGCGCTGTGAGTTCTTGTCATCAGGAAGTAATGAAATCTCCCAATTGTGTTTTGGCAGTGACAACGGTATTCGTTTTATCCTTTACCGCAATCGTACCCGAACTGGTATATCCGTATGTCATGTTTCCTGCCACAAGCTGCGACTTGATTTTGTCCAGACCGGCATATTCGCAGGCATTCAGCACCGTTGCGTGGTCAGCCGCCAGCTTTCTGGCTGCCACGCCCGATTTCGGAGCAGGAAGATTACTTTGTGTAGAGCCGCACGGATCTGCGGAATTGATCAGTCCGGTCATCACTCCCGCATGATACTGCTTGCAGGCGTCGTTCAGCATAGCAGCATCCTGTTCTGTCGCCGTGTCGCTTGCCGAGTTGACAATACCGATAATCGCCGGTATCGCAATCGCAGCTAAAATGCCCAGTATGGCAATGACTACAACCAGCTCTACCAGCGTAAAGCCTTTTTTACTTCTGCGTTTTGCTGCTGCGTTTAACTTTACCATCTTCATTACCTCCCGTCATCGTCCGGTCACAAATACATTTTCTCTTATTAATCATTTTACTTATAATTCATTTTTTGTCAATAGTTTATTAACAATTTTGTTACTATGTTCATTTTTAGCCGTTCCGAAATCCCGAAAATATCATTAGTATACATATTCTTTTCCAAAGAATTCCAACATTAACTTTATTTATTCAAAAAAACAGCAAAAAAAGACACATTTCCGGCAGTCTACTCTCCGAAAATGTGTCTTATGTTTTGCACTGTCCGCACAGCCTTTTCTGCATGGCTTATACTTTGCTTACGCACGATTCACGCACTCGCCTGCACACAGCTAATGTATTATTCATACAATGCCACGCACCGTTCATGTATAACTCACGCTTTGCCTGCGCACGATTCACGCACTCGCCTGCACGCTACTCATGCACTTGCTTGCACACCAATCATGCTCCGCTTTGTCACGACAGTATCGCTTCTGTCAAATCCGCCAATGCTGAAAAGCTTACGCATAAAGCGGGAACTTTTCGCAGATTTCATTAACACCCCGGCGAATGGCTTCTGCGCTGCCCTCAAAGTCATTGAGTGCCAGCGTGATATACTCGGCGATCTTGTCCATTTCTTCCACACCGAAGCCTCTTGTGGTAACGGCAGGTGTACCCAGACGAACGCCGCTGGTAACAAAGGGACTTCTCTGCTCGTTGGGAACGGTATTTTTGTTAGCGGTGATCTGAACCTCGTCCAGACGGCGCTCCAGCTCCTTGCCGGTAACCTCGCTTTCCGTCAGGTCAAGCAGCATAACGTGATTATCCGTACCGCCGGAAACCAGCTTATTGCCTCTCTTCAGCAAACCGTCAGCCAGCGCCTGAGCGTTTTTGACGATGTTGTCACCGTAGGTCTTGAACTCCGGCTTCAGCGCTTCGCCCAGACAAACAGCCTTTGCGGCGATGACGTGCATCAGAGGACCGCCCTGTGTGCCGGGGAAAACAGCCTTGTTAATATCCTTTGCATATTCCTCAGAGCAAAGGATCATACCGCCTCTGGGACCTCTGAGGGTTTTATGAGTGGTAGTGGTAACAAAGTGAGCATAAGGAACCGGGTTGGGGTGAACGCCTGCTGCCACCAAACCGGCAATATGCGCCATATCTACCATCAGATAAGCGCCGCAGGCGTCTGCAATTTCACGGAAGCGCTTGAAATCAATGATTCTCGGATAAGCAGAAGCGCCGCAAACGATCATTTTCGGCTTGTGCTGCATTGCCAGTTCATACACCTTATCATAATCTATTCTGTGGGTAACCGGATCCACACCGTAAGAAACGAAGTTAAAATACTTACCGGAAATATTGACAGGAGAACCATGTGTCAGGTGACCACCCTCAGAAAGCGTCATACCCATCACGGTATCTCCGGGCTGCAGCATAGCAAAATACACGGCTGTATTGGCCTGTGCGCCGGAATGGGGCTGAACATTGGCAAACTCTGCGCCAAACAACTCGCAGGCTCTTTTTCTGGCGATGTCCTCTACCACGTCAACATACTGACATCCGCCGTAATATCTTTTTCCGGGATAGCCCTCGGCATACTTATTGGTCAGAACAGAACCCATGGCAGCCATCACAGCAGGAGATACAATATTTTCCGAAGCGATCAGCTCAATATTTCTCTGCTGTCTTTTCAGCTCGTCAGCCATAGCGTCCGCAACCGCCGCATCATACTGTCCGACAAAGCCTATCGTATCCATCAAATCCTTATACATCGGTACAACCTCTTCCTGTTTTAGTTTTATTGACATATTTGCAAGGCTATTATACACTATAACCTCTGCAAAATCAAGAATAACCGTCCAAAAACCCACGGAAATCAATTTTGTCGGGGCAGTTACATGGGGAAAACCCTTTTCCGGCGAAAAAAGGGTTTTCCCCATACCTCTTTCCTAAAACCGCTGACTTGCCGGGAAGTATTTTTTCAAATCGGCAGGACTTAATATCCTGTCGCTTTTGAAATTTTGAAAATTGATTTTCCTGTCCAAAAACCTGTTTTTACGCATTTCTGAGCGCCGTCAGCGCAGAATACCGTCCGAAAGTCATACTATCCCCATCATAAAGCTTCGGAATGATAGTAATTAAAAAAAATATATACAAAATTCAACAACTTTTTTTGGATCGGTTTTTATGGTCATTCATCGTTTTTCCCTTGACCTCATCTCCAAAATATACTATAATATGTATATAAACAAGTTTTTAACATCTTCGCTGCACAATATATTGTTCGCAATGCTGTTGTGCGGCAACCTCTCTCTTTCTTTATTATACTGAAAGAAACGCAGGGACATCGCCAGCCGATGTCCCTGCGTTTCTTATGTCTATTTCGTTTCTTTTGTTTTGAACTTCTTCCGTACCGTCTATTCTTTTGTTTCTTTGGATACTCTCTGTTGTTCTGTTTCTTTGTGTATGGCTTTTAACCGGCAGTTCAACATTTATACGATTCTCAAATAAATAACGGACAGCTTTACTATGAAGCAATGAAAGTCAGTGGGTAAAGTCCCCGGCTCCCAAAGAAAAAGAAGTTTGATCAATGATGCGAAACTACCGGGCACCTAAACGGAAGCTGCAGCCTTTGAAAAGGCTGACAAACCTTTTCGTTAAGGTTTTCTTTTAGATGATAACCGTATTACAGCAGATTTTTAGAAATCTTCACCGGTCTTGTCAGGCTTCTCTTCAGGAAATAAACAGCGCCCACCGCCAGAACAACCGCAACGCCGATGATATACTCCGGCAGGAGCGTCATCAGATAAGACGGATCCGAAAGACCGGCGTTTGTAATGTCCACCGACTCAGACACAGCGATACCGCCGCCCTCTCTTTCGATCAGAATCGCTGTTTCCAGCACCATAGCGGCATATTCCGAAAGCAAAAAGATCACCACAGACATTGCCGCACAGATAATACCGCTTTTTTTATTGGCTCTTCTGCCTGTGACAACAAAGCCGCAGTATGCCAGCACAGCGATAAACACGCTCCATACGCCCTTCAGCGGAAACAGTTGGTAGCACAAAATATTCAGCAGTGCGCCCAGCATACCGCCGAACAGCGCACCAAGCAGACCGGCGGGCATATTCTGCCGCTTTTTCTCAAAAAGATCACGGCGTTTTTCGTGGCGGCGGCGCATTCTCGTCACGCAGGAATCGCACACAGGCATAATCTCCTGCCCAACAACATAAACGCCTGTTTTTCTCTGTCGGGCGCATATACGGCACAGCGGCACCAGCTTATCGCTCTTGCACAGCTCTGTGATAAAATGCACCAGCGCCTTTAATTCTTCTTTATCTATTTCGGAATCAACGGTTTTTTTCAGCTCGATACCGATATATCTTTTCCGGAAATACACCTTCGGCACCGCTTCCTTTCGCTCCGACTGAAACTCCCTGAGCAATTGCCGCAGTTCCTGCGGCTCGCAGTTGCTGGGAGCGCATTCCAGACGAACAAGATAACGGCTCTCGTGTTTTGCAAACTCTATCCGGTTGTGAAAGCCCTCAAAGGTATTGAAGGCTGTTTTCGCCTTTTCGTTGTAGCGATATCCCATTGTAATAACAAATTCCTGAAATTCGCTTTCCGTCAATTTTTTCACCGCCTATCTGCCGTATATCCGCCGCACCGTCAGGCAAGCCTTACCGCACGGTTTTTCATTTTATTCTCGTTGACAAACTGCACCACGCACAGCGCCGCTCCCGCCAAAAAAGAGATGAAGCCAAAAATATTATTGAACAGCACTGCGCCTGCGTTCAACGATATATAGTCAGGAATCCACCTGAACGCCTCGCTGAAGCTGATATCAATGCCTGAATTTTTCAAGGACTGGAACACGTCGACGCCGATGGCAAAGTACATTCCTGCCAGCAAAAACACAAACGACACCAGCAGAGAAAGCACCAGACTTTTTTTACTGATTTTTTTACCCAGCTTTTTATAGGCAAAATAGCCTGCCAGCGCTGACAAAGCGCCTGCAACGAACACAATTTTACCCATCAGCGAAAACAGAACCCACAAAACAGCGCCGGTCAAACCGCCGAGAACGGCGCCGATCACCCCGAGCGGTATATTTTCATGAGCAGCAGCCTTTGCCGCCGTTTCACCTGCTATCTGCCGCTGAGCGTCCGAAAAGCATTCCTCGCAAAGAACCGAAACCTTGTTTTCCAGCGCAAAGATATTCAGCTCTGCCGGTCTGCCGCAGGCGCTGCAAACAGGCACGGCGCTGTACTGCCGTATGTAGTACATACAAAGCTCCACCGCTTCCCGTGTTCCCTCTGACACCTTCATCACAAGATCCTTGGAACGGCAGCAGATGTAGATTTCTCTTCCGTCATAAAAAGCAGACTTGACGGTTTTTTGATGCTCGTCCGCATAACGGCGCATTGCCGCATTGAGGTTTTGTGCATCTTCCTCACTGTGAACCGCACAAGGAACACTGACAGTATACATATTTCCGTTCACATCTATTTTTACCGTAAAGCAAAAGCCATCTATTTTCCGGAACGCCGTTCCGGTTAAATTATCCATTCCAAAGCCGATAGACTGAAACTGCATCGGATAATTCGCCATATATGTAGCCCTCCCAAAAGTCGTTTCCTGTTTCCTTTTTTTCTTCATCTTCTGACAAGTAATAGTATCATTTTATCATAGACTGCCGTTTTTTTCAATACAGAGTACAGGTACAAAAGCATATTCCGGAAAATTTGTTATTTAATGACAAATTTTCTCAAAAAAGTGCACCAAACCCCGACACTACAAGAATGTCGGGGTTTTATGATCAGTTTTAACTCGGAGCAAAGCCCGATGTAAGCTCGCTTAACATCGGCTGCATTGATCCAACCTCACCGCAGGAGCTTTAGCTCCTCGG
>JBGUWM010000125.1:0-6086 GCA_045221175.1 Acutalibacteraceae bacterium | reverse complement strand
GCATGAAATTGAAAAAGTCATCCTGCAACACACTGTAGGACGACTTCAAAATCTTTTTTCCTTTTGTGTTCAACATGGGATTGCCGTTCCCGTCAAGAACAGGTTTGGATTCCCATTTCTTACTGCGGCTGACCTGCATGATCGTTTCCTTGACTGTTCCCCGGAGGGCTTCGTCCTTGCACCGCTTCGACCAGAGAATCTGTTTTTCCACCACCGGGATATAGACCACATGAAGGTGGTAGTGGTACACATCCTCGCCAAGAGCTTCCGACATTGCCCGGTTGCGCTCATCGGCGTGCATGACAGCAGAGAGAATATACTGCTCACCGCCTACAACCTCCACGGCGGCTTTATAGGCATCAGCGTAGAACTGTTTGGCAAATACATAGCCGCCGTGATTATAGAAGTAAGCGGAGTTCACATCGAATACCAGCTCACCGTATTTCACGGCATCCGCTTTCAGACCTCTGGTGGAGATCACCTTGTCCTGTTCCATCTGCGTAAACATTTCTTCATATCCGGCTGTCGGTTCTTTGAAATGAATGTTCAGAGAAGAACGCTCCGGCACGATGTCCTGATTGCTGTAACTGTCTTTTTCCCGTTCATTGTGTTCCTGCACCTTTGCCAGATCATCGGCAGTTTCAATGTCCTGATGGCGGGCAACGGTGCGGTCAATTCCATCATTTCTTGCCATGGGTCATGCTCCTTTCCGAGAGGATTTGCGAGGGACGAGGGGCTTTCGAGAGGCACTTTTTCAAAGTGTAATAACCCACTATTACACTTTCATCCATACTGGCTGCAAAGTGCCGTGGGCTCTCCGAGGGCTCCTCCGGAGAGGGGGTGCGGTCACTGCGGTGACCTCTGCTGTCCAGTCCGAAAAATGTCCCCGGCCTTTTTCTCTTGTCCAGCCTGTCTGCCAGCGGAATTGCACCACAATCCCTTGCAGACAGCGGCAGCGAACAATCCGCAGTTTTGCCGATTGTATTCACTGCCAGTCCATAGGAAGCACTGCGGCACTTCCTATGGGGACGGGAGCTGCGAGGGGATAAGATACGCCGCATCATCGCTCCCTCCGTTTCTGCCACACGATGTCATAGCCCAGCACATCGGCAAGCTCGATGACCTCTTTGTAGCGGATGCTCTCTCTTTGGAGCTTTGCAGAAAGGTTGGATACGCTGTCCGACCAGTCGTGTTCCTCCGCCAGTCTGTCCACAACCTCCTGCATGGTAAATCCGGCACGGACGATCTGTGCCTTGATTTCATTTCGTACATTACTCATATTGAAAAACCTCCATAATTTTGTTCATGAAAAAGCGAAGCAGCTGCGCCCATTGGCGTGTCCGCTTCGCTGTACCGTGTAATATCTGATTTTCATAAAATGCGATAGAAATACCGCCTGTGATGTCCTGCACATAAGCACCCCTAACCCATTTCACTGTTTTGTGTGCTTTGGTCTGTAACAGTGAAAACAGCCATGATTTCGCAAAGGCTGTTCACTGTCCAGAGAAGCACTGTTTCGCAAAATGATTTCGCCCTGCGGTCAAAATTTTTGCTGTTTCCATTACCATTGATTTTCTATCCCCTAAAATAAGGGGGCTGCGGATGCTCCCAAGATAGAAAAACGATAGTAAGTGAAAAGTACGTGTACCAAGTGTACGATTGACACTCGGCTCCATCCGGTACGGATGGTACACGTATTTCTGAGTTACTGCTGTTTTTACAGAAACGGTCTTTGCAGAAGTTCAATGCCCACAAACCCTCTGGCAAATCGCCCGCCGCCGATGTTGACCTTGTTGGTGTATTCAAGGTTATAGCGGCTTTCATTCTGCTTTAGGAAGGAACCGAAGCTCTTTTGGGAAAGGCTGTTCAGGGCGTTATCATCACACCACTGCTTGTAAACAGCGTACAGGTTTTTGGAGCTTGCTTCATAATCCGCACGGAAGCGGATATATCCCTCGGAAGCCAGAAAATCAATGATGTTGTTTCCGTCAGAAACGGCATCGTTCAGATTGTCCAAAGCCGACTGGCTCAGGGTAAATCGGAAATCATTTGCAATCAGGCGGTGCAGTCCCTCCAACGCCCAGAGGAAGATGCCCTCTGCTTCGGCAGTCATCTTTTCCGCAATATAGGGATCGTCTTTTCTGTTTGGGTCTTTCTCCTTGGTTGTCAAAATGATCTGTCTGCGGAAGAAGCCCACACTCCGGTCATGGAGGGCTTGCAGGACACCGTTCCCAAGTCCGATGAACCGCACATACAAATCTCCCTGATAGCTTTGTTGTCGCTTTCTCTCCAAATCCATGGGCAGCTCTGCGGTGATAATCGCCTTGATATTGTTGGTCTGGGGCAGCGCTTCCAGCTTCATATCATCGTCCAGCATCAAAAGCTCATGTTCCAAGTCGGCACGGGCAAAGTTGCTTGTCTCCACCTTTGCCACGCTTCCGGTTTTCATGTTGGTTCCCAACAGCGCACGAAGAACAACGCCGATCCGGCTCTTGCCTTCGCCGCCCTTTCCCGTCAGCATGAGCATCTTCTGACCTTTGGTGGAGGGGATGAAGCAATAGCCGATAAATTCCTGTAAGGTCAGAATGTCCTCCGGCTCCAAAAGCTGGGACAAAAAATGCAGCCATGTGACTGGCTGCGGAGCTTCCGGATGATAGGCGACGGGTAAGCGATTGCGGCAGTAATCTTTTTCCGTGCTGAATGTGCCATCCAAATGATAGGTGCCGTTTGCCACATGGATGCGGTCTTGATACAGGAGAAGATCGGCAGCACAGCACTCCATTCGCATTACATCCAGAAGATTTGTGACCCTTTTTGCAATGTTGCTGGTCACATAGGGCTTGATACGGTCATAGATTTCTTTTTTCAGCCTGTTTTCATCGTTCACAATGCCGTTTACCGTGAAAAAGGTTCCGTTTACCGTAATCATGGGATAGTCCCTGAGAAATTCTTCACAGAAAATGACTTCGTTGATTGCTTTACCGTCAAACCATACCGCAATATCAGCGGATGGGTTCTGTGCTGCTTCTTTGCTCATGGGGCAGTACCTCCTTTTTCTTTCGTGCCACATAGTCCTGAAGAAAAGCAATCTTGCCCTCCTTCATCATCCCGTCCACCACGGCACCCCGTTCTTCCAGAGTGCCTACGGTCAGGATGTCAGCCAGATATTCCATGTGGTCGAGCATCTGGCAGGCTTCCACGAAACGGTCATCCAGCTTGTCCTCCGGCGTTCTGGGCGCATACCGCACCTTCCAATCTTCCAGCAGATGCAGATAATCCGTCAGCACCCGGAAGCAGAGCATTTCATCCTCCCGGAACTGGCGGATATGGGGGCGTTTTGTCTTGTGTGGAACTGCCACGGCTTGTCCCGGCTCGGTGCTGATACCGAAGTCCGCAGCCAGCCTTTGCGCCGCTTCGTAATTACTGAGATCAAACAGCCTTGCCACGAAGTCGATCACATCTCCCTTTGCTCCGCAGCCGAAGCAGTAGAAATACTCCTCGTTTAGCTTCAAGCTCGGATTTCGGTCATTGTGGAACGGACAGCAAGCCATACCGTTTCGGTTGACCCGCAGCCCGTAGTGTTCGGCGGCTTGTCTGACCGGGACAGCCGCCTTGATTGTTTCATAGATTGTCATTGAAAATCCTCCATTTCATAGTTTTGAAAAAGAAAAACACCCGCCGAGTGGCAGGTGCTTCGCTCCTTCTACTATGGTTATGCCGGATTTCGCAAAAAACAGGCTAATCGGAGGACAACCCCGTTTCAAAAAACAGGACAGCAGTAGATTTCTTCACATTTGGATGATATAATAAGAGAAAAAGGAAAACAGGACAGGAGGACGAATATGAATCAGGAATTGATGACGCTGGATTTCTGGCAGGATACGGTCATATACGAGGATAAAACGCTGCCCACCGGCACACTTGCCTGTGATGCGCTGAATGTATCCACCGATACCCTTGCCCGGATGAACGAGCAGTGTGACAAAATCAATCTGCTGCTGGGACAGCTGAACGCCGCTCAGGATGCTTCTGCATTGTTTCCAATGGTAAGGGAAGCTGCACTGACGATGCTTGATATTCTCAGCGTCACCCCTCCGTTTCCTTATATGGACATTCCAAAGCACCGGGAACGGATTCAAACGGTCTTTACGGCAGAAAATGCACAAAAATATGTAGAGTTCGCAATAAAAGCAACGACCAATTCATTGCCATTTGAGGAAGTCCCGATGTATGCAGATGCGATGCTGCTCCAACGCTACACGGCGGTTTTCGGGCATCTGGCGTACTCTCTTGGCGAATATCAAAAGGCTATGCTTGATTTTGCCGAAAAAACGGACGGCAATGAAGCAGACCGTACAGCAGAAGGATTTGCCAAGTTATTCGGCACCTGTTTTCCACCGGAGTTCTCCATTACGGAAGGCAATGCCTGGATGGCTGCATCCAATAATTCTATCCAGTATGTTTCTGCGCTTCGTCCCGGCTATGATGTGCCGATGCTGGTCAAGCGGATGCACTTCCTTACTTTTGTGGGGATGTTCCGTACGGACTTGTTTGAGGGTCTGTGCGTGGGTCACGCACCAAAGAAATGTCGTATCTGCGGCAAATGGTTCCTGACCACCAATGCAAGGCATACCAAATACTGCGGCGGATATGCGCCGGGGGACAAGCTGCACCGCACCTGTCGGCAGATCGGCAATCTGAAAGGCAGAACCCAGAGAGAACTTGCGGATGATCATCCGCTGAAACAGATATATGAGAAGCGGCTGAACACCATAAACCGATATATCAAGCGTGGCACACTGGATGCGGAACTTGCCAAGGCGATGAAAAAGCTGGCAAAGGATAAGATGCTCCGGGCAATCAGTGATGTTGCCTATGCCCGTGGGGATTATGAAACGGAAATGGAACAGGACGCTTTGCAAAGTGAAGCTGAAAAGAAAATTTGAAGTTGTGGAGGTGAAATGAAGTGGAAATAACGCCAAATGGTTTACAAAAAGAATTGACGACTTTGCTATCAGAGCTGGTTTTTGATACAGGATTTAAAAAGAAAAAAATCGGATGGTTAACTCGAAAGGTTGGAGAATGTGAACAATTTTTTACTATCACTTTCACAAGGGATCGTGGTTTGCCGGGGAATCTCTATTCTGTAAATTTTACGCTTTCATTTACATATAAAGAGGTAGATAGACTTACAAGTTTATTTTTAGGAATGGAATATGACCCTAAGTGGTCTACGGGTGCATGGATGTTCTATACACAAATTCCAAACTACACAATGAGCACGTTTAAGTATTGTTCCGATGAACCTATGCAGACTTATGCTGAACGCATTGCAAATTACTTTAGAAAATATGCACTTCCGTATTATGAGAAAATTGATACGTTAGAAAAAGTTGCAAAAATCTTTGAACAAACTGCATCCGCAAAAGACAGCGATAAAGCGAGAAACTTTTTTGTTGTCCGCCGTTTGCGGGGGAGTGAAGATGATTGCTGTTATGCGGCGATACTTTGCGTGCAAGGAAAATGGAACAAATTGAGAGACTTTCTTCCTATAGCAAGAGAACTTAGCATAGAAGAAAAAGAGCGCATAGAAAAATATATTTCAGATAAATAATCAAGCGCACAACTTCCAGTTTGTCTAAGAGAAAATATGTCCTCACGGAAGCCGAAGGGGAGGTGCGCTTATGCTGAGAGAATATTCATGGGACATGACCGGGTACAAGCCAAAGTCCTTTCCCGATACGCCCGACAGTGGCATTACAAGATATATGGCAGAGCGCATCTTCCAACTGGAACCGGAGCTGCCAAAGGCAGAGAACATCAATGATTACATTCTGTCTGCTCTCCGGGAAAAGGATTTGAAATACTTTTCGTTTTTCCTGCACCATTACGAGCCACAGCTTAACAATCGCATCAAAAGCTTTCTTGGCGTAGACAGCGGCGATCAGTATGACCCAGAGCGTTTTTTGGATATAAAACTTTCCTGCCGGGAGGCTATGCTCCAGAAGCTGCCGGACTATGCCCCTGAAAAGGGTGCTGAATATGCTACCTACATTTATCCCTTCATACGGGATGCCATGCTCCGT
>JBGUWM010000124.1:0-8431 GCA_045221175.1 Acutalibacteraceae bacterium | reverse complement strand
CTCCGACAGCAAACGCAAATGCCATCCAGCCGTATTGAGCGATTTCGGTCGCCTGAGTCCAGTTCGGCGCAACGGATACCAGATCGCATATCACCAGCCAGATACAGATATACGGAGCCATTCCGAGCACCATCGAGATCGCCGAAAGGAACAGTCCGGAGTATAGCAATCCTCGATAACTCCCTGTGTATTCCATCAATCGCGACAGCGGGGATTTTTTCTTTTCTTTATGCAAATCACATCATCCTTTCGTGATATACTGTATAAGAGTTAGATACGACTAACTCTTATACAGTATATCACACCATTTCTCTGAAGTCAAGTAATGCGGTGCTTTACAATCCGGCTTTACGTACTTCACGGATCATTTCTGTCTTGAACTGACTGTATTTTTCACATGAAGCTTTATTTAGGGAGCTGAAAGAGCACGACATCAAAATCATCTTCCGTTCCTTAAATCCCGATCCCGAGGAAGCAAAAGAAGCGGAGCGCTGCGGTGCGGACATCATCGTCGCGACAGGCTTTGACGAAGGCGGCACACTGCCGGATATGACGCTCGGCACCTTCTCGATTGTTCCGATGATTGTTGACGCTGTTGAGCACGTTCCCGTTATGGCGGCAGGCGGTATCTACAGCGCACGTTCCTTTAACTCTGTTACGGCACTCGGAGCAGAAGGCGCATATTGCGGCACGGCGTTTTTGATGAGCAAGGAAAGCAGAATGGCTGAGAATGTCAAGCAGGCTATTTTAAAAGCAAACGCCAAAGACCTTCTCTTGTTCCGCACAATGCCTGCCTATTACCGTTCCTTGCCCGGAGCGCTCGCAAATAAGCTGGTAGAAATGGATAAAGCCGGCGCAACCAACGAAGAACTCGGCAAAATGATGGGCGGCTTTGCCAACCTGAGAAAAGGTATGCTCGACGGCGATATGGAGAACGGCTATGTGTCCGTCGGCAACGGTATCAGCGACATTCACGAAATTAAATCCGCTAAAGAAATCATTGATGAAATGACAAAGGACTATTGTAAGTAACAACAGCTTTTGCCAAACCCTTGCCGCGATGATGGGGGACGGTGCAGACAGGCTCGATATAGGCATAATCCGTCTTTGGATGAACCCACACACAGCAATAGGCGGCATACTCGCCGTTTCGATCTATCGTCTCGACGCTCATAGAAGATTGAAAGTGTCTGCGAATCTGCGGAATGATCTCCTCCGCTTTTTCAAATGCCGATCGATCTGTTCCGTGGTCAAAGCCCTGCCACAGCAGCCACTGAAATTCATACGGTTCTTTTGAAGGATCAAGCGAAGCAAAACGGAATCCGTCAGGTAATTCGACCGACAACACACTGTCAAGCTCCATGCTCATAACGGTTTCCGTCTGCTCCGCTTTTGCAAAGCCCGGCGCCTGCGCCGCCTTGATCTGAGCCGTGTTATCGTCGCAAATCGAAACACCGAGACCATTCTCGTCCTTTAGTTCTCTGTATGCGTAGTCAAGGATCTCAGGATAAAGATCGCTGTATTCCGGAAAAGCACCGCAAAAGGCTTCACCGAAATACATATCGTAAATCGCCGCACCGACGATTCTTTCGTTATCGAGTCAAAGACCGATAGAGTCTGTTGCGCTCTTGTCAAATTCCGGATGCTCCGCCATCCACTCAAACCGCGCCCAATTCCAGTTGATGTGGCTGTTGTCATTACGGTTCAGCTCGATCAAAAAATCGCAGACCGCATTGTAATCTTTTTTGGTATAATTTTTAAAATAAACAGCCATGTTTTCACAATAGACCTCCGCGTAAATTAGAATTATCTGTATTTCTGCCGATATAGAAAACATAGCCGTAATGCTGTTTGTATTTCCGGTACAGCTCCGCCTCGCAGCGGTTAAGCTCGGCGTATTCCTTAACGGTATTACAGTTGTTGTATTTTTCAATCAGCTCATTGATCGCTTGCTCTCTCGGCTCAAAATAGTTCTTTGTCCAGCAGTCCTCGGTCAGCGCAAACGCAACTACGAATTGATAACCGCAGTCCTGCATGATTTTGATATTATCCTCAATGAGATCAAGCTTGCTTCCCGCATCTGTCCAGAATTTTTCCGCTTCTTCGGGATGAACGCTTGTCAGCCACGAGGGACAGGTTACGGCGATCATTCCGTCCTCTTTCAGAAACGTGCGCCAATGAGACAGACCTTTCTCAAAGCCGATATTGTCGATCGCTCCCTCCGACCAAATCAGGTCGAGGGAGTTCTTCTCAAACGGTAATTCTTCCATTTTGCCGACGACGCCTTTTAGTCTTTCCGACAAACCGCTGCGCAGCGCTTTTTTGTCAAGCTCCCGAACGAATTCGGGGAACATATCTAAACCAACAATATTGCCGGACAAATATTCGGCAAGCACTAAGGTCTGACCGCCTGTTCCGCAGCCTAAGTCAGCGATACTTTCAAATCGGCTCAAATCTTCCAAAAAGCTCAAAGCCCTCTCTACCGTTTCTCGGCTGCCGGGTCCCTGACGCTCTAAACCGACATGCGCCTCTAACAATAAATCCAAAAAACTCGGTTGATTATTTTCCTGTTGTTCTGTCATATATCATCAAAATTCCTTTCACTATCAGTATTGTAAAACACATGATTCCGGCATACGGCTGGCGTGTGACTATAAACAGAAATACTGTGATTACTGATAACACCACGCCTGTTATCAATCGGTGTCTGTTCCATAACGGTCTGTCAAGGTGACTGATAACGACAGCGCAGATTCCGTTTATTACCGTTATACCGATCACAGCGGCATAAACAATTATTATCCAAAGGCTGATATTTGAGATGCCGAACAGCGTCACTGCCGCCTCATTTTCGCCGTTGCCGAATACAGGCAAGAACAACAACAGCACGGTCAGGATATCGAGCAGGCCGCATATCAGTGCAGTGTATTTTTTTATCGTTTCATGCTTTTCCTTTTCCGCCGCGGTGATAATTTCATCGGGGCAGATCAGCTCGTCAATCGAAACGGAGAAATAACGCGATATCTCTTTCAGGGAGTCGATATTGGGATAGCCGCGTCCCGACTCCCATTTTGAGATTGCTGTCCGTGACACATAAAGCTCCTTTGCAAGCTCCTCCTGCGTCAGCCCCTTGCTTTTCCTAAGCTCCTGCAATTTTTCGTTAAATTCCATTTTCTTTCCTCATATCCGTGTACAATACAGCGCCATAATAAAGTTTAAACCATCCAATGCTCAGTAAAATCGAGCCGATGATATCTGTCGCCCAATGAACGCCCGATATCAGCCTGCCGATCACCATAAACGCCGCGAACAATACCGCAAAGACATATACAGTAAGTCTGCTTGCCTTGCTCTGACATCTGCGCTTGACCTGCAGCACCAATGTCGGCATGACCGACAGCACCAGAAGCGTTGTCGAGGACGGATAGGATACTTCTAAAAACCCATCTATCAGAACCGGTCTGTAATTGATCGGGATCATTTCAAAGATTAGATAAGCCGCGATGACAATAATATAGTAAATACCCAAAATAATAATATCGGGATCGACCTTGAACAAGCTCCTGCGGCGTATCAGCTGAGTAAGACCTAAAACACCAAAGCCCATACAGACCGCAATCGGCACAAGTCCCAGCCAATCCGTTATGACATAGAGCCGCATATGAACACCTATAAGCCGATGAAACCAAGTGTTAAACGCCGCAAAGCCGACCGCCGTTCCTTGCTGTCCGACATTTTGAACATCAACGCTCATAATCAGAATCGTCCATAATACAAATGCGGCAAGCAAGCCGACTCCGGTTAATAAAACTCTTTTCGCTTTCATTTTCATCTGTCCTTTCGATTGTTTGCACTTTGAAAGTAACAGATAGAATAAAAAATGTAAAGAATCGCTCCGTCACATCGGTGATACAAAGCGTGTCATTCACAAATACAGGTGTTTTTTATCCAGTTATCCAAAAAAAGCATTTGTTCTTCGGTATGAAACCAATGCTCACCGTTTTGCATAACGGTCAGTTGTGCGTTGTGCTTTTCGGCAAACCCTGCAACTGTTTCATATGATGTGAGGTTATCCTTGCTGCCGTAGAGAATAGCGGTCGGCGCGTTCCATTTGATTGGATGCTCGCGCACATAACAAAGATACTCCCATGACAAATCCTCGCCGAATGATGTGCGGATAATCCCTTTCTTTTTCAGTTCATCCTCCGTGACGTTCGCCCATACCATCATATCGGTGATCAGCTTTTCCATATCGACGATCGGCGATATGAAATATGCCTTCCCGATCATTGAATCAATATCCGCGTTCATCGAGAAATACGCGCCGATACTGCTGGCAATTAGGATAATGCTGTCATATTCTGTTTTCAGCTTTTTGACGGCAGAGCGAATCTCCGCGCCTGTTTCCCACGGCGTAAAGGTCTGATAATCCAAACCAAATACATCATATTCCGGGAACAGCGGCTTGTAATGCTCACATTCCACCGCAGAGCCGCCTTTGCCATGGACATACAATACCGCGTTTTTCATTACTTCATTTCTTTTATGATATGTTGCAGCTTTTCCAAGAAGTTTCCCGCGTGAGAGCCGTCCATCTGCGTGTGGTGGAATTGGAACGAGATCGGCAGCTCGACCCTTAATTCTTTCTTGCGGTATCTGCCCCAGCTGATGAAGGGATTGTTGAAGATACCGCTATTCATACCGACGATGCCGTCAAGCTCGGTCTCGATAATCGCCGATGTGCCGATGACCATACTGTTGTCTGACAGATCTTTGTTATCGCAATTCTCGGCGACCCATGCGGTGTTTTCCAGATAACTTTGATTGAATGTTTCCAAATCAGCCGCGTAAGGAATATCGCAGGAATTGATCTCTCCGCGCTTGTTCTTCACAATCACGCTGACGGCAATTTTGTCGTATTGCAGCAGCTTTTCGCCGACAGGGAGCGTGTAAAACTCATCAATACCGATTGCAGCTTTAGCAATGCAAAAACAAAGCAGCATATTGTATTTCATATTTCTTTTTCTGCTGACTGTAAGCAGATTGGTAACATCGAGCGTCTTGAAAAAAGTCACCATCGGATTCGGCGCTTTCATCCACAGCTCATACGCTGTCGCTCTCGGACTGTCTTTCGGATCAATTTCTTTTGGCATTATTATGTTCCTTTCGTGCTTCTGCCGTCCATTTGGAGATAAAACCTATCTTTGCATCTGTACGCTTTTTCTGTTCTTTTTCCGGTAAAAGACGAATCCATCCTCAACCTTTATGATACGATAGCCTAATCTTTTGTAAAAAGCATTTGTCCGTTCATTCCAACTTGGGGTATCCAGATCAAACTCAGCAGCGCACGGGAAATTCTTTTCTATGCATTCCATCAAACGAATTCCGTAACCTTTTCTATGATAGATGCTATCAATAAATATTCTGCCAATGTACACGCTGTTTTTGGTTTCATCCGGGAAAATAACGGCTGCTCCGACCAAATCGTTTTCTATCATTGCCAGATACAAATGTCCTTCCCGAGCCATTTGTTTGTGCCATTCTACCGAATCAAATCCGGGCGGACAATTACCTTTTGCTCCGCCGACATTTACATCTGTTTCAAAAGCTCTGATAGACATATCTACTATTTTTCTACATGATTTGCTTCTGCTTTGACAATATACATCTCACTTCTCCCAACTGTCTTACAACTTCCATTCCTCGACAGGCGTTTCGGGCTTCATCGTCTGCCAAAGGCGGGCATACTTTAGATTGTATTCCTTATCCCAGAATTCAGGGCATTTTACATATCCTTCATCGGGGCTAATCTCCGTATGATAACCAATAAATGTCATCGCTTTTTTCTTTTCATAAGTTACATTCATGATTTGTCCTCCTGATTCTATGATTCTTCCGTCAATAATGTTACGGTATAGCTTTCCATTATCGCCGCGACTGTCGCGACAATGCAGATAAGCGGAGCGGTGTATCGTATGTTGATGATCGTCAGTGTAAAAGGCAGGATAAACACCAACGCTCCCGTGACCTTATTGATAACGGAATGAACCGCTGTCAGCGTGTGATTGCGGACGAATCCGATTACGATATTGACGAGCTTGATCAGCGCGATCACACCGACCCACACGATTATCCACACAGGTAGCGCAAGGATTGGCAGGAGCTTAATCAATACGACCGCGGCAAAAACGATATCGGCAAGGGCATCGAGCTTCGCGCCGAATTCGGTTACGGTATTCGTCTTCCGCGCGATCCATCCGTCAAAGATATCGGATAATCCGGCGGCTGTGTAAAGCGCATAGAACGGCAGCGACAGCGGCATAAAGAACAGCAACGCAAGACTGCACAATATCCTGATGATTGTTATGAAGTTCGCCGCATTACCAATAATTATTCTGCTCACGCTAATGTCCTCTATGCTTTTCCTTGCGCTTTTGCTGTTTCAACTCGAACAACCGCCGCTTTTCGGCTTCTCTCTGCTCGCGGGATCGCTGCTTGCGTTCAAGCTTGTTTTCTTCATACTGCTTTTGGAGTGCCTGCTGCGACTTGGTGCCGACGCCCGATTTTTCGAGCTGCTTCTGCGCGTTTCGCTGACGGCGTTTCGGGTTATCCGCCTTTTGCTTGACCTCTGTTCTGACAGGAGGGCTGAATCGCAGGTGATTGAAATATTTTAGGATAAAGGCATAAATCTCCGCATCGGTCGGCTCCGCGCCGAATACAACCTTACATACAGAGAGCTTTTTTCCGTCCAGATCCTCGAATACGCCTACCCAGAACGGCTCGTCAAAGTAAACCGTCAGCTTTGCTTCAGTTGACGGTTCCATTGACGATTTGCGCGTACTGCTCCTCGGGGATCATCGGCGAGGTTATCTCTTTTAATAAATCCTCGCCGATCGTTCCGCTCTCGGCGTACTCTCTGCCTGCTTTACGGATGAGGTTGAGGCGCGGCTCGGTGACGGCAGCCGCTTCGGGCGCGTTGAACATCGGGCTTTCGGGAACGGTGATGATCGTGTGCTCGTTCGGAAAACACCGCTCGAACTGCATTACGGCAGGTTCAAAGTTGTGTTGGCTGTTCGGAAAGCCGCAGCCGCAGATCATCACATATTTCAGGTGAGAAAAATCCGCCTGACCGACATGCTCATAGCGGTCGCCGACCTTCTGCATCGTCATCCTTGACAGCGGCAGCGTGCGTTCAAGCAGTGCCTTCAGCGGCGCGGGCATACCGTAGCAGTAGAGAGGATAGCTCCATATCAGCAGATCGCTGTCGAGGATTTCCTCCAGAATCCCGCGCATATCGTCGTGATGAATACACTCGCCGCCGCCCAGCATACAGGCAAAGCAGCCGGTGCAGTATTCGATGTGCTTGTCGATGGCGGTAATGATTTTGATCTCGTTGTGAGCGACCTCGTTCATGCCGTCAAGAAATGCGCGTGTGATGTGCATGGTGTCGCTTTTATCCCTCTTGGGGCTTCCGTTTAATACGAATATTTTCATTTTCTCACCCCATCATATATACAGTGCAAAAATGCCGCAGGTGCTTTTCTATGTCCTGCATAACCTTCTGCCGGTACTGTGGCTGTCTGTCGGCTTTTGCAATCATCACCACAACAGGCGAGGTCAGCTCCATGGCGAGAAGCGACGGGTCGTCCTGCTTGAACAAGCCCTCGTTCATCATATCTTCGATGATTTTGGCGTACATCTTTTGAACACCGCCGACTTGGTGGCGTGTGGTGATTTCGGCAAAGCGCTCGCTTCTGAACTGCTCACGAACAAGGAATTTTCGGATTTTCCCGATTATCGGGTCAAAAACGGTAAACTCCACCTTTTTCATAGCGATTGCAATAAATTCATCCCGGCTGTGCGGCAACTTGCCGAAATGCTTCTCAGAGCCGAAGCTCTCTTCATAACGCGCCTCTGCCGTGTCGATCAGCGCGTTTAGAATATCCTCCTTGCCCTTAAAGTGATTGTAGAGCGACGGCGCTTTAATGCCGACCTTTTCGGCAATCTGCTCTACGCTCGTTCCGTCAAAACCGTTCTCTGAAAAGAGCGTCAGCGTTTCGTTCAGTATTTTATCTCTTGTCGTCATAATATCCTCCAAAGAAAAAGACTAATAACCGTTAGTCTCATTATAACTAATGGTTATTAGTCTGTCAAGAGGGTAATTATATTACTGTCTTTTTACTAATTTATACTAATTCCTGATAGAAAGTAGACTTATATTTTGCGAAGATATTTTTCGCAAGACAAGACAGAGGACGCCGCAAGGCTGGCGCCTTGCAAGGACGACAACGCAGTATTGCGGAAAATAGTCCGCAAAGATTGTCTACTTTTTATTAGGTATTAGTATTTAACTCGGAGCAAAGCCCGATGTAAGCTCGCTTAACATCGGCTGCATTGATCCAACCTCACCGCAGGAGCTTTAGCTCCTCGG
>JBGUWM010000123.1:0-2138 GCA_045221175.1 Acutalibacteraceae bacterium | reverse complement strand
TTCTCTCCAATCAAGATATTTCTATCTCGATTGTTGAGGTGAATTTCATTTGTCAATTCGCAATTTGCACGAATATAATGTTTGATGTTTGTGAATAGTGCCGCTTATTCTTAAGTTGTTGACATTGCAATTCGGGGAAGGGGGCACGGGACAGGCTTGTGGAAAAGCTGAAAAAACACGACGAAAAAGCGTTGTCGCAAATCATCGAGCAGCAGTCGCGGTTTGTGGCTTCCGTTATTTACAACACATCAAAGGGAAGTCTTTCAAAGGAAGATATAGAAGAAGTGACCGCCGACGTATTTGTCACGCTGTGGAACAACGCGGAAAAGGTGCAGGAGGGCAAGCTGAAGGGCTATCTTTGCAGCATTGCCAAAACACGCGCATTAAATAAGATAAAGAGCTTAAAGAATACAGCCGTACTCAATATTGACGATTACGATCCCGAGGACGATTTTTCGATTGCGCTTGATGCCGAGAAAAAGGATATTCACCGCGAACTCAGAGAGGTCATAACAGAAATTCCGCTGCCCGACCGGGAGATACTGATTCGATATTATTACTACAATCAGACCGTATCTCAGATAGCGGCTGAGATGAAAATGAACCTTGAAACCGTGAAATCCAAGCTCAGGCGGACGCGTGAAAAAATCAAGAAAAAACTGATTGAAAGGAGTTACACGATATGAAAACAACATTCAAGACAGTTTTCACCGAATTGGACGACGAACTGATGAACCTCGATATTCAGGGAAACGCTCCTGTTGATATCGACATCGAAAAGATAAAAAGTGAGGTATTTATGCAGATCAACGACGAAAATAAAACAAAAAAGAAATACAGCAAGAAGTTTATTGTCATTCTCGCGGCGGCGGTCATCCTCGTCGGCAGCACAATAGGAGCGTTTGCAACGGGCACCATTCAGGCGATATTCAAGGGGTATTTCAAGGGTGCAGAGGTAAATGATTTGGGACTCTACAACGGCGGAAACGTCGAGGTGCAGTCCGACGACTATGATGTAAAGCTGCTTGGCGTGATGAGCGATGGAGAGGTCGCCTATTCCGCGATGGAGATCACCAGAAAGGACGGCAGTCCATTTGTTGAGGAAGGCTATTATATCAGCAGCTCGTTGGACACGTTTGTAAAAAACAGCTATGAGTTTTCGCTTGACGGCGGAGACCAGCTTGACGGAGGAGCGATTGCACGCGGCCGTTGCTCGCTCTCGGAGGATCGCAGGACTCTGAGTATTTATACCGACTATGTACGCGGCGGAAATATGGAACAGGCAACGAAGGATTTCAGGGTTACCTTTCACTGCACAGCCATCAACGGCTATAAGCTTGACAAGATTCTTTACACAGAGGATCTGCCGGAGGTTCTGTCGAATGATGGACTGACAGAAGAACGCGGTGGAGAGGAATATGAAACGGAAGCAAAGCTTGAAAGCCTGCGCGAGGAAAACGGACTTACCGAGGAAGAATGTATTTGGGTTCATCACGAAGGAAAGACAGTTTACGCAAAGGGCGAGGAAAAACAGTTTGAGCTGGTCTTTGACATCAGCTTTGATATCAATTCAACAGTTGATAATCAGATTGAACGCGATATCAATTCCGAAAATGCCCCGAATGTTGTTAAGGATTACACAAGCAACGCGAAAATCAAAATCTCTCCGCTGGGTATCTCTCTTACGGGCGAGTGTGATGAGAAATATGACAAGCAAATGCCGGATTGGGGCAGTCGCTGCTTTGAGATTCCCGACACAGACGGCAAATCAAAGGTAACAATGGATGACGGAACAGTTTATTATATCCTTGTAAACGAGGGCGGCGAGCGCAGGACAGACGACAGCGGCGTTTTCCATGAGAATGCACAGCTTCAATACTCCGCAACGGAGGAAATGGCATGGGACCTCGGCAGCAACCGCATCATCATCGACCTTGACAAGGTGCAAAGCGTTATCATCAACGGCGATACGATTTACCGGAAATAGTAATAATTCAAAAATACGTAAAGATGGCTTCAGATATCAAACACCCACAAAAAACACCATTATTCTTAGGGAACTAAACGCATCTTACCGCCGATTTTTGCAACTTACAGCAAAATCTATTTAAAAAATTAAAATAATAAGCTATACTATG
>JBGUWM010000122.1:0-1539 GCA_045221175.1 Acutalibacteraceae bacterium | reverse complement strand
GCATTTCGAGTTAGGTCAGAAACGAAACGCACAAATCTAGGGTTACCAATTTAGTAGAGCAAAAGCCTGGGTTTTTGCGGTGGGTGTGTCATTAAAGCTTTGCGTTGTTAGCGCCGTAAGTTGCCTGAGCATCGGTGAAAAGGTATTTATCTTTCAGTTCCGTTTTCAATACAGCTCTCGAAATAGTTTTTCCTTCTTCTTTAATTCGTTTTCTTCGGCCGATTGTAAAATCAAGTTGAACAATTTCATATAAAAAATCCATAGCGTCTCTGGTAGAATGTTTGGTGCTAACAAAAACAAAACCGGAGGATTGCTATGGATCACCACTATTCTACCACACCTTCTCGAAAGGGAAAACACCTTACCTTTGAAGAACGTGTTATCATTCAGACTCGCCTAAAGGATGGGCTAAAGCCTCCGGCGATTGCTAGAGAAATTGGCTGCTCACCGAATACGATTCGAAACGAAATCAGAAAAGGGACCGTATGGCTATATCATGGTAAGACGCCAAGGTATAAAGCGAAGCACGGTCAGGAAGTCTATGAAACAAATCGGAAAAACTGTGGCCGTCGATTCGAATACCTGGAGAAAGCCCGCTTTCTTCAGTATGTCGAGGAAAAATTTAGCCAGGGCTGGTCTTTAGATGTGATCCGCGGTCGTGCGCTCGAATCCGGAGAGTTTACGGAAGAGGAAGTGCTCAGCACAAAAACACTGTATAACTACGTTGATTTGGGCCTGCTTGAAATCAAGAACATCGACCTGCCGGAGAAGCTTCGCCGCCGCCACAAGAAAGCGAACGTCCGTAAAAACAAGAAAATCTATGGGCGAAGCATTGAGGAGCGGCCGGCGGAGATCGAGTCCCGAGAAGAGTTCGGGCACTGGGAATGCGATCTAGTTCTTGGTGCAAAAGATGCTACAGACAAAGTACTTCTCACCATGCTGGAACGGAAAAGTCGGGAATACTTGATTATACGTTTGGAAGACCGACACCCGGAGTCTGTCATGCGGGCGATGAGGGAAATCCAGGCAAAGTACAGTGAGCACTTCTCTGAAGTGTTCAAAACCATTACCACAGATAATGGCTCTGAGTTCTCAGCTCTATCTCAATTAGAGCAGTGGGCAAATACAATGGTGTACTTCGCGCACCCATATACGTCCTGTGAAAAAGGTGCAGTGGAGAGATTCAACGGCTTACTGCGCAGGTTTATCCCAAAGGGACGCAGGATTGAGAACTATTCCTTAGAAGAGATATCTAACATAGAGGTATGGTGCAACAGCCTGCCACGGAAAATCTTGGGGTACAGAACGCCCGACGAAGTCTTCGAGGAAGAATTGGATCGAATCTACTCGGTGGTAGCGTGACCGGGTAGCACAGTTTCGCCGCCCGTCAAGGCAACCGTTCCGGCTGCCGGCCTTGACCGCCGGCTCCAACTGTGCTCTGGAGCCAACAAGAGGGTGCAAGGGCACCCTCCGCCCGAGGACGCGGGCGCCAGATGGATTTTGGGCTGAAAAAGTTCAACTTATTCTTGCAATCCGCCA
>JBGUWM010000121.1:0-1794 GCA_045221175.1 Acutalibacteraceae bacterium | reverse complement strand
CGAGGAGCTAAAGCTCCTGCGGTGAGGTTGGATCAATGCAGCCGATGTTAAGCGAGCTTACATCGGGCTTTGCTCCGAGTTAAATGTTTACTGCGGATTGCTCGTCTGCTCATTGATAATCTACGGTCTGCTAAAGAGAGTGAAGTTTTCGACAGGACAAAATGTAAGATGATTGTGGATTGTATCATTCTTTGCTTTCCTCACCCTTGTTAAGGGGAGTCGGAAGATTTGTCAGTTTGACAGGTTTTTCGGCATTGTTGCTGCTGTAACACAGGGAACAGAAAGAGGCGCTGTCAGGAACAGGTACTAAAATCGAGTGAATAATATAATTGTCAGGTGGCAGCAGCTCTGCGTTTGTTGCGGCAACAACAGGAGAGCATATTTTTCCGTCACAGTCTACAGAAAAGTCCCGGTAGTCTGCAAATGCAATTGTATCGGAAGAATTTTCGGTGATAATCTGAATATTCAGATAAGTATATCCATCTTCGGGAGATGATACATATTCGGAAGAACCGTCCGAGATGAAAAGATCCGTCACGGCAAAATGCAGCCCTTCGTTATCAGCTTCGGCAAGAGCTGCCGGTTTTTTCAATGATTGCGTGCTTTTTTTGTTCTCAAAAAGAAAGGAATCAAACAATTGCTGATCATCGCAGAAGGACAGATTAAAAAGATGAAAATCCTTCGGTACCTCAAGCGCAAAATAGCCGAGAATGGAGTCCTTTGCTGAAATTGGTATTTCCGGACGGTTCACCAGATTTTGGTATTCGTTAAGCATATCGGGAAACGCATTGATCGTGTTGTTAAGGGGAAACAATCTTTTGTCAATAGCCGGGAAAAGGTTATAGACACTCCAGAAAAAATAGGGCTCGTCAGAGGGGTTGGCAATTTGCATTTCCGCTACCAAAAAAGTTTTGCCTTTTTTCGGAATGGAAAAATTTTCGCCGGTAACGATTTTATCGGTAGTATAAACCCTTTTAAGTGTCAGCTCCAGATTGTCTCCGTGAGCGGTATCGCCGACAGAAAGAATGGCGATTCGTTTGTTGCCGCCGAAATTATCTGCGTTTGAAACAGGATCAGCTTCGGTGTCTGGGCTGATGCCATCGTCCGCTGAATAACTGTTATCGTTTTCGTTGGTTGTATCGGAAATGGCAGTGTCGTTTTTTTCTTGATTGGTTTTTTCGTTTTGTTGTTGGTTACAGCCCACAGAAATGATAGTCATTATGGTGCAGATCATCAGCAGTGCGGCAATTCTGAATGGCTTGTTAAACATCATAAAACGCTCCTTTCGGAAATAGCAGGAGATTCTGAGACAGTTATATCATGTTCCTGTATGAAAGTCAATTCTTAATCAAAAAACAAGTACGCAGAGGGGAGGCACTTCGTAAGGAAGTTGTCTCCCTTTGGCTTTTGTAAAACAGTCGGATAGTTGGATTTGTAGGATATAATCTAAACTTACGGAGGTTTTACAAATGAAGAACACAAAATATCACGTCTACATAAACAGCGAAGAAAGACGACTGTTGATTAGCAGCCTGAATGATTTGAGAAATAGGCTGATTGCTGAGGGTAAATATACAGACCTTGTTGATGAAATATTGATTAAGGCAGCCAACGCAAAAATCAAGAAAATCAAGGTGGTCAGCAAATGCCCGCAATAGGCATATTTGCGGTTTTTGGGGGCGGTAATGATAATACCTTAACCCCTCAGAAGCCGCTATTGCAAAGCCGCATAAACATTGACTTTTTGAAGGTAACTTTTTCGACTATTATGGAGGACAAAGATTATGACAAATA
>JBGUWM010000120.1:0-16307 GCA_045221175.1 Acutalibacteraceae bacterium | reverse complement strand
TCTCTGCAAAACTCTGAACCCGCCGTTAATGTGACTATCGCAGGCAGAAAACTACCCCAAAGGCGGACACGGGTGCAGCGTCACGCTACCGCACCCGGCAGGCGAGACCCGGGGGACATCGGTGATTGGTTATACTTTCCTCAGAGTGCGAAACACTCTATCGTCAGGCGCACGGCAAGGGGTGAATCAAAAAACAGTCTGTTGGACTTTTTTTGAGAGGGATTGCGTCAAAACAAAAGCCGCAGGAATCTTGTTTCAATCCGGACAAAATTCCTGCGGCAGTTTTTTATCATGTTTATTCAGTTTTTAACGCAAGTGTGCTGATCTGTAGTACCAGCATTCTTTTGAGCAGAGGAGAATTATTTGTCTTTCTTATTCTTGTGTTCCTGCTGCTGGATATAGTCATGAATAGCTTTTGCGGCAGCTTTACCGGCACCCATGGCGAGAATGACAGTGGCAGCACCCGTAACAGCGTCACCGCCGGCGTAAACACCTTCACGGCTGGTCAGACCGTTTTCTCCGTCAGTGACAATGCAGCCCCGCTTGTTTACTTCAAGTCCCGGAGTGGTTTTGCGAATCAGGGGATTGGGGCTTGTTCCGATTGCCATGATCATGGTGTCGATATCCAGAACAAATTCAGTACCTTCTTTGACAACAGGACTGCGGCGGCCGCTGGCGTCCGGCTCACCTAATTCCATTTCGACGCACTTCATGCCGCACACCTCGCCGGCTTCATCTCCGAGAACCTCTACAGGATTGGTGAGTGTTTTGAAAACGATGCCTTCTTCCAGAGCGTGTTCAACCTCTTCTTTACGGGCCGGAAGCTCTTCCATTCCACGGCGATAGACAATATACACTTCGTCGGCGCCCATTCTCATAGCAGAGCGGGCGGCGTCCATGGCAACGTTGCCGCCGCCTACGACAGCGACTTTTTTACCGTGTTTAATAGGCGTTTTACTGCCTTCTTTATAAGCTTTCATCAGATTGATGCGAGTAAGGTATTCGTTTGCGGAATAAACACCCTTCAGGCTTTCGCCGGGAATATTCATAAAGCGTGGAAGACCTGCGCCGCTGCCGATATAGACAGCCTCATTGCCCATTTCGAATAACTCGTCAACAGTGAGTATTTTTCCGATGACCATGTTGGTTTCAATATCGACGCCCAAAGCTTTCAGATTGTCGATTTCTTTCTGGACGATCACTTTTGGAAGTCTGAATTCCGGAATGCCGTAAACCAGAACGCCGCCGGCAAGATGAAGCGCTTCATAAACCGTTACATGATAGCCCAGCTTTGCAAGGTCACCTGCTGCCGTCAGACCGCTTGGACCGGCGCCGATGATGGCGACCTTGTGTCCGTTTGGAGCGGGGACAGACGGCTTTTCGGTACAGTGTTCACGGTGATAGTCTGCAACAAAGCGTTCCAGTCGTCCGATACCGACGCTTTCACCTTTTTTGCCTCTGACACATTTGCTTTCGCACTGTCTTTCCTGCGGACAAACTCTTCCGCAGACAGCAGGCAGTGAGCTGGAGGCTGAAATGATCTGATAAGCACCCTCCATATCTTCATTGGCAACACGCTCGATAAAAGCAGGAATGTCAATGGATACAGGACAGGCTGTTGTACAGGGCTTTGCGGGGCAGTTCAGACAGCGTTTGGCTTCTTCTACGGCCATCTCGTATGTATAGCCCAGTGCGACCTCTTCAAAATTCCGTCTTCTCACAGTGGGATCCTGAACCGGCATCGGACAGCGCTGCGGGTTCATATTTCTTTGTACTGCCATTGGTGTCAGTCCTCCTTTTTCAGCAGATTGCAGGAGGCTTCACGGGCGTGGGTTTCAAAGTCACGGTAGATAGTGCCTCGGTGCATAGCTTCATCAAAATCGACCAGATGACCGTCAAAATCGGGGCCGTCTACACAGGCGAATTTTGTTTGGCCGCCAACGGTCAGCCGGCATCCGCCGCACATTCCTGTGCCGTCGATCATAATAGGATTCATGCTGACGATGGTTTTGATATTATATTTTTTTGTCAGAAGACAGACGAATTTCATCATGACCAAAGGTCCGATGGCGATCACCTCGTCATACTGATTGCCTTCTTTAATCAGCGCTTCCAGAGCGTCAGTTACCAGACCTTTTTGGCCGTAGCTGCCGTCGTCCGTCATAATGCGCAGCTCAGAGCTGACGGCACGAAACTCATCTTCGAGAATCAGCAAATCACGATTGCGGAAGCCGATAATGCTGTGTACCTCACAGCCGAGACCGCTGAGCTTTTTAGCAAGAGGATAGGCAATCGCACAGCCTACGCCTCCGCCAACAATGGCAACCTTTTTCAGTCCGTCCGTTTCGCTGGGACAGCCCAGCGGTCCGACAAAGTCCTGCAGGGAATCGCCTTCCTGCAGAGTATCCAGCTCCATAGTTGATCCGCCGATGATCTGATAGATGATGGTGACGGTTCCTTTTTCACGGTCAAAATCTGCAATGGTCAGCGGAATGCGTTCGCTGTCCTGCTTTGCCCTGAAGATGATGAACTGACCTGGCTCGGCTTTGCGGGCGATGAGCGGCGCTTCAATTTCCATAAGCGAGACGGTGGGATTCAGAGATTTTTTTCTGACAATCTTATACATCTGCCATTCTTTCCTTTCTATGTAAATAATAATAGTTGATATGCAAAGGAAGGTGTCGAAGGAATAAACCTTCGTTCATTTAATGATTCATTATAACACAGAACGCAGGTTCGTACAAGAGCAAAATCTGCCTGAAATGCAATTTTAAGGATAAAAAGCTTCAAAAAGAGCAGCAAAGACATTCGGCAGCGACTGACAGCAAGAAAAGCGTATCAGATACTCGTATGGATGTGCGTTGAAAGACAGATTTTTGGAATGAAAAATTATGTGAAAAAACAAATTTTAAAAATCAAATAAAGCTTTTTTTCACTAAAATTTGACAAATCGGAACAAACATATTATAATACTTTCAGAGAACTACAATTATATCATATTTCAATTCAATATCAATTTAATTAAGAGGTATCTTTCTTTGTCACAGAAACCGGCCGGTCTGCTGATTATGTATGCTGCCTCTGTATCTCTACTACAAAACTAAGGAGCTAATATGATGATGCAAAGTGAAGAGCTGATGAGTCTGAAAGAAACGGGGAAGAAAGGAGATTCTTTGCTGCCCTATGTGGTCAACAAGACCGTTATGCCGGATTATTACACAACGTTTCCGATGCACTGGCATGACGAGATGGAGATTGTTTATGTGGAAGACGGAGAATATATCGAGTCGGTAGACTTTGAGGAATATCACGTCAAAAGTGGTGATATCGTACTGATCAATCCGTCGGTTCTGCATTCCTTCCATCAGTACGACAACAAAAGAACATCGTTCAGAACGGTGATATTTAACATGAATCTTCTGACAGGAAACTCGGCAGACGCCTGCTCTATCAAATATCTGGTGCCGTTTGCGGAGCGCAGATATAAGTCTCCGGTTGTCATTACGCCCGACCACCCCTGCTATGACAGTATCCGCAAAAAAGTGTTGAATATGATTTCACTTTACGATGAAAAGGGCGATTTCTTTGAGATCAAGCTGAAAGCAGAGGTCTACGGCTTGTTCTATCTGCTGTTTAAGAATGTTTTTGTCAGCAATGCCGAAGATACGGATATCAGAGACGCAACCACCAGGAATATCAGGAAAATTATTGATTATATCAATGAAAACTATATGAACACGATTACCATCGACGAGCTTGCCGAAACCGTGAACCTGAGCAAGCATTACTTCATGCGCTTTTTCAAAAAGTATATCGGTATGACGTGTATCGAATATATCAATGATTATCGGCTGAACATAGCATCCAATCTGCTGCTTACAACAAGAATGCAGATCACAGAGGTGGCTGCCAGCATCGGCATTACCAACCTGTCGTATTTTAACAGAATCTTCAAAAAGAAATTTCACATGACACCAAAGGAATACCGATTCAGCGTTACACACCTTTGACAGAAAAGCCTGCCTGCAATACGGCGGGCTTTTTGAATGATTATAATGTTTTCGATGGAGCTTGCAGGCTGAAGCGGACCGTCTGAGATAATCAGGGCAAAAACAGGCGGAAAAGACGTTCTGAACCGGAGAATGTCAGGACAAAAACAGCCGGGAGAGATGCTCTGAGAAATCTTCCGTGGAGAGCAGCAATCCGGGGGGAAGGAATAATGTAAAACAGGCGCCGGGGGCTGTGCCGATAACCGCCGGAAAAACCGTCATCAGGCTTTATGATCAGGCTTTTGCGCCGAAAAAACTGCTTGACAAAACAGCATTGTATGTGCTAAAATTGAAAATTGCAGGCAAGAAGTCTGCAACGGAATATTCGGCTGTAAAAGTTACCTATAATCTGCTGCGGCAGAGGAAAAAATTACAGTAAAAATGAATAGTCCGGCAACCGCCGGAACTGCTCTGCAGGGAAGACGGCATATTATTTTTTGAGCAAGGAGGTGCAAGAATTGCCAACATTTAACCAATTGGTTCGTAAGGGTAGAGAGGTTTCCGAAAAGAAAGCAAAGGCTCCTGCATTGCTGAAGGGCTGGAACTCCAAGAAGCGTAAAGCTATCAACCAGAACTCTCCTCAGAAGAGAGGCGTATGTACAGCCGTTAAAACAGCTACACCGAAAAAGCCTAACTCCGCTATCAGAAAGATTGCCAGAGTAAGACTTTCCAACGGAATTGAAGTAACCTCGTACATTCCCGGTGTAGGTCACAACCTTCAGGAACACAGCGTTGTTCTGATCAGAGGCGGCCGTGTTAAGGACCTTCCTGGTGTTCGTTACCATATTATCCGTGGTACACTGGACGCACAGGGTGTTGCAAAGCGTATGCAGGCTCGTTCCAAGTACGGTGCAAAGCGTCCCAAGGCAGGCAAGAAGTAATCCGGACTAACCATTCGGACAAACACACATTCTTAAGGATTTTATGATGATGCAATACAGAGATGTATTTTTACATATAATTTGCCTCTCTGTACGGCAAAACGGAAGATAAGTCCTTTCGAGTACCGATGAAATCACTCATGTGAAGGAGGGAAGTAAAATGCCAAGAAGAGGTAATGTAGCAAAACGAGATGTTTTGCCGGATCCGGTATATAATTCAAAGCTGGTAACCCGTCTGATCAACAATATCATGTATGACGGAAAGAAGGGCGTTGCTCAGAAGATTGTATACGGTGCTTTCGAGATTGTCAACGAAAAGACAGGAAAAGAGGCACTGGAGGTTTTTGAGCAGGCAATGGAGAAGGTTATGCCGAGCCTGGAGGTTAAGGCACGCCGTGTAGGCGGTGCTACTTATCAGGTGCCGATGGAGGTAAGACCCGAAAGAAGACAGACTCTGGGACTGCGCTGGATTTCCAGATATTCCAGACTCAGATCTGAAAAGACTATGAAGGAAAGACTTGCCGGAGAGATCCTTGATGCTGTAAACGGTGTCGGCGGTGCTGCCAAGAAGTGTGAAGAAACACACAGAATGGCAGAAGCAAACAAGGCGTTTGCACACTACAGATGGTAATGGCAGCTTAGCTGCATAAAACAGCATACGGCAAAAAAGCCGTCAAATAAATAAGGAGGATTCTGATGGGAAGGCAAGTATCACTTGAAATGACACGAAATATCGGCATCATGGCACACATCGACGCCGGTAAGACAACGACAACAGAGCGTATTCTTTTCTATACAGGTGTTAACCACAAAATCGGTGAGACTCACGAAGGTGCGTCAACGATGGACTGGATGGCACAGGAAAAAGAGAGAGGAATTACGATCACTTCTGCTGCTACAACTTGTTTCTGGGCAGGAAGCGACGGCACCAAGGGCAGCCACAGAATAAATATTATTGACACCCCCGGTCACGTTGACTTTACGGTTGAGGTTGAGCGTTCACTCCGTGTACTTGACGGCTCCGTAACGGTTCTCTGTGCAAAGGGCGGCGTTGAGCCTCAGTCCGAAACAGTTTGGAGACAGGCTGATAAATATCGCGTACCCCGTATGGTATATGTCAACAAGATGGATATCATGGGTGCCGATTTCTATAATGTAGTTCAGATGATGAAAGACCGTCTGAAGTGCAATGCTGTTCCGATCCAGCTCCCGATCGGTTCAGAAGATACCTTCAAGGGCATCGTAGACCTGGTTGAAATGAACGCAGACATCTATTATGATGATCTGGGTAAAGACATGAAGGTTGAAGAGATCCCTGAGGAAATGAAGGAGCTTGCGGAAAAGTATCGTGCAGAGCTGGTAGAGCATGTCTGCGAGCAGGACGAAGAGCTGCTTGAGAAATATCTGGAGGGTGAAGAACCCACCAAGGAAGAAATCAAGAGAGTAATCCGTAAGTCCACCATCGACAACACCATGGTACCTGTTACCTGCGGTACATCTTACCGTAACAAGGGTGTTCAGAAGCTGCTGGACGCTATCGTTGACTATATGCCTGCTCCGACAGACGTTCCCGCTATCAAGGGTATCAACCCCGATACAGAAGAAGAAGTAGAGGTTCCTTCCTCTGATACAGAGCCTTTTGCAGCTCTGGCATTCAAAATTGCTACCGACCCCTACGTTGGTAAGCTGTGCTTCTTCCGTGTATATGCCGGCACACTGAACGCCGGTTCCAACGTGTATAACTCTACAAAGGATAACTCCGAGCGTATCGGCCGTATCCTGCAGATGCACGCTAACCACAGACAGGATATCGAAACCGTTTATGCCGGTGATATCGCTGCTGCAGTTGGTCTGAAGAATACCACAACAGGCGACACTCTCTGTGACGAGAATCACCCGGTTATTCTGGAATCCATGGAATTCCCGGATCCTGTTATCCGTGTTGCAATCGAGCCCAAGACCAAAGCCGGTCAGGAGAAGATGGGTATTGCGCTGGCAAAGCTGGCTGAAGAAGACCCGACCTTCAAGGCTTATACAGACGAAGAAACAGGTCAGACAATCATCGCAGGTATGGGTGAGCTTCACCTGGAGATCATCGTAGACAGACTGCTGCGTGAATTCAAGGTAGAAGCGAATATCGGTAAGCCCCAGGTTGCATACAAAGAAACAATCCGCAAGAATTCGGATGTTGATGAGAAGTATGCAAGACAGTCAGGCGGTAAGGGACAGTACGGTCATGTCAAGATCAGAATGGAACCCAACCCCGGCAAGGGCTACGAGTTTGTCAACGCCGTTGTCGGCGGTGCAATCCCGAAGGAGTATATTCCTGCAGTTGACGCCGGTATCCAGGGCGCAATGCTCTCCGGTGTATTGGCAGGCTACAATGTCGTTGACGTTAAGGTTACACTTTATGACGGATCTTATCATGAAGTTGACTCCTCTGAAATGGCATTTAAGATTGCCGCATCAATGGCATTCAAGTCCGGTATGAGAAAAGCCGATCCGGTTATTCTCGAGCCGATTATGAAGGTAACGGTTACCGTACCGGAGGAATACATGGGCGACGTTATCGGCGACCTGAACTCCCGCCGTGGTATGATCCAGGGCATGGAAGCAGTAGCAGGCGCACAGAGAATCGTAGCAATGGTTCCGCTGTCAGAGATGTTCGGCTACGCTACCGACATGCGTTCCAAGACCCAGGGTCGTGGACAGTATGTTATGGAGCCCAACTCTTACGCTGAAGTACCGAAGAATATTGCAGATGATATTATTTCGGCGAGAAGCAAAAAAGATGATTGATTTTTCATAAAAAATCATTAAAAATGCTTGCATTTTAGCCTTGTTGTTGGTACAATAAGGCTAAGTGTAACGCTTATTATATTATTATTTAGGAGGTAATTTCCAATGGCAAAGGAAAAATTTTCCAGAAACAAGCCCCATGTTAACATCGGTACAATCGGCCATGTTGACCACGGTAAGACAACACTGACTGCTGCTATCACAAAGGTTCTGAACCTTGAGGGTGACGCTGAATTCGTTGATTACGCTAACATTGATAAGGCTCCCGAAGAGAGAGAGCGTGGTATCACAATCAACACCGCTCACGTTGAGTATGAGACTGCTAACCGTCACTATGCTCATGTTGACTGCCCCGGACACGCTGACTATGTTAAGAACATGATCACCGGTGCTGCTCAGATGGACGGTGCTATCCTGGTTGTATCTGCTGCAGACGGTCCTATGCCCCAGACAAGAGAGCACATCCTTCTCTCCCGTCAGGTAGGCGTACCCTACATTGTAGTATTCATGAACAAGACTGACCAAGTTGACGACGAAGAGCTTCTCGACCTGGTTGAGATGGAAATCCGTGAGCTGCTCAATGAGTATGAGTTCCCGGGCGATGATACACCTATCATCCGTGGCTCTGCTTACAAGGCTCTGACTTCTGACTCTAAGGATCCTAATGCTCCTGAGTATGCTTGCATCCACGAGCTGATGAAGGCTGTTGACGAGTACATTCCTACTCCTGAGCGTACAACTGACCTGCCCTTCCTGATGCCTGTCGAGGACGTATTCACCATCTCCGGTCGTGGCACAGTTGCTACAGGTAGAGTTGAGAGAGGCCAGATCAAGACTTCTGAAGAAGTTGAAATCGTTGGTCTGTCTGATGAGAAGAAGAAGTCTGTTGTAACAGGTCTTGAAATGTTCAGAAAGACTCTGGATTACGCTGAGGCAGGCGACAACGTTGGTGTACTGCTCCGTGGTATTCAGAAGAGTGAGATCGAAAGAGGCCAGGTTATTGCTAAGCCCGGTTCCGTTCATCCTCACACCAAGTTCCAGGGCCATGTATACGTACTGACCAAGGACGAAGGCGGCCGTCATACACCTTTCTTCAACAACTATCGTCCTCAGTTCTATTTCAGAACAACTGACGTTACAGGTGTTATCAACCTGCCCGAGGGCACAGAGATGTGCATGCCTGGCGATAACGTTGACATGAACGTTGAGCTGATCACACCTATCGCTATGGAAGAAGGTCTGCGTTTCGCTATCCGTGAAGGCGGCAGAACTGTAGGTTCAGGCGTTGTTGCTAAGATCTTCGAGTAATTCTTTCCTGTACAGTTTGTATCAGTGACTTTATCCCCCGTCTGCTTTGCAGACGGGGGGTTTTGCGTTTTGTCCCACAATGCAATGTCATCTGCTTCTTTTTGAGCCTACAATTGAATTGACCGGTTCTCTGTCGATTGCCGGCGTGAACCGGAATAAAACCTGCTGCTGGTCAATAATCAGTGACGAAAGTGTCATCGGTAGTGTGATCAGTGAGCCGTACAACGGTTGTATATTCGTTAAAATTACGGGGGTTGCTGCAATCATCCACTCAGAGGAATCAGAAGAGGGGGAGCAGGCAATGATATTTTTTTTTGAAGAAAAGTATTTGTGTTCCGCTATATTTGATTTCCATGAAAATTTGTCGATTCTTATTGATTATAATAGTGAATTTTGGTATAATATATCAGAATATTACTTTACAAATTTATCTCAGAAAGGAAGAATGACATGAATGCTTTAATCGTGGTTTTGTTGCTGTTTTTAGCTGCACTGATCTGTACGATTCTGCTCTCGGTCTTTCAGAAGAAGCGCCGTAAGATGTGGATCTGGTCATCTGTTGCGCTGCTGCCTGCTGCGTTGATCGGCATACTGATCGTCAGCATTACCTTTGCATCACTGCCGGCAGCGTCGGCAGAACAGTCATATTCGGTAGAAGTCACTTCGCAGAATGGCTACCTTGATATGGCGTTTGCATTGCTCACGCAGGGGGAAACTGTCGGAGCGGAAAGGATTCTCAACGAATATGCTGCAGAGTATCCGGTGAATGACAGATATATGCTGGCAAGAGCCAGAATGGAGGCTATGCGTAAGAATTATATGCAGGCTGACGGATTGTACAGATATCTTGAGCAGCACAGTGCTCTGAATAAAGACAACTTCTCGCCGGAGCATAACGAGGTAACGCTGCTGATGAAGGGCGGCGGTACTTATCAGAAGCTTTTTGAACTGATTTATAAGGAGATTGAGGGCTATCAACTGCCGGAAGAGGCGATCGGTGCAGCAGAGTGTTACAGCACCGTGGATTTGATGGACGTTACCCTCACGTCCGCTGCCATTGCAAAAGAGCAGGCTGAAAAATATGATACATATTATCAATCCAAGCCGTATCTGTTTTCTTCTTCGGTGATGGAGCTGAGTTATCTGAAGGCTTTGACCATCGCCAAGGACTATGAAACGATTGTGGAACGCTCACCCGGTTATACGGATTCCCATTCTCTGCTGATACTGGCGGAACTGTGCCGTACCGGAAGGATCAGCAATTCCGTTCTGAAAAACAGCAGTGCCGGTGCATCTATTCATGAAAAGAATCATAAGATTTCCGGCTGGATTCAGAATCAGGAACAAAGCCGCGATTTCGGAGAGAAGCAGACTCTGATTGATAATGCCAAAGCGATGCTGGAACAGACGGATATCAGCTCGCCCAAGTCGTACAAAAGGTGGGTCAAGTCCCAACTGCTTGCTATGGCAGAAAGCGGAGATGAAAAAGAGGCTTCCAAGCTGTATCTGGAACTGGCAAGACTGAATTTTGATGACGATGATACGGACAAGAATGCGGAATACATTCAAAAAGCCCTGATCACAGCCGGCAACAGTGAAGACGAAGTATACAGTGGTGCCGCATCTGCCATCAACACAATTCTGCAGGACAAGGATAATACCGAAGGTCTGAAAGAGATAGACAGTTATGTCAACCGCATGGTCGAACACATGACAGCGGAAGAAATGCAGAGCGGGTTTGGTACCGATCTTACCCCCGAGGACAAAGCGTTTGCCGAATCGGTATCAAACAGACTGGAAGAAAGTGAAGAGGGTCTGACTCAGGCGGAAGAATATCCGATGCCGCTTTTAACGGAAGATAATGATCCTGAAATCGGATTGATGGACAGTCAGTACGATGACGATGACGGTGATACAGACAGTGACGAAGCGTATGAACAAAGAGAATTCAGCAAGCACGTCACATCACAGGTCAATCAGATTACGGGATCGGTGAATATTGCGTCTGTAGACGCATCAAAATTTGACGAAGTGACACTGACGGTGGCAGTAGATGAAAGTATTGCAACCGATGCCGAGAGCTTCCGGAAAAATATTGAGATTTACGACTGTAATATAGAAATCAAGGATTATCAGGTGACCAAGATTGAAGACGAACGCTTCAATATCATTTTGGTGTGTGATAATTCCGGCAGTATGAGCGGGTCGAAGATCAGTGACCTGAAATCTGCTTTACAGGTGTTTGTCAATAATCTGTCGGGAGATGTGAAGGCAGGCATTGTGGCGTTTGACAGTTCAGTTCTGTCAGACAGCAGTGCGCCCTTAGGCTCGACCAAGGCTGCTTTGTTACAGGCAATTGACAGAATGCACGACAGAGGCGGCACCAATATACTGGACGGCGTGAAAGAAGGTCTGAATCAGGCGTCTGCAGGCGACAGTATGAATATTATGATCGTTATGTCCGACGGACAGGATTCCACACCGGGAGACGACACTATCAGAGAACTGAAAAATCTCTGCGGACAGAAAGACGTTGTCATCTATTCCATGGGACTTGGCGCAGATGTAGATTCCGTCGTTCTGAGTGCCTACTCACAGGCAGGCGGCGGCAGTTATACTTATGTATCCGATTCCAATTCGCTGCTGTCCTTCTACCGCTATCTCTATGGAATCAGCCGCAACCGCTATAAAGTAACGTATCAGGCACAGGATACGCTGCTGGTCAGCCGTAAGGCAATGGCGGCATATAAAGCGGACGCAAAAGTATATGATGAGCAGAGCTATTCTGTAGGAAAGCAGAACGATGCTTCTGAAGATGCGCTGGGAGAAGATTATGAAATTCCGCTGCAGGATTTGACTGTCAGCGGTCTGGATACCCGTATGCTGTATAAATCCTCGTCTGATCAGACCATTCACCTGCTCGGAAAATCGCTGACCAAGGATAAGGAATTGACTGTCAGCATCAAGGCAGGAATGTCGTACGATCTGAAGTGTGAATATGAAAGTGACACTTCGTGGAAGATTACCGTACCGGCATCGGCAGCCTGCGGTGTGTATGATGTTATCGTAAAGGTTGACGGAAGACGTTGTATTTTTGACGATGGTCTGGTCATCGGCACACAAAACGGCAACACCATTCGGTTTGGCGATTACGTATTTGAAGCAAGCAATGTATCCCACCTGGGCAATGAGATTCAACTGTCAGGCTTTGTCAGAATGAACAACTGGCTGGGCTTTACCAACGGCTTAACCATCACGGGTGATGTCAACAATGACAGCAGTGTGCAGATCAGCGCACCCAAGGCATATATCGGTTTTCAGAAGGGGAACGATCAGCTCAATGCGTTTGGCAAATTCATGGCAGACTCCGGTTATGTCATCAATCTGCCGAAGATTGAGAGTCTGACGCTGTACCGCAACTACGGTATCGCTGCATCATCGGACGAATTCCGTACAGATGCTGCTTATCTGGGCGGCGGACTGATGATACAATCGCTGGTTGAGCTGAATGCTCCGGGTATGCGGCTGTATCCTGACAGAATAGAACTGGGCTTCAATGAATTTTCAACAGCACTGCCCATGCAGGACCAGTTATTGAAGACAACCGGCGTCAATAAATTGTTTAAGTTTACGACCTCTCATGAAGAAAAGCTGGTAGCCTCTGAAAATGGCCTTGACTGCGTACTGGAGATAACGTCTTCATCTTCCGATCAGGACAATTACGATCCTGTCAAGCTGGGCAATATGCAGTTGTATGCTAACCTGAGCGACTTTGAGCTAAAACTGGATACCCGACAGGGCAACTATAGCTTTAAGCTGGGCGTGAATATTGCCTTCCTGAAATTCGGTCCTTCCATTGAACTGGGCTGGAAAGAAGGAAAGTTTGATACCCTGCGGCTCGGCTGTGACATGGATATCAATACGACCATCAGCGGTGTACCGGTTACCTTCTCAGATTTTAAGGTAGCAGGAACGGACATGGCAGATCAGGGAATTGCCGGTATGACGATAGAGGGAAGCTGCAAGATTTCTGTTATGAAGGTATCGGCATATTTGCCGGCACTGGAAAAATTTGTCGGTGACGTTGACCTGCTGAGTCTAGACGACACAACGCTTTCGCTGAGTCTGGGACATAAGTATATCGGCGTATCCACTAAGTTGAAGCTGCTGGAGCTGGCAGAGCTGGGAGAAGCCGACATCAAGCTGGGACTGGCGATTCCTTACAGCAACACACTGTTAGGATATGACGAAGAGCCGGTGGCAGGTATGATCGGTTCGTACCACAGAGGACTGAAAATAGATTCGTCCAACTGCAAGATAGATGTAGGCGCAGGCGGAGGAGTTGCCCTGAGCGATAAGGTGATCGGACTGAATGCCGACGGCAAGGTGAAGTATGATATCGGCTGGTGGATATTCTCAGCACATGACGAAACCACAGGCAAAGCCTTTATCGGTGTTTATCAGAAGCACAACGGCGATTATGTTTTTGCCTTTATTGCAAATCTGAACGACGGCAAACCTCTGAATATTGAGTGGAACGGAAAGGCGGTGATTGCAGGATGAGCCAAAGCAGAACAGTTTCTGTCAAAAAAGCATGGAGCATGATCATGATGCTGCTGTTATCCGTTCTGCTGACGGTATCCGTATTATCACTGTCAGCACCGATGACGGTTCATGCTGCCAATAACTATGATTTTAATCTGGATCATAATGAAAACATTGAAATCATCATTCAGTATAAAGGGGACAAAGCCCCCGGAATTACGGTAAAGGGTCCTTCTAAAACTTACAGCAAAGATGCAGATTACGCAAAAGCTGAAAAACAGAAGGGAATCCTCTATTATTACCTGAAGGACGCTCCTCAGGGAAAATGGACCATTCAGTCCACAGCGGAGATTGACTTTACCGTACTGGTATGGTATGAGCAGATCAGTGTGTCTTCCTTTACGGTGTCACAGCCAAAGAACGACCGTGTTACCGTCAAGACAACAATCAATTCGTCCGAAGAAAAGTATTTTGATTGGTACATTTATGCAACGGCAAAGGCGGATATCACAGGTTCTGAGATGAAAACAGAGCTGCGTCGTACATCGGGCTCAACAGGCAAAGAAAACTCCGTTGAGCTGGATATCAGCCATTTGCCTGACGGTGAATGGCAGTTGAGTATGGATGCGGTGGTTGATTACGGTAATGATCTGACTTCCGAAGCCCACGCCGTTGCCGACAAGCCTTTGCAGATCAAGGGTCACACCCAACAGGGTGACAGCAGCAAGATTGTCACAAGGGCAGACGCAACAACACAGACCATGTACGTTGACTGGAGTGCTGTTGAAGACAATTATCAGAAGATGCTGGTATCTGCCGTCGATAAGGACGGAGAACTGCTGATTTACGATGAATTTGACAAAAGCGTTACGAATACAGACTTTCTGGCAAAAGACGAAGTGACGTTAAGGCTGATGCCGATCTATCAGGATACCTATCAGGTGATGTATACGCTGAAGCTAAGCTATGGCGGCAGTGTGAAGGTGACGATTGATACACCGGAAGTGACCGGTGATCTGATGGTAACCGTCAGCTATGAAACAGGGGACAAAACAGTTCCTGCGGATATTGTCATCAACGGCAAGACCAACCGTTATCAGCTCAGCGGAACATCTTCGCTTTCACTGCCCTTGGAGCCGATGACAACTAATGAGGTTTCTGTCACCTACTATCCGTCAGACAATGAACAGTATACGGTTTCAAAGTCGATCAGCGTACAGAGTGCGCCTGCTTTCATCGAGTTTTACGGTGTAACGGACAAACTGGTAACAGATCGTGACAGCATTGTCATTGCCGGAAAGACAACACCCGATGCAGCCCTGAAGCTGAACGGAGAAGAGGTGAAGGTGGAAGCAGAGGGAGAGTTTGCAGCGGAAGCAAAGCTTGCTTCCGGAGAAAATGCTCTGCGTTTTTCCATTGAAAGTCCCTTCGGAATCCGTACCGAAAGAGTGGTTACGGTCATTCGCACCGAGGCGGGCAGTTCTGCAGCTTCTGTTCTGAATCAGACGGAAATACCCTTCTGGGTACAACTGGTATTCGCTGTTGTGCTGATACTGGTGACCGCAGGAGGCGTCATTCTGACCATCATGCTGATCAAAAAGAGAAAGTTGACTTCCTTTGCGGCAGTTCTGTTGGCGGTTCGGATGTTCCTGTTATTTGCTGCTATTCTTTCAGCGCTGGCAGGCAGTTTCTGTTTGTATCAGTGCATCAGAGTGTCCAACACCATTTCCGGAGAGCATCTGATTGAACGTCTGGAAACAAATGATTATGACGGACTGCATCAGGTACTGTCTGTGCGTGATGCGTGGATTGGCAGAACGATTACCACGTTGATTCTTGCTGTAGTTGCCGCAGTTTTGTTTGTATTGCTGACGGTGTTCGGTAAAAAGCTGTTGAAAAAGCTGCAGAACAGAAAACAGAAGCCTAAAAAGCCCAAAAAGCCCAAGCAGCCAAAAGCGCCGAAACAGCCCAAGGAAAAACGTGCCGTATTTGCACCGCAGCCGTATCCGCAGAACGCAGGCAACGGACAGTATCCTCCGTACCCACAGGATCCGCAGAACGCAGGAAACGTACAGTATCCACAGTATCCCCAGAATCCGCAGAATGCAGGCAACGGACAGTATCCCCAGTATCCTCAGAATCCACAGAATGCAGGAAACGGACAGTATCCTCAATATCCACAGAATCCGCAGAATGCAGGAAACGGACAGTATCCCCAGTATCCTCAGAATCCGCAGAATGCAGGTAACGGACAGTATCCTCCGTATCCCCAGAATCCGCAGGGGTAAGGGAAGAGCAGGGTACGGTATCAAGACAGTTTATGCAGAATAATAAACAGATTAATAAAACAAATTGATCAGACGGATTAAAATGATCCCCGTACACGGCCTTGAACAAGCAGTGTACGGGGATCGTTTATGGTTTTCGGGTCAATACGGGAATTTTATAGTATCACTTTCAAATATACTACAAAGAACATCATCACAATAAACGCACTAAGCATACAAATGAGAACCATAGCCGTCTCATACTAAAATTCAATTAAATACCTTAATGGAACTTTGCGGTGATGCGGACAGCCTTTTCAGGGCAAAACGCTGAAAAGCCGTTTTATGCAGACTTCGACGCGTCGCCGACGCTATAACCAATCACCGATGTCCCCCGCCTCTTAGGCGGCGGGTGCCATTCGGACTTTCAGTGGGGGTTATAATCCCCCACTGAAACC
>JBGUWM010000119.1:0-1637 GCA_045221175.1 Acutalibacteraceae bacterium | reverse complement strand
GCCCCAGCCGTGCATTAAATAGAGAATGTTGTACCGTGTATCGGCGTCTTTTTCATCATAGCCGTAGGGCAAATAGACAAACGCCTGCTTGGTGATGTCGCCGCCGTTTCCGGCGTAGTCTTTCGATTGATATTTAATCTCACGAACCGTACCGCCCTGCGCCGCCGCGCTTAAATAGGACGAGGGCACTTGATTTGTCATACCTGTTTGCTCAATAGCAGGGGGTTCTTCTGTATCGTTGCTTATCGGTTTTCCGACGGCATACGTCACGTCGTACTCCGCCAGATAGCGCTGTAGCTCGGTCGCGTCGGTAATGTCAACACTTCCGTTTCCGTTGATGTCAGCGCATTTTAATCTGTTATTTTGCAAACTGATTATATTTGCAATATGCTGTTGAATAACGGTAACATCGCCGATGGAAACAGAGCCGTCGCCGTCTGTATCGCCGAGCAAATCGGAATTTGATTTTTCCTTGGCGTCACTCGCCGCGTTTGTATGACAGCCGCAAAACGCGAGCATTGTCAAAAGACAGCAGAGAAAGCAGGAAACTGTTTGAATAGTCCGGTTCATATTTTTCACTCCAATCAATAATTATATATTTACTACTTGCCTATGCTTAAATTATATGATAGAATAGAGGAAAAGTAAAATACCGATTGTTTATATAAATATAACTAATAATTATATTGGGGGTGAGAATATGATTGAAATATATTTACTCGAACAGTTAGCGGCGTTCGCACAACACGGCACACTGTCAAAGGCGGCGGAGGCGCTGCACATCAGCCAGCCTGCACTGAGCCGTTCAATGAAGAAGTTAGAGGAAGATTTGGGTGTTAAACTCTTTATACGCGAGAGCAAAAAAATCTCGCTGAATGAAACAGGTCAGCTTGCCGCAGCATTGGCGCAGTCGCAGGTGAATCAAAATAAAGAAATGATAAACCGCGTGATCGCCTTCGACCGCAGTCTGCACAGTATCCGCATAGGAGCGTGCGCTCCCCAGCCGATGACCGACCTCATGCCGATTTTGCAAGACCACTTCGGAGATATGACGATTTCCTCTGAGCTTGTCTACGGCGAAAAACTGCTCAGCGGTATGCAGAACGGCGCCTATCAGATCGGTATTGTCCGCGAGCCGATTGAAAACAGCGGCTTGTTCTTTCAGCGCTATACAGAGGAACACCTCTATGTCGTTCTTCCAAAAGAACACCGTCTTGCACATAAAGATAGCGTAAAATTCAGCGACCTCGCAGGTGAAAAATTCCTGCTCTATCAGCACATTGGCTTTTGGAAAAGCGTATGCGAGGATTATATGGCTGACACAACCTTCCTGATTCAGCCCGACCGCGAGACTTTTTTTGACTTGGTGATGAACACCGATTACCCTGCCTTTTCATCTGACGTCATTCTCAAAGCAAGCGGCACTCCGAACGGACGTATCGCCATCCCAATCGACGAAGAAAAGGCACGCTATACCTTCTATATCGCCTGCCGCAATGAGGATAAGCGAAAATACGCGGCGTTTTTCAACTCCGTTCGTTCCGAAATAATAACAGATAGAGGTGCAAAATGATCATAAACTTTAATGGACTGAAGGAAATGACAATACCGGGAATGAACAACGGTACGGGTCAAAT
>JBGUWM010000118.1:0-7031 GCA_045221175.1 Acutalibacteraceae bacterium | reverse complement strand
CGAGGAGCTAAAGCTCCTGCGGTGAGGTTGGATCAATGCAGCCGATGTTAAGCGAGCTTACATCGGGCTTTGCTCCGAGTTAAATTGTCCGATGAACGAACAGGTTCATGGACGGTAATCTTTTCTAAAAAGAGCTCGTACAACTGTTTTAACGGCATTTTCCGTTGATTCACTGTCCCTTGGAACCAGATTCTCTATTTTTAGTCCGCACTTTTCCATCACTTTACCGGAAGCCGAGTTACGGCTGTCGTGTTTAGCTTCAATTCGTTCAAAGCCGATATCGCAGAAAAGAAACCTGATTACAGTGCGGAATGCTTCTGTCATAATCCCTTGTCCCCAGTAAGCTTCGGACAGACAGTATCCTACTTCGGCACAATTCTTTTGTTCGTCAATATTGACAACGGAAATGCTGCCGATCACCTGATGGTTTTGTTTCCATTCAATGACCCACTCATAGCAGTCTTGTTGTTGATAAGCCTCAATACGGCTTTTGATATACAATCTGACATCAGAGGTGCGGGTATATGGTTGCCAGGTAAGGTATCTTGTGACCACAGGACTGGAGGCCCAGTTGACAAACATTTCTTCAGCATCGGTGATTTTGTATTTCCGCAAGATCAGGCGTTCTGTTTCCAGTCGTTTTGTCCCCTTGTGTTCCATCATAAAAGCTCCTTTCATCAAAGACGATGTTAATAAAAAAACGGCTGACAGAAGTCAGTCGTTTCAAGTCGGCAATTATCAAAGAATAGAGCTGTCAAGATAATGTTCCAGTTCTTCTTCATCTCTCTTATGTTTCTCTCTGATCAGCATAAAGGTAGCAAAAGCAGCAGAAAGCGCACAAAGACCGCCAACAATAGAGATAAAGATAATCAAAAACTTCTTACTCATAGAAATGCCCTCCTGAATACGATTTCATCTTAAGCTAATTATATAATTGTTTTACAAAAAAGTCAAGAATATCTTGCAAATAATGTCTAAAGAATCTAAGATTTCAGACAAAAAGAAAAGCAGAACAAAAAGTTCTGCTTTGATGCGATGTGACATCGTCATTCAGTTCTGTCATACCAACCGTAGATTAAACGGCAGCATTAAGTTTACGAGCCAGAGAAGACTTTCTTCTGGAAGCAGTATTCTTCTTCATGATACCCTTAGCAGCGGCCTGATCAATCTTCTTGATAGCTACACGAACAGCCATATCTTTATCTGCAGCACCACTTTCAATAGCAGCATTAGCCTTCTTGATAGTAGTTTTCAGATTGCTCTTCACCATTTTGTTAGCTTCTGTTTTAGCAGCAGCAACCTTCACACGCTTTTTTGCTGATTTAATGTTAGGCATTCCGACACCTCCCTTTTCCTATCTTGCGTACAGCTTATATTATCATTATTTCAAAAAAAATGCAAGGGTTTTTTGAAAAAAAATCAAAAAAAAATACGCTTTGTATAATTTCATAACAGAATAGGGGCAGAAGTCCTGATCACTGTCACAATTGCTGTATTTCTATAGCCAAAATAGATCGTGAAATGAAAAAGCAGAATTTTTAAGTCTGCGATTGCATTCCGAGTCATATTATGGTACTATGTAAATCGGTGAAAGGAGAGTGCAGTTATGGCAGATTTTTCCGGCTGTGAAAGCTGCAGCCACTATGTGTATGACGAAGAATATGAATGTTATGAATGCCTTGTCAATCTGGACGAAGACGAAACAGCCCGGTTTTTATCAGGAACATTGGAATCATGTCCCTATTACAGCAGTGATGATGAGTATCGAATCGTACGCAAACAGAATTAAGGAGGAACATTATCTTGAAAGCAATCAAAAAGTATCTGGATATCATACTAAACATGATATATGGCTGTATTATCGGCGTAGCCAATATCATTCCCGGTGTAAGCGGCGGCACTATGGCAGTTATGCTGAATATATATGATAAGCTGATAGATTCATTTACCGGGATCCGTCGTCATTTCAAACAAAGCATGAAGTTTCTGATACCGATAGTGCTGGGTGCAGGAGCGGGGATTGTTTTATTCTCGTATCTTATCAAGTATCTGATTACTTATCATCCGCTTCCCACTTGTTTTTTCTTTATCGGGCTGATCATCGGCAGTTTGCCGTTGGTATTCAAAAAAGCGGTGTCTACAGGTTTTAAATGGTATGCACTGATTCCAATGGTTGTTTTTTTGGCAAGCATGACAGCGCTGGCGTTTGTTGATACCAGCAGTAAAGGTGCTGTCATGGAGCTGAACGTCGCAAACTGGTTTTATTTCTTCATTAGTGCAACAGTAGCGGCTATGTGTATGATTATTCCGGGTGTCAGCGGCTCAATGATTCTGATGGTGTTTGGCGTATATTCTACGGTTATCGGCGCTATTTCCGGGTTGACGAAAAACTTTGCCGGAAGCTGCATGACGCTTATCCCGGTAGGATTGGGCGTAATTGTTGGTATTGTATTCGGAGCAAAGCTGATAGACATGTGCATCAAAAAATTTCCGCAAATGACATATTTTGCGATTATCGGACTGATGGTCGGGTCTCCGCTGGTGATCTTTCTGAAATTCAAAGCTGAAGATCATAAGCTGGTACAGGAAGCCGTTGAAAAGGGAGAGCAGTTTATCAGTAATTTTGTTGCCTCTCCGCTTAATATTACAGTGTCTGTTATCGTTTTTATAGTAGGTATGTTGATTGCATTGTTTTTTGGGAGTGATAAGCTGAAAGAAAAACTTAAACACAAAAACGAGCAAAAAAACAAGGCGGCAGAACGCTGAATGACAAGCATGAAACCAAAATAATCAATGCTTATGTCAAAACTCCTTCGCTATTTGCGGAGGAGTTTTTTTGTACGCATAATTCACGCAAAAAAGGGAAGAAAACTTTTATTTTGGAAATAATTGTGATATAATGATGTTACAAATAAAGGGGAGTTGAAGTGATGAAACTGTTACACTTGTCAGACCTTCATTTAGGAATCAAAATCTGTGAAATGTCCATGATACAAGAGCAGCGATATATCTTTGAACAGATTTTTGAATACCTGCATCATCATCCTGTCGACGCAGTCCTGCTGTCAGGTGATATTTACGATAAAAGTATACCACCGGTAGAGGCGGTATTGCTGTTTGATGAAATACTGCAAAGATTGACCGAAATGGAAATATCCGTTATCATGATCAGCGGCAACCACGATTCAGCCGACAGGCTTTCTTTTGGAGCAGGAATTATGAAAAAAAACAGGATATGGATCGGTACAAAAGTGGAGGATGCTGTATATCCTGTGACATTGCATGATGAATACGGAGCCGTCAATTTTTATCTTTTGCCTTTTTTGCGTCCTGTCGACGTAAATAATGCATTCGGTCAGAGTCTGAACAGTTATACGGCAGCGGTAGACTATATGATCAGACAAATGAAGCCGGATACAGCGCAAAGAAATATTATACTATCGCATCAGTTTGTAGCAGGCGCCGGCGTGTCCGATTCAGAGATCACGGTAGGCGGTACAGAAAGTGTTGAAAAAACTGTATATGATCCGTTTGATTATGTAGCGTTGGGACATTTGCATACACCGCAGAATGTTGGCAGTGACAAGATTCGCTACTGCGGTACACCCCTAAAATATTCTCTTTCAGAGATCAGACACCAAAAGTCCATGAGTCTGATTACACTCATGGAGAAGGGGCATATCACAATTGATAAGATACCGCTTATTCCCTTGCGTGATATGAAAAAGCTGACGGGAACATTTCAGGAGCTGACAAACGTTGTGCTCGGATCAGAGGATTATATTTATGTTGAATTGACCGATGAGCAGGATATACCGTATGCCGCACAGGGACTTCGTCAGATTTACCCTAATCTGATCTCGGTTTCATATAAGCGCAAAGGCACACGCTTGCAGACAGAATCTGACGGTGTCAGTACCGTCACAGAAGAGAAAACGCCGAGAGAGATTTTTGAAGATCTGTTTTCACAGCAGCACCCGGAAACAGAACTGACAGATTTACAGCGATCAATGTTGACCGAGATGATAGATAAGGTGTGGGGGTGAAAAAATGCTGCCGTTAAAACTGAAAATGTCTGCATTTTGTTCGTATCTGAACGAAACGACAATTGATTTTACAAAATTCGGAAAAAAGGGTTTGTATCTGATCACCGGAGATACCGGAGCAGGGAAAACCACTATTTTTGATGCTATCAGCTATGCGTTGTATGGAGAGGCGAGCGGCGATCTGAGAGATCCTAAGCTGTTTCGCAGTAAGAATGCTGCACCGGAACTCCCCACCTATGTTGAGCTTACCTTTATGTCAAAAGGAACAAAATATATGGTCAGACGCAATCCGGAATATGAAAGACCTAAAAGAGGCGGAGGTACAACCAAGCAGAGTGCTGAGATAGAGCTGACAATATATGATGGCGATAATGCTCATACAGAGAAACTGAAAAAGAATGACAATAGAATTACAGAAATCATCGGAATAGATACCAAAAAATTCAAACAGCTTTCGATGATAGCGCAGGGAGCATTTATGAGAGTGCTGAATGCAGACACTGCCGAAAAGACAGAAATACTCCGTGCCATTTTCAGCACAGAGCGATTCAGCATACTACAGGAAGAGCTGAAAGCTCTGGCAGAGAAATACAGAAGAGATCATGAAGTATTGACAAATGGCATGATTTCACGGATCTTGCAAATAAATTGTAGTGAAAACAGTGCTTTTGCAGAAGAAACAGAACAGATAAAAGACAAGAATACAGAAGTGATTACCAATCAGGAGCAGACGGTTCAGCTTCTGAATAAAATAATTGGAGAAGACCAGGAAAAGCTGCATAAAACGGAAAAAGACATTACTGTTACAGCAGAAAAGATGTCGGCGCTGCATACGGCTATCGGAAAAGCGGAGGAACGAGAGAAAAGACGGGAGCAATACCTCGTCACAAAAGAAAAGCTGAAAAAAGCCCGTCAGCAATTGCCGCTGGCACAGGAACAATATGATGCTGTAACGGATCATGAAAAAAGAGCAGGGGAACTGGAAGGACAGCAGAAGGTTTTGCAGGAAAAGCTGCCGGAATATGCCAGACTGGAAAGGCTTCGAAAAGAACTGCAGCAAACAGAAACAGCCATTACCGTAACCGGGAAGAAGGCTGTTACGAAGTCTGCAAAGTTGGCAGAGCTTGTAAAGACATCTGAGATGCTGAAGAAAGAACGGGAAAAACTGACTGATGCGGCAGCACTTTGCGAAAAGGTCAAGGCTGCCAGTGCAGAATACGAAACAAGGATCAAAACATACAGGACTATTTTCAAGGTGATCAATGCGTATAAGGGATATGTTTCTGAACATCAGAAAGCACTGGAGCAATACAAAATCGACAGGGACGAAATGAAGAATAAGCAGCAGAAAGCTGCGATGCTGAATACGGCGTTTCTGGATGAGCAGGCGGGAATCATTGCCGAGTCATTGATGGAAGGAAAACCATGCCCTGTCTGTGGATCCGTTGAACATCCAAAGATTGCTCATAAAAGAGAAGATGCGCCTTCCAAGCAACAGGTGGAGCTGGCGAGAAAACAAGCAGAAGAATGGAATGAAAAGGCAAGTGCTTCTGCTGCTTCCTGCAGCAGAGCAGAAGGATTGTGCAACAACACTTTGCAGGAACTTGAAAAGAAATCAGAGGAGCTATACGGAGAGGTGAAAACACCGCAGGACTTGGAAAAAAGCATAGAAGCAGCCGGGAAAGAGCTAAGGAAAAAAATAGACGATCAACAACAACTCATCGAGCAATACAATCAGCAGATCGAACGAATGGAAGAAATAAATCAAAAGCTGCCAGAAATTGAAAAAGAGATTGAAACCACCCGTGAAGAAGCCGAAAAACTGAAAACAGATGGTGCTGTTTTTATGCAGAAACAAACAAGTCTGAAAGAGAGTATCATACTGATTGAAAACACACTGCCGTTTCAAAGCAGAGATGAACTGGATAAAGCAGTAAAGAATTTGTCAAAGGAAGCACTATTGCTCCGGCAACAGTTCAAAGCAGCCGAAAAAAATCTGAATGAATGTATCAGTCAGATCAAAGCAGAGGAAACGGCACTTAAAAGCTTTGGTCAGGTAACTGAGGAATCAGAAAAAGAAGAGATCAGAGCGCTGAAAGAACGAGCAGATTCGTTAAAAAAAGAGAATGATACAAGAAATCAGGAGTTTTCCGCAATAAGGCTGAGAATGGATGCCAATCGTCAGATACTTCAGTATATAGAAGAAAACATGGCGAGGTATGACAAACTACAGGAGTTGTATCTGCAGGCAAATGAGCTGAGTAATACGGCAAACGGCAAGCTTACCGGCGGTAAGGATAAGATTACGCTGGAAGTATTTGCACAGGCAAGGTATTTTGACAGTATCTTGTCATTAGCAAATCTCCGATTATTGAAAATGAGTAACGGAAAATACGAATTCTGCCGTTCAGAGCAGGCGCTGGAAAAAAGGAGCAAAAGCGGTCTGGATATTGATGTTATTGACCATGACAGCGCAACCAAACGAAGTGTAAAGTCGTTGTCAGGTGGTGAATCCTTTATGGCGTCTTTATCGCTGGCACTTGGTTTTTCAGATGTTATTCAGTCTACTGTCAGCGGCGTGCATCTTGAAACGATGTTCATTGACGAGGGTTTTGGAACACTTGACGAAAAAGCACTGGAAAATGCGTACAGAGTATTTTCCGAGCTGAGCAATGAAGGAAGATGTCTTGTTGGTATTATTTCTCATGTTGAAGATCTGAAATCACGCATATCGAACCGTATTGTTGTGACAAAGGATGCAGCGGGAAACAGTCATATTCGTATTGAAACAGAAACGATGACAGAGTAAAAAACGGCAAACAGGAAAACCGACAATCTGTAATGGTGTTAGTTTTCCTGTTTTATGTTATCCGGCTTTTGTTAATTGGGTGATTAAAATATAACCAATCACCGATGTCCCCCGGGTCTCGCCTGCCGGGTGCGTGACCGCACCGGACGAATATGTTCCGGTAACGATCTTTACAT
>JBGUWM010000117.1:0-1788 GCA_045221175.1 Acutalibacteraceae bacterium | reverse complement strand
ATCATCCCATCTCTCGTAGTCATCATAAATACACTCAGTCAGATATTTGCACAAATTCTCTGTTTTTTTCTCGCGAAGAATTTGATCTCCTGAACCCGAAAAACTCACCGAACCAAAACCTTCCGGGTCATATTCGTAACTATCTTCTTCAAATTGTGTTTCCTTCCCATTTTTACCTATAATTCTTATCTTCACGCAAAAACTGCTGCTGCTTGAATTAGTCACAAAATCCGTTCGTATTTTCAATATGACCATCTCCTTCCGGTACATAAATCGTACCTGAATTTAACCCTTTTGGATTATTGATATTATAACATGATGTTATGAGTTTTGTCAATGTTTTTTACCAAACGACCTTAAGTTCGTCCTGTGCTTTGCTTCCCTCATCAGATACAGTCTGCTCAGTAACGATCACCGCTTTATGTTCAACATCATTTGAAGCAAGTGGGACTTGAAGTCCCACTTGCTCGGTCGGGACTGTCTTTTTTTCTTTGGACGGAGCAGGCTGTTCGGGGATAATTTCTGACTGCTTTTCGTCTTTTGTCGGAGAAAGTGGGACTTCAAGTCCCACTTGTGCAGTCGGAACGGTCTCTTTTTCTTTGATCGGAGCGGATTGTTCGGGGATAATTTCTAACTGCTTTTCATCCTTCGTCGGAGAAAGTGGGACTTCAAGTCCCACTTGTGCAGTCGGAACAGTTGTCTTTGCTTCGTAAGCACTGAATATTATCTTATCAATATTTGCATTTGCGGAAAATTCATAATCACTGATAGTATCTGCCACACTATGTATTCTTTTCGTTGTCACTACTTTGAAATGCCTTGTGATAACGCTGTCAGCTATGCCAAGTCCATTGATATGCTCAAATATGATATGCTGTTTTTCTTCGGAGATAAAAGACAGCTCAACGGCGGCTTCAATGGTGATAATGCTTTTGTCAACCCATTCCTGCAATTCAGCTATCAGCTCATTGAGCCTGATATATCTGTAGATCTGCTTGCGGCTCATATTGTTATTTTCGGCAATCGCTGATACAGTTGCTTTCTTGCCGAGCTGTTTCATCAGCTCAAGCTGTTCGGCATAAGCTCTTGCGTAAACTGTCGGAGCATATTCATTGTTCCTGTCGGTGTTCGTTGCAAGCAGTATAAATCTTGCAGTCGGATCATCAGCAGAGTAGTCTTTTACAAAACAGGGAATATCTGTTTTGCCGAGCTTCTGACAAGCCCTGAAACGGTGTCTGCCCGAAAGGATACTGTATCTGTCACCGCTTTTTGCAACGATAACAGGCTCCAATACACCGACTGCATCTATACTGTCTGCTATCTGATCTACCTTGCTGTCATTTATCGGGAACGGTTGATCGTCAATTTCGTCAAGCTGTGACATAGGCAGATTGACAACACGGTTGTTATCCATACCCAAAAGACCATTGTAGGCATCAGCGACGGACGGAAAGCCTTGCTTCTGTATCTCAAACTTCTTAGCCATTTGCTTGCCCCTCCTTGCCGATGATCTCATCAACAACAGCCATATACTGCTGTCCGGTGATACTGTTCTTTTTACCGACAAGAGTTTTATGCTCAATGGTTGCACCCTTGACTTCATCACGAAAAGCAATGGCTGTTTCAAAGACATATTCTCCGTAGCTTTCGTTCATAGCGTCCATAATCGCCCTTGCGGAATTCGTGCGTTTGTTATACATAGTAACGAGCATACCGAGAACATACGGCTTTATATCACTTGACTGCTTTGCTCTTTGAAGTGTTGCGAGTATCTGATCGACACCCTCA